>NZ_JAVFHM010000185.1:0-196685 GCF_041954005.1 Priestia sp. BR_2 | reverse complement strand
CGTAACCTACATCTAGCTTACTTGACGAAATTCGATAAGCCACGATATATGACATTTAGTCAACGGAATTTTAATGATTTATAATTATTCGATTTTTTGTGTGATGTATATTGACATTCATTTGACCTGTTATCTAGAATGTGAATCAGCAAAATCATATATTTCACAGACGGAAGACACAATGACGTGTCTGCGTCTTGGGCAACGAGGCCGCAAGTCGTTCTGCAATGGGCGAATTGCGGCCTTTTTATGCCTGCATCTGAAGATCCGCACCAGGTATAGAGAACGTACACATTTGGATAAGGAGCGAAAACCATGGAGAAGAAAGGATTTTGGCAAAGCGGGCACAAGCCCTCCCTGTTCGGTGCTTTTTTGTATTTCGATATCAGCTTCATGATATGGGGCATGCTCGGACCGCTTGCGGTAGTCATTGCCGGAGATTATCCGATGGATCCGGTGCAGAAGGCAAATCTGGTGGCACTTCCCGTTCTTGGCGGCTCGATACTTCGGCTCGTACTAGGTTTCCTTGCCGATCGCATCGGCCCGAAGCTAACGGCTCAGATCGGGATGATCGTCACGCTGGTCCCTCTTTTGCTTGGCTGGTTATGGGTAGATTCCCTTGATCAATTGTACGTCGTTGCGATTCTTCTCGGCGTCGCGGGAGCTTCGTTCGCCGCAGCACTTCCTCTTGCGGGACAGTGGTATCCCAAAGAACATCAAGGCCTGGCGATGGGAATCGCCGGAGCCGGGAACAGCGGCACCGTCCTGGCGACCCTGTTCGCCAACCGGCTGGCGCAGCATTTCGGAAGCTGGGAGATTGTCTTCGGACTTGCCATCATTCCCATTGTATTGGTCTTCATCTACTTCTCGCTGTTTGCCCGCAACAGTCCGAATCGGCCTGCCCCCAAACGGCTGTCCGAATATGGCAATGTGCTTAAACAGCGCGATGCTTGGGTATTCTGTGCCCTGTACTGCGTGACGTTTGGCGGCTTTGTCGGGCTCGCCAACTATTTAACGATCTTCTTCAACACCCAGTATGGCCTTTCCGCGGTTCAGGCTGCGGACATTACAACGATCTGCGTCATAGCAGGGAGCTTCTTCCGTCCTGTAGGCGGCTTTCTGGCCGATCGTATCGGCGGCTCGCGAATGCTGATGTTTCTCTATGCCGGAGCTGCCATTATGCTGATCGGCGTCTCCTTCTTGCCGCCGCTATGGCTTGTCGTCTCGCTGCTGTTTATCGGCATGATGTGCCTGGGCGCGGGGAATGGTTCCGTATTTCAGCTTGTCCCTCAACGGTTTGCCGGCGAGATCGGCCTGGTTACCGGGATTGTCGGGGCTGCCGGAGGCTTGGGCGGCTACGCGCTTCCGCTGATATTGGGTCGATTGTACCAAGCGACAGGCTCATACACCGCCGGGTTCATCATTCTGAGTTTCATTGCCGCCGCATCGCTGGCCCTTACGATTGTGATGCAGCTGAAATGGCGGCGCAGCTGGCTCCGCGGCGTGCCATCCGGCGCGCAGACCGGATCGGCCGAGGCGTGAGAGAAAGCGAGATCCATGTTAACGCTGCGACTTTTTCACGGCATATTGCCAAAGAAACGGTCGATTAGCGGGCACCCACGCAAAAAAAGCATCTTATCGATGCTTTTTTTGTTTGGGATAACAGCCATGCCATCAGTCGGCTAAATTCACGACGTCATGCTGAACCGAAATTCTGACAAAATAACGATTCGGCCATATCTTGGTTGTCACCACGACATCCTGGTCATCCTTTTCAAAAAAATAGCCGGAGCCCTCTTGCATAACATAATGCCAATCCTCGCGCTGCATCCGCTCCTTAATCATTTCAGCCGGTTGCCTCATCTTCGTAAGATACAGTCCATGGCCGTTCGAAGGATCATCAATCTTTACGACGGATTTGTCGGTGGTATGAAGCGAATACATCAGTTTGATATTATTCCAACCGATCGAATGGATATATAATGCGATATTTATGACGAACATGACAAAGACCAATCCGATGGAACCGAACAAGATCCTTTTCCAGCGTTTATTCACGATTATAACCACCGCCTTTATAGATATGTCTTCAACGTCAAATCGGTACTCATCATCAGGTTCAAGATGAGGCCTCTTGCTTCTTCACCCCCGATAACGGCTTGCCCTTCCCGCCCCTACCCTCATCAATATGGGATTGTTTTTCCGATAAGGTTAGTTTTAAGACGAGGACCATGGAACAGCCTATCACCCCGCCAGCCGTATTCAGGATTAAATCGTCCACATCAAAGCTTCCCATCGAAAAGAGAATCTGCGAGCACTCCAGCCCAAGGCTTAGCCCGAAGGAAGTCACGAAAGCGCCAAGCCATCCCATCCACTTGTTTTTCAGCAATACACTGACGAATATGCCATTGGGTATGAAAATCGCGATATTTCCGAACAGATTGATCACGTCATGCGGGCTCGAGAGTCGTTTCATATTTTGATGAATGGACTTAAACGGCGTAAAATTGGCAAATTGCAATCGATTCTGCATATATTCGGGATTATCCATCGAACGCTGCAGTTGATGCCATAGAAACGAAATGTTCACGTCGCCGAATTTGAACAGAATGATTTTGACCAGCACATATACATACAACGCATACAGCAATAATACCATCCATTTAGGCGTTAGTTTCATTCATTCTCATCCTTGCCGAGCTGCACCGTCACAATCATGCCATCGATGTTGTTGCCGGATATCTCATACTCGCTGCCGGCCGGAACTTCAATTTCCGTTTCTTTCGCCTGGACGGGTACGTACTCGATTTCGTAGGCCTTCCCGTTTACGGTTGCCTTATAGTTTTTTTTCTCCTTGAGAAAATCCAGATACTCTTCGAGCGTAAAATCCAGCTCGTGCATGATCATGCTGTGCGGAAGCCCAACATAACGAAAATGCCACGGCTCATACTGGATCCCTGTGACATCCGTCTTGTTCTGGGGGTATCTCAAAATGAATCCATGCGCCCAAGCATGCTTCTTCAGCCACTCGCCCTCCGGAGATTGATCGATCGCCTTCTGCGTAGATCCGATATCCATGGATAACCCAAGGTTATGTTCGCTGTAGCCTGGTGGCAATGCATAATCGGCGCCTTTTTCGCGATATAACGCCTCTTGTTCGCTCTCATCCCGGTACCCGCTGCTGATCATGAAGTGATTGACCCCGTCCTCTCCTGCTGCTTGGATCATATCGCCAAAACGCTCCGCCACAGTGCGCGATAAACGGATCGTGTTGTCAAGAACGACGTAACCGTTCATTAAGTCTTGATCCTGAAACAAATTAACGATATCCGTCGGTACGGCTGCCGGGTCCAGCGGGTGATCCTTGTTGACCAAAACCAGATTCCCCTGCGTTACTTGTTCATCTGTCACTGAGACCGTTTGAGCCGCTTTATTCCCATCGTTATCGTATTCTGATTGAGGATTCGCCTGCGCGTCGGAGCCAGCGTTCATATCCTGTTCCTTATGTGTTCCTTTGTTATCATTCGCGTTTGGCGTCTCCGTTAGTGCGGGCTCGCATCCGACCAACAGGAAGATCACGAGCAATATCAAACCCTTCTTCAATTTCAACAACTCCCTCTATCTTTGTCCCACCATCTTAAAGAATATAGTTTAAGGAAAAGTAGGGAAAAGTTAAAGTTTTTCTTAAGAGATGCGAATCCCTCCCGGGCTTTCGCTCTTTACCCTTTGACAAGGCTGAAGCCCATGGCTTACCTTGGTATTTAGACTAATAAGAATAAAGAAGGTGCCATTATTCTTGCTTAAACTATTTCGTTATTTACGTCCTCACTGGACAGCGGCCCTGCTTGCACCGCTATTGATGCTGCTGGAGGTCGCCATGGATCTGCTTCAGCCCATGCTGATGGCCAGCATTATCGACCGCGGCGTCATGCAGAACGATACGGCACACATCCTCAGTACAGGGCTGCTCATGCTGGGAGCTGCAGCCATCGGGCTGCTTGGAGGTCTCGGGTGCACGATTTATTCTTCCATTGCTTCACAGCGTTTTGGCGCCGACCTTCGCCGGGATTTGTTCCGCAAAGTTCAGACCCTGTCTTTCCGCAATCTGGACGACATCTCAACCGTGTCGCTCATCACCCGGCTTACGAGCGATATCGTTCAGCTTCAGACGATGGTGCAGATGCTGCTGCGCATCTTCGTACGCTCACCGTTTCTTGCCATAGGAAGCATGATCATGGCGGTGATCATCAGCCCCAAGCTGGCCATCATTCTGGCTATTGCCGTTCCGTTGCTGTTCGTCGTGATGTTTTTCCTGATCCGGGCTACCCTGCCCTTGTTCGCCACCGTTCAGAAGAAACTCGATAAGGTGAATACGGTACTGAAGGAAAATTTCGCCGGAATCCGGGTCTCCAAGGCATTCGTGCGTGCCGGTTACGAGAAGGACCGATTTCATGATGCGAACCAGGACTTCACGCAAGTTTCGGTAAAAACCCAGCGGATCGTTGCGCTCAACATGCCCATCCTGACCATGATTCTGAATGTCAGCATCGTGGCCGTCCTGTGGTTCGGCGGAAAGGATGCTATCGGCGGATCCTTTGAGGTCGGTAGCCTGGTAGCCTTTATAAACTATGTCACGCAGGTATTGTTCTCGGTTTCGTCCGTGGCCATGATGCTGGTACGGATTTCTACGGCCAAGGTCTCCGCTGACCGTATTCAGGAGGTCATGCGTACAGAATCCGAAATTGTGAACGAGGTTCAACCGGCAACCGATGCGTACAAGCAAGGAGAGATCATGTTTGACCGCGTTACCTTTTCCTATAACTCGGAGATGCAGAAGCCCGTACTGCGCGACATCAGTTTCAAGGTTCGACCAGGACAGCATGTAGCCATTATGGGTGCAACAGGTTCGGGTAAAACCTCTCTGGTATCCCTGCTCCCCCGTCTGTACGATGTGACCTCCGGGCAGATACGAATCGACGGAACCGATGTGCGGAGAATGGAGCTGTCCGCTTTGCGCGAACGAATCGGCATCGTCCTGCAAGAATCCATCCTTTTTACAGGCACTATAAGGGACAACATCCGCTACGGGAAACCGGACGCTTCCGATGAAGAAGTAATGGCCTCGGCTAAAGCTGCCCAAGCGCATGATTTCATTACTTCCATGCCGGATGGCTACGATACCGTGCTTGGACAACGCGGCGTGAACCTGTCCGGCGGACAGAAACAGCGGATATCCATTGCGCGGGCATTATTGCTTCAACCCGCCATTCTGATTCTTGATGACAGCACCAGCGCCATCGATACGGGAACGGAGTCGCGGCTTCGGAAAGAGCTGGCCCGTCTGATGAAAGACCGGACCTGCCTTATGATAGCCCAGCGGATCTCATCCGTGATCGACGCCGACCTGATATTGGTGCTGGATGACGGGGAATTGATCGCGAAGGGCACGCACCACGAGTTGCTTGCTTCCTGTGAAGTATATCAGGACATTTATCGATCGCAATTCGGCAAGGAGGTGTCTTCTCATGGCTAAACCGAATCAGGATTCCAAGCATGCCCATCATACGGACGGTCCGGACCTTAGCATGCGAGGCGGCAACGCCATCCGCGGAATGACGATAGCCAAAGCCAAGCCGAAACATACGATGGATACGATACGCCGGATATGGAGCTATATCCGTCCGTTCAAAGGCGGCATGATGGCTGTTTTCGTATTCACGCTCGTAACGACGCTGCTCTCACTGATTGCCCCTTATCTGCTGGGGAACGCCGTGGATCATTACATCATCCCGGGAGACATCAGAGGACTTATGGGGTTATGTGCGATACTTCTTGCCGTTTATGCTGGCACCGCGCTCACGGCATGGCTTCAGCAGCATGTCATGGTGAAAGTCTCCCAGCTGTCCATTCTGGCCATGCGGCGGGATATCTTTGCAAGGCTTCAAGTCCTGCCGCTCCGCTTCTTCGACAGCAAGACGCACGGCGAATTGATGAGCCGCACGACCAATGATATCGAGAATGTCTCCGGTACGTTGAATCAAAGCGTAACCCAGCTCATCTCCAGCGTTCTGTCCCTGATCGGATCGCTTGCCATCATGCTGTACCTCAACGTGTGGCTTACGCTGCTCAGCATGGTGACCATTCCGCTTGTCATGCTGTTCACGAAGACGGTGGCAAGCCGGACAAGAAAGCATTTTTCCAAGCAGCAAAGCTTGCTGGGAGAGCTTAACGGATTCATTGATGAGACCGTTTCGGGCCAAAAGGTCGTGCAGGTATATCGCCGCGAACGGCATGCCGCTGCCCAGTTTGATGACATGAACAAAAAGCTGACCGACGCCAGCATTCAAGCCCAGATCTATTCGGGCACGGTCGGGCCGGTTATGAACGTACTGAATAATGTCAGTTTTGCCTTGATAGCAGCGGTTGGCGGCTACATGGCTTTCAAGGATTTCACAACCGTCGGGGTCGTCGTTGCGTTTCTGAATTATTCGAAGCAGTTTCAACGGCCTTTGAACGATCTGGCGAACCAGTTCAACCTGGTGCAATCTGCGGTTGCCGGGGCAGAACGGGT
Organism: Priestia sp. BR_2; assembly: GCF_041954005.1. Lineage (NCBI taxonomy): Bacteria > Bacillati > Bacillota > Bacilli > Caryophanales > Bacillaceae > Priestia > Priestia sp. BR_2. Next base: position 190,114 of record NZ_JAVFHM010000185.1, on the reverse strand, counting down.
CTTTGAGATTATCGATACGGAGTCCGAATACCGCGGCAATGAACAGACGAAAAAAGCGGACGATATGTATGGCGAGGTACGATTTGACCATGTGTCCTTCAGCTATAAGGAAGGCGTCCCGATTCTGAGGGACGTTTCGCTTACCGCCCGGCCGGGTGAGACCGTTGCGCTCGTCGGCCCGACAGGCGCCGGCAAAACCACCATTATCAATCTCCTCACCCGCTTCTATGAGATAGATGATGGCGTAATCACCATAGATGGCAGCGATATCCGCCAACTGGATAAGGACAGTCTGCGCAGTCAGCTGGGGATCGTGCTTCAGGATGCTTATGTATTCTCGGCATCGATCCGGGAGAACATTCGATATGGCCGGCTGGATGCCACGGACCAAGAGATCGAAGCCGCCGCCAAGCTTGCCAATGCGCATGACTTCATCATGAAGCTGCCCGATGGCTATGATACGCAGCTCCTGTCGGGCGGCGGCAACCTGAGCCAGGGCCAGCGGCAGCTCTTGACGATCGCTCGCGCCGTGCTTGCCGATCCCGTTATTCTGATTCTCGACGAGGCAACCAGCAGCATCGATACCCGAACCGAGATGCATATTCAGACCGCCATGCGCGCCCTGATGCGAGGCCGGACCAGCTTTGTCATCGCCCATCGTCTAAGCACGATCCGCGAGGCCGACCAGATTCTTGTCATGAATCATGGCGGAATCGCGGAGCGCGGCACACATGAAGAGCTGCTGGCCAAGCGCGGCTTCTACTACGAGTTGTACAACAGCCAATTTAAGCTGACCAGCTAACGGGTGTTGAAAGTTTTCTTAAGCTGCTACTGGCAAAATCATTCAAGGACCGATTCTTTAGAATCGGTCCTCTTTTTATCCTTAAGAGAAAACATCATGTCATTCTTGTACGACTCGACCGGCATTGCTCACGATCCGCTTCACGGCCCCAATGATCCATTCCATTTCCACGTATTGGTTGCCCGGCGCTTTGTATTCGACGCCCCAATATCCCTGATAGCCCCCGGCGAGCAGGCAGCGCACCTTCTCCTCCGCATCGGGATGAACCGCGGTCTTCGCATCGAAATGCGTATGCACCGTCCACGGGGCAACCATCTCGTCGCCTTCGGCCTCATCCGCCCTCCATCTTCCTAGGTGAAGCAGGAAACCAAAAGCCGGATGCCGGACTTCCTCCGCAATCCGCTTCATTTCCCGCGGGAGCAGGGAGGCGCCCATATGGTTTTCCGGGCCTACCGTATAACCGTTATCCCCTGCACGCTCCGCCAATTCCCGATAGCGCTTAACCAGGTATTCGAATTGTTCGTCCGGCATTGGCTCCGCTTCCTAATAACCGCCGCCGGTGTCGATCCGCACCGTTTCGGCACCCAAAATTTCTGCGGCATCCAGATGGGCAAGCGCATTTTCATACAACTTCTCCCGCATATCCGGGTCGGGATCCCATAGATGAGCCCCGTCAACAGCAAAGTTAACCACGCTCATCTCCTTCTCATCCAGCGCTTCCCTGATTTTACGTATGTAGCTTTCGTCGGCAAGCTTGTATATGGGGCCGCTTCGATCGATGAAAAAACCGTTCCACAAATCAACCGCATCCATTCGGTATCGATACTTCACCGTCTCCAAATAACCGAACACATCCATTTTGCCGTCGAGAAACGTGTTATAAAAAGAATACCCGCCAATCGAAATGTTCATCGCATTGCCTCCTCCTATTCCCGGTTTACATACAAACTTACCACATTTTCTATTCCTTAATTAGCATAAATTCTCAGTCCCTTCTAAATTTCTCCTCACTAGGTTTGAATCAAATGAAAGACGAGATAAACGGCCGTCCCCCACATAATCACCGCCGATATTCGGTTCAGCGCGAACAGCAGCCTGCCTGACGGATCCATTCTTCCGGCCGCCCTGCCGGCAATTCCGAGTCCCAGAAACCACAACCAGGAGACGGCGATGCATATAACGGTAAAAATCACTTTGTCCGCCCCTTCATATTGAAGCGAGCTCGTGCCGATGACGCCCATCGTGTCCAGAACCGCATGCGGATTTAGCAGCGACACGGACATGGCAAATACGATTTGCTTCTTGGGAGAGAACGAACGGGCGCTTTCCGGGTCCTGACCTGAAGGCTTACTCCTCCACGTCGCCGCTCCCATATAGACCAGGAAGCAGATGCCCAATGTAAATAACGTCAATTTGATCCACTCATATTCCATAACGATCACGGATACGCCCAACACCGCCAATGAAATCAGCAGCGTATCGCATAACGATGCGGTAATAATGACGGGCAGCGCCCTAATAAACCGGGGTTGGACGACACCTTGATTAAATACGAACACATTCTGCACGCCCAAGGGAAGAATTAGGCCAATAGCCAGAATGAATCCATGAAGTATAACGCCTATCATTTGAAAGCAAACCTCCAGTACATATTTTCACCATTGTAATGGAGGTGCTTGACTGCGTCTCCAACCAATTTGGTTGGTATTCGACCCAACCAATGATGTAAACTGGGCATAATACTATAGAAACGTTGTCAGAAAGCAGGTTGTCCATGACAGAAGAATGGAAATTGAATAAAGCTTCCGAAGTGCCCCTGCATCAGCAAATTTATGATCACATGAAGAGCCGAATCATGAACGGGGAATGGCCGGTCGGAACCCGACTTCTCCCGCAGAGGGAGCTTGCCGCCAAATTTCAAGTCAACCGCAGCACCATCGTTTATGCCTTGGGTGAGCTTGCGGCTGACGGTTTCATAGAATCCCGGGTGGGACAAGGCACGGTTATTGTGAACAATACTTGGAGCGTATTGGCCGCCACGCCCCCGCCTGATTGGAATCAATACGTGAAATCCGGCTCCTACCAACCGAACATCCATATGATCCAGCAGATCAACCGTGCGGAAACCGATCCCGAAGTGATCCGACTCGGTACTGGCGAGCTTTCGCCTGAGCTCCTCCCGACCGCCCAAATGCGGGAGACGTTTAACGGCAGCATGTCCAGCCGTTTCACTTTGGGATATTCGGAACCGAAAGGCAGCCTATACTTAAGGGAAATCATCAGCGATTATTTGAATAAGAAGGGGATATCCGCCTCTCCTTCTTCCATTCTTATCGTCTCCGGCGGGCTGCAGGGCTTGCAGCTTATTTCCCTGGGGCTGCTGCATCACGGTTCCGCCATCCTGGTGGAGAATCCCACTTACCTGAACTCGATTCATGTATTCCAGTCGGCTGGCATGCATTTGCACGGCATCCCGATGGATGCCAAAGGGATCAGAACGGAATCTATCGGAAGGCTCAAGCGTCAGCACAGAGCCGCCCTGCTCTACACGATCCCTGCCTTTCATAACCCTACCGGCACGATGATGTCTTCCGACAGACGGACGGAGCTGCTGCAAATCTGTGCCCAAGAAAGATTGCCCGTCATCGAGGATGATGTGTATGGCGATTTATGGTTGGATACTCCCTCTCCGCCCCCTTTGAAAGCTTCGGATAAACAAGGACTCGTGCTCTATATGGGCAGCATGTCCAAAACCCTCGGGCCCGGTCTGCGCATCGGATGGGTCGTCGGGCCGGAGCCTGTCATCGATCGGCTGTCCGACATAAAAATGCAGACCGATTACGGGTCCAGCTCGCTGTCCCAGCATGCTGTCGCGGAGTGGCTCTCGAGCGGATCCTATGAGAAGCATCTCGTTCAGATCCGGGCAGAGCTGATGAAGCGCAGAGACTTTACGCTGTCGTTGCTGGAACGATATTTTCAAGATATTGCCCACTGGAATAAACCCCAAGGCGGATTTTATGTTTGGCTCCGCATCGCAAAGCCGATCTCCATTCGTCCGTTATTCGATCAGGCGTTGAAGGAAGGCCTGCTGCTCAATCCCGGAAATATTTATGACCGTAACGACCAGCAGCATCTGCGGTTATCTTTTGCATACGCCTCCTACGATCAACTGGAGAAGGGACTTATTCGGCTTGCGGAGCTTATTCGCCTCCATGTGTTGTAAACAGCAAAAGCAAAGGGTTATTCCGAGGAATGCCGTACCCCCTCTGGATTAGCCCATTCTTTATTCAGCGCGCCGTCATGTTATCGTTTATGCTTGCTTGCAGCCTACACATGACGCCGTTCCATCAGATTGATCCCAATACCCATGCACAATACCCCGATGAGCAGCAATTAACCATGCTGAGAAGTCCGTCGAGCAAACTTTGCAGAACACTCACTTTCATCGAGTTCTCTCAGCTTTCATCGCAAATATCCTACGGGTTCGTTGCATCCGTACTCGCGGGTCCCAAGGAGATTACCGAAAATACCGACGTTGCGAGCAGTGTGACAAATAGCATTGCAGGCCTGGCGCGGAACAACGGCGCCAAAAAGAAGCCCGTGAAAAAAATGGCGCTGCTTCCCAATCGCCAAGGCAATGGATCCGGATCAACATGCTGCAGCACGGGGACGAAGGCGCAAAGCCAGCTCAAAACAAGAAATAAAAACCATATCCAGAACGACCGCACCGGCTCCCCTCTCTTTCCTGTCAAGCGTTTCACAATTCCCAGCAAAATATCTCGTTCCAATTTTTAGTTATATCATATCACAAGCGTCTTCGAGCCTTTTGGTTAAATAAGTAAACTGGAAATAAAAATCGGGTTCGATTTTATTGTGAAAAATTACACTTGCACGTCTAAACCCTTATCAGTACTGGGATTTATTCGGCAGGTTAAGGAGCCGAAAGCAGTGAAAAACAGGCCCGGAATTGTGACGAAACTGGTAACTCTCGTGAATGTTTGAACAAAGTATGAACTGCCTCAAAACCGCGCCACTACAATGATTTCGCTCACAACCCTCCCCTTTTGTAACAAATTGAACACATAAAATTACATACATTGACACGAATATGGATTTATCTGTTATTTATACAAGTTTATGTGTTTTGCAAAGCCGACCGTAACTTTCTACTATAGATGTGTCAGTAACATTGAATCGAACGAACGTTTCAAGGAAAGGGGTACATCATGAACAAAAGAGGGCCGTTATTTGCATTGTTATTATGCTTTACCTTGCTCTTATCGGGCTGCAGCTCGCTCACGGTATTAGATCCGAAAGGACCGGCTGCCAGAACCCTATCCGATACAATCATATTCTCCATTCTCATGATGGTCGGAATCCTAGCGGTAGTTTACGCGCTCTATATCTACATGCTCACGAAATATCGAGCCAAGAAATCCAACGAAGGTTATGAACCGCCACATGAAGAGGGCAACAAATGGCTGGAGATTCTGTGGACTGCCATTCCGATCCTGATCGTTGCCGTGCTCTCGGTCGTAACCGTCAAAACGACGGTGGCCGTCGAGAACGTGCCTGAAGGCTACGAGAACCAAGAGCCTCTGGTCATTTATGCTTCCTCTTCGAACTGGAAATGGCATTTCAGCTATCCGGAAGAAGGAATCGAAACCGTCAATTACGTTAACATTCCGACCAATCGTCCGATCGAGTTCCGACTGTATTCGTTCGGTCCGATCACAAGCTTCTGGATCCCTCAGCTTCACGGACAGAAGTACGCGATGAGCGACATGATCACCAAGCTGAACATGGTTGCCGACGTACCGGGTTCGATGATGGGCCGTAACGCGAACTTCAACGGCGAAGGTTTCGCCCATATGGAGTTCGAAGCTCTTGCCATGACCTCTGCCGAGTATGATGAGTGGGTTCAGGATGTAAAGGATACGGCGCCTGAACTGAAGGAAGATGAGTTCAAGAAGCTTCTGGAGACCGCGCATGTCGGACGAATGACCTTCTCTAACACGCATCTGGAATTCAGCCCGCCGCCATCCGAAGACCATCATCATGGCGGTGACGTCAACGGCAATGAGGAGCATCAGGACCATAAAGACGTCCACCCGGATCCTGCAACAACGGAAGAAACGGAATTTGACAGCGAAACGAACGTGGATCCAAACGAACCGCTGCCGAACTTCCCGGCTGAAGAAAGCCCAAATCATCAACATGATGGACATTAAATCGGTGAGTGAAACGTTGTTCACCCGATCTACTTCATACATCCAGAAAGGAGCTAGGCCTTTATGAAATGGGACGAATTTTTCGTTACCGGTGATCCGTTAATTTACGGCGCCATGGTGAGTATCGTGCTCGTCTCGCTCGCAATCCTCTTCGGCTTGACCTATTACAAGAAGTGGGGATATATGTGGCGGGAATGGCTGACGACCGTGGATCACAAAAGAATTGGCGTCATGTACATCATCTGTGCATTGATCATGCTGTTCCGCGGGGGCGTCGACGCGATCATGATGCGTGCGCAGACCGCCGCACCGGAGATGAAGTTTCTGACCGGTCAGCATTATAATGAAGTATTCACGACTCACGGGGTCATCATGATCCTCTTTATGGCCATGCCGTTTATTTTCGGTCTGATGAACGTCATCGTTCCGCTCCAGATCGGTGCCCGTGACGTTGCATTCCCTAAACTGAACGCAATCAGCTTCTGGCTGTTCTTCGCCGGAGCGATGCTGTTCAACATTTCCTTCGTTATCGGAGGATCGCCTGATGCCGGCTGGTCCGCTTACTTCCCGCTGGCCAGTATCGAATTCAGTCCGACGGTCGGCAACAACTACTACTCTCTGTCGCTTCAGATTTCAGGGATTGGTACTTTGCTGACAGGCCTTAACTTTATCGTAACCATCCTGAAAATGCGCGCGCCGGGTATGACCCTGATGCGCATGCCAATGTTTACGTGGTCGGTATTGATCACTTGCGTCATCATTATCTTTGCTTTCCCTGTGCTTACGATTGCGCTTCTGCTTATGATGTTCGACCGCATCTTCGGCTCGCAATTCTTCACGATGGCCAACGGGGGCATGGATATGCTCTGGGCCAACCTGTTCTGGGTATGGGGTCACCCTGAGGTATATATCGTTATTCTGCCGGCATTCGGTATTTTCAGCGAGATCATCTCAGCGTTCTCCAAAAAGAACCTGTACGGTTACAGCTCCATGGTATTGAGTATGGCGATTATTTCCGGATTGTCCTTCCTGGTATGGGCCCACCATTTCTACACGATGGGTCAAGGGGCCATGGTCAACGGTTTCTTCTCCATCACGACGATGGCGATTGCCGTACCGACCGGGATCAAAATATTCAACTGGCTCTTTACGCTTCGCAAGGGCCGAATCAGCTTTACGACGCCGATGCTCTACTCGCTTGCCTTTATTCCGATCTTTACGATCGGCGGCGTAACCGGCGTCATGCTGGCGATGGCCAGTGCCGACTATCAGTATCACAATACGATGTTCCTGGTGGCCCACTTCCACTATGTGCTCATTCCAGGCGCCGTATTCGCCGTCATTGCCGGTTTCCACTACTGGTTCCCTAAAGTGTTCGGCTTCCGTCTGAACGAAAAGCTTGGCAAAATCGCATTCTGGTTCATTGCCATCTCATTTAACGTTACGTTCTTCCCAATGTTCTTCCTGGGACTTATGGGGATGACCCGCCGTACGTACACGTATTCGGCCGAGACCGGCTTTGGTCCGCTGAATATGCTGTCGATGGTCGGCGCTGTCGGACTGGCGATCGGATTCATCCTTCTGGTGTACAACATTTACTGGAGTACACGTTACGAGCCGCGCGACAAAACGGGAGATCCATGGGATGCACGATCACTGGAATGGTCGACGCCAAGTCCGGTTCCTGTTTACAACTTTGCGGTAACGCCGAAAGTCAAAGGCCGTGACGCCTTCTGGTTCTCCAAGAAAAACAACGAGCCGCTTTCGGACGAGAAAATCACGAAGATTCACATGCCAAGCAACACCGGAAAACCGTTTGTACTGGGCATCGCCTTCTTCTTCCTGGGCTTCTTCCTGGTATTCAGCTGGTGGATTCCATCCATCGTTGCCGGTATCGCGGTATTGATTATTATGGCTACCATGTCCTTCGACCGTGATCACGGGTATTACATTCCGGTTGAAGAGATTGTTCAAACCGAACAGAAACTGCGGGGTGATACGGTATGAAAATAGATGCCACTCAGCCGCTGGAATATGGAACAGAGGAAAACCGCAATCGTATATTCGGCTTCTGGCTGTTCCTCGGAGCTGAAATTGCGCTCTTTGCTACCTTGTTTACCGTCTACTTCGTTCTCGTGAACCGCTTTGCCAGCGGTCCGAGCGGAGCGGAAATCTTTGAAATTACGCCGGTCCTGCTTGAGACGTTCCTGCTCTTAACGAGCAGCTTCACCATCGGTTTGGCTGTTCATGCGATGCGTCTGGGCCTGAAAAAGCAGATGATGATCTTCATGGTCATCACCCTGTTGCTGGGTGCGGGATTCCTCGGGATCGAGATCTTTGAATTCTTCACCTATGTTCATGAAGGAGTAACGCTCTCAACCAGCGCCTTCTCCTCCAGCTTGTTCACATTGCTTGGCACGCACGGAGCTCACGTAACCTTCGGTCTCCTGTGGGGAACCGCCATTCTGATTCAACTTAAAAAGCATGGACTGGATCATTCCACAGCCAACAAGTCCTTTATCTTCTCGCTCTACTGGCACTTCCTGGACGTTGTGTGGATCTTCATTTTCAGCTTCGTGTATCTGAAAGGACTGATGTGACATGTTAAAACAGCTGTTTCCAATTAAGCATGTAGCGGGTTATATATCGTCCCTCGTCCTTTCAGCTGTCGCGCTCGTCGTTCTGCTGGATATGCCGGCAGCTTCGAAAGTGGCCGTTCTGCTGGTCACCGCGATCCTGCAGGCAGCCGTTCAGCTTATGCTGTTCATGCACGTCGGCGAAAGCGAAGACAAAAAGTCCGTCTATATCAACATTGCGTTCGCCCTGTTCGTAGGGCTGGTTACTATCTTCGGAACGCTGTTCATCTTCATATGGGGCTGGTACGCTTAAGTCTCGCGAAAATCTGGGGTGAACGTGTACCGTCGATCATCGTTCGCTATCACGAACGTATGACCAATATCAAATAGGGCGTCCCAAAAGATCCTGGATCTCGAGGGATGCCCTTTTTTTTCCTATTGAAGATGCTGCATGCGAATCATTCCCCCATCGTACTTCAAACATGCAAAGAGAACCGTTTCTCGGAACTAGGGACGTGCGGCCCGCCAATTACGAGGAACGGTTTCTTTTTGCATTCCATATGCAGCTTCATCTGCCAATGCCATTTGCGGCTCCATTAATCATGTCCTGCAGGCGTATCCAGAATTTCATCAATCTCACTCTGGAGCTTGGTGGTCAGGGTCTGTTCATCTCCGATGATCCAGGCATGATTATAGGGAGTATCCACTTTGGTGGCGTCACTCTGTTGCCTGATCGAGTCAACATACTTCGTAATCGAGCGTGGCACTCCGTCGCGCTCCGTAAACAATAGAGGGGCGTGTTTACCCATATGGGACAATGGAGCGGCCGCAATGGACAATGCCGGCGAGTCCGGCCTCGAGAAGGAGAAACTGTATCCCGGCGATTGTACTCCCCAGCCAAAACCCGTCCCGGGATCATGATACTGGGCAAAATGAATGGCATTCTCATACGGATCGTCTCCGGCTATGCGCGTTACCTTTCCATATTGCCGCAGCTCGTCTTCAACGGCCTCGGACACCACCTTTTCAGGTCCGATGACGTAGATATTCGCCTTCCCGTTACGCTGCCTTAGGGCCTGCACCGTCTCTTCGGGCACGTCCTTCTCGCTGACATACAGCATCGTTTCCGGCATATGGGCAATCCAGCTTACCGCGGGCAGCGTATAGTCGGGCCGTTCCATCGATCCGACAATAACCGAGGTCGGTACTGAACCGTTTACCCTGGAAGCATAGGCATCAATTGCTGCTGCCGCTTCCGCGGCTTCCCCGGCAGGAATGTGATCGGCCTTGTATTCAAGTCCGTTCAGCTCTTTCATCACCTGATCCGAGATCGGGCCGACGGTAATGATCTCAATCCCCTTGTTGTGCTCCGCCCCCCTCGGCTTCAGCCGTCTCAGCTCTTCCAAGGTTTCCTTCGGGATCCCCCCTTCTTCAACGAAGAGTAAAGGCCCCTCGCTAAGCTGCGTCAGATCGACGCTGACAGCCGCTATCGACCAGTGAGCCGAATCCACGAGGATCACGGTCTGCGGACGGCTGTGCACGTTCGTGGACTGCCACAGCGTCTTGGAAGTCAGTACGGCCGCACTTACTGGATCGGATGTATTCAACCGAATCGTGTTTTTCGTGGCGGACCAAGGTACGGGAACATCCTTCAGCAGTTCTTTGCTGTGAACCGCCGAGGGAATGGAGGGCTCGGAATGGCTCTGCGTTTGACTCCAAGCGAGGATACCTGCCGTCAGCAGGGCAAGGGCCCAGCCGGCGATCATTTTTTTCACCGAATATTCCTCCTGTCTTCACAATACAGCGCATCGTGCGAGATCATTCTTCCTGCTGATCGGGTCTACAGATCTTCCATTAATTTCTCCTCATCCATATCCGGCGGCAAGCCTGGACGCTCATGGGTACGGTTTCGGATCCATTGTTCCTTCAGCATCTTCACAAATACGTCATCCCGGGACAACCAGACCCCGTACTGGCGCTTCATATGCCGCTCTGCTTCCTCGAACGACCTGAACCGGAATGGGAGAGGTTCTCCGTTCCACTCGATCACCCATTCCCCGGCATAGGCGTAAACAAACAGCAAATCCTCGCCCCAGCTTTCGTACAGCACGCCGGACTCGCTTCCTTTGATATTGAACTGATTGCGCGAAGCATCGAACCGGATCGGCTCCAGCTCAAACGAGTCCGCCGCAAACAATTGATACACATCCTCTGTTATGGTGCACCCCGCAGCCTTGGCATGGCCGCCACCGCCATACCGCATCGCCACTTCGGACACGTCCACATGATCATGAATGGTTCGAAGGCTCATTTTTCTTCCGCCCATATTCAGTATCGCGATGTAGTCAAGATGGGGATAGCTCGTTCCCAGCTCGCTGGCAAGCTCGGAATGATAGGATTCGGCGTAAACGATGCCGACGCAATGCTCCTCGACGAAGGTTTGAATGAGTTCCCGCTGCTTGCGGCGAATGTAACGCTCGATTTTATTCTCTTCCATGTCCAGGATTTTCTGTTCAAATTCATCAAAGAAGAAGCCATCGTGCGATTCCCGGAGGCGCTCAGACATCTTGCTCTCGAATTCGTCCAGGGACAACATGTAGAACAAGTCATTCAAGCGCTTAGCCTCGATCTTGCCGCTCTCTTCCCATTCCCATGTATCATAGAGACGCACCAGCTCAACGAATTCGTCCAGCGCTTCGGTTCTGCCGAGATGTCCATGCTCGATTAAATATTCATAGAACAGCGAGGTTGCCGATGCCAAGCGGCCGTCCCGATGCGTTGCATCCACTTGTCCCCAGCTGTGTTCATTGAGGTGGAGGGCGGTTTTATGGTGATCGATAAGCTGCACCTGTCCCCCCTCTTCGACAAACACGTTCAATTCCTTCTCGATGTCAGGAGAGACCGACAAATCCGTAATGAACAGCATATCGTATGGATTCTCCTGAACGGAGGTCCGGTTCAAATACCTTTCGACTTGTTGATTCAATCCGTGAATGGAGTTGTAACGGACATCGATTCCTTCACCGAAGGCGCATTTGGCGATGATGCCGCAGCCGACGCCATCCAAATCGTTATGGCTGTACAGATGATACATGGTTGACTTCCTCCCAGCAGAAGGTGGAATGATTAGTTGTTCTTGCCTTTCATCCCTTTACGGTTCCCTAAATTCCGTCGTTTTAACCCCTGTCAGCCCCTTAGAATCGACAAGGAAACTAAAAAAGAAGAAGCGGCTGCTGCAGCCGCTTCTTCTGGAATATAGAGAATGATTATGCCTGTTGAACCGGTCTCGGCCCTTTGGATGCCATGACCTCGTACATGCCGTGGCTGGAGCTGATGACATGCTCAGGCTGCGGCTTTCCGCGGTTGTCGCGGTGTCCTTGGATGTGCGCGGGACTGGTTTCCCAGCGTTTCCACGCTTCTTTCGACTCCCAGCGGATCATCACGATAACTTCTTCCGTTTCGTCGGTACGTTTCGCATTCTTCACAAGAACGTTCAGATCGATAAATCCTTCAATTTCTTCAATGGGTCCCGGCTTGCTGAAACGTTCCACGACCAGGTTGGAGGTGCCTGCTTTAACAATAATCGTTTTAGTCTCGATCAACATATCCATAAACACTCCCTTAGCGAAAATCTGCCTAATTAAACGAACTATATACCATTCTAAATGATAACGATTATCATTGTCAAACCGTTAAAGCGTTCAACTTTTGCAAAAAAAATCTGACCAGCATGAACCTGCTGATCAGATTGGGATCAATTCATCGATGCGCGCTGCACGGAATTGCACGCCGTGCAATCTTCCTGCAAATAAAAAAGCGAAGTAAAGCCGGCCTTCTTCAGCTTGCGCGCAGCCAGGATTCCATCCGAGCGCTTGGGCGTTACGATAACTACGGAATCATCGGGCTTGAGCTCCTTCTCCCACACATACGGCAACCTTCCAAGCGAGATGTTTATGGTCTCTTTCCTCGGACATTCCATGAATTCGGACACATCGCGTACATCAAGCACTTTCAGATTCGGGCATTCCTTCTGTGCCAGACGAAGATCACTGCACTTCATGAAGCGCAAACCTGTTATAGGTACATACCTCCGGTAGTAGAGACCGGATATAAAGATTATCAGTGCGGCAGATGCAATCAGCACGAAGCATTCCCCCATCAATATCATGTGTTTCAGCATGATGCATGGCGGTAAGATCACGGGCTTAAAAAAACGCCAATCCTACCCCTACGGGTATATAGTATGTGCTCCGCACCTAATTGTCAATACATCATGACAGCGCGTTTTCTTCAATTTCAAACCCAAGGTCTTCAATCAATCCCCAGTCGGCCGTATGGGCCTGGCCTTCTGTCGTTAAATAATCGCCGATGAATATGGAGTTCGCCGCGTACAGGCCAAGGGGTTGAAGGGATCGCAGGTTCACTTCCCGGCCCCCTGCAATCCGTATCTCCTTCGTCGGGTTAACAAACCGCATCATGGCAAGAATCTTCAAACACATAATCGGTGTCAATTCCCTGCGTCCTTCCAGAGGGGTTCCCTCGATCGCATTCAGAAAATTGCATGGAATCGAATCCGCTCCAAGCGATTTCAGAGCAAACGCAATCTCCACCCGTTCTTCTATGCTCTCCCCCATTCCGAAAATCGCTCCGGAGCAAGGGGACATTCCGGAAGAGCTTGCCTGCTTCACCGTGTCCAGCCGGTCATCGTATGTATGCGTAGTCGTAATATGCCCGTAATTATCTTTGGAAGTATTCAGATTATGGTTGTATCGATGGACCCCGGCATCGGCGAGCTTGCGCGCATGTTCCTCGTTCAAGAAGCCCAGGCAACAGCACACCTTCAGATCGGTCGTCCGGGTAATCTCCTTCACCGCTTCGGCTACATGATCAATCTCCCGATTGGAAGGGCGGCGTCCGGATGCCACGATGCAATAAGTTCCCGCTTTACGGCGAATCGACTCGCGCGCGCCTTCCAGAATTTTGTCCTTGGTCAGCCATGCGTATTTTTCGATGGGCGCTTCCGACACGATGGACTGGGAGCAATATCCGCAATCCTCAGGACAGAGGCCGGATTTCGCGTTCACGATCATGTTCAGCTTAACCTTGTTTCCATAATACTCGCGACGGATGTGGTAGGCGGCCTGCATAATGTTCAGAAGCTCCCCGTCCTCGCTGTTCAGAACCGCCAAGGCTTCGGCCGGGGTCACTTCATGTCCTTTCACGACCCGATCCGCCAGCGTCAACCAATCGTAATGGGTTTGTGTTGTCATATTCAAAATCTCCCTCTCCATTCTGATTGTCAACCATTTTTAATAATTAATAGGTTAACAATAAGGATAATAATAGCACAGGCCACGAAAGTGAGGCAATCCTTCACTGAAGCCTCCGCATAAAAATAGGGACTGCTTCATCAAAGCCAGTTTCCGGCTTAATGAAACAATCCCCTTTCCTATTTTAACGAATTGTTGGCTTTACGGTGCCCGCTTGGGCAGCATTTTCACGTACTCATCGGACATTTTCATCAGCTGCAATATATAGTCGTAATCGCTGCGGTATTTTTCGAAATCCGTTACGGGCTCAAGCGTCTTCAAGGATACTGCGGTACCGTCCTCAAACCCGTCTCCCGGCACGAACAGAATGTCGTTGTTAAAGAATGATCCCGTCGGCAAATAATACCTCATTCCTATAACGTTGCGGTCCACGTTCAGCAGGTCATGCCCAAACGCGTTAAACCCCTCCTCATCAAGCGAGACGCCCAGAAGGTTCGCGACGGTAGGCAGGATATCCACCTGTCCCCCCACCTGCTCAACCACCTTCCCTTCCTTCATGCCGGGAACATGAATGATGAGCGGAATGTTAAATCGACTGACGCGCTCATGGTAAGGAATGCGCAGCGTTGACGAGATCATCTCCGCATCCGCTTCTGCCGGATTGATGCCGAAATGATCTCCATATACGACCAGTACCGTTTCATCCCACAGCCCGTTCTGCTTCAGGCGGTCTACCAGCGTTCCCAGCGCATAATCGGAATAGTTCACCGACTTCAGATAGTTTCCCAAATGGGTCCCTTCCAGCTCGGCAGGCAAGGTGATCTTCGCGAGTTCATCCTTTACATGGTATGGAGAATGATTGGAGACCGTGATGTAGTGGGCATAGGTAGGTTTATTCTGCTGTTGGTTCTCCAGCAGCTTGTCTACGCCGACTCGGAACAACTCTTCATCGGAAGGACCGAATTCATTGAAGTTATCATTCGTAAAATACGGCTTGTCGTAATAATGCTGAAAATCAAGCGCCGGGTACATCTTGCTGCGATCCCAGAACTTCACGTCATTCACGTGGAATGTGCCGGTCGCATAGCCATGCTTGTTCAAGAGACGCGGAAGGCCCGGCAGCTCTTTATTTCCGAAACCGGTGGACATGGCAACCGTTCCTGTCGGATAGATCGAGGTATTCACCGCAAATTCGGCATCCGATGTATTGCCTTGGCCGATCTGTTGGAAGACGTGGGGGAAATACAGGCCGCCATCCGCAAGCTCGTTCATCACCGGTGTCAGTTCCTGGCCGTTCAGGGATTGACCCACCGGAAAGTTCTGCAAGGACTCCATCTGGACGATGATCAGATTTTTGCCTTTTGCAGCGCCGAAATAGTCCGGCTTATCCTTTGCTTCCTTGACGTAAGGATACGTCGCCAGCAGCTGCTGGGACCGCAGGATGGTGTCCTGCAGACTTCCCTCGGCCAGCGCACGTTTCTCCTGCGAGTTACGCACGACAGCAGACACCTGGTAGTTCATGAACCCCATTTGCTCCGCCCGCACGATTTCATTCTCGATTCCCCATTCTTTGCGAATGATCAGTCCGGACAGAACAACCGCTACGATAAGAACAACGGTCATGGAAGTACGCCACATCAGACCAGGCCTGCGTGAGTAGGTTACGGAATATCCGGAACGAGCTCCACCGAAATGCAAGCCCCTTTGGGAGCGTGAACGTATTTTCCGGACCGCCCATATGACCAGCAGGAGCAGCAGGTCCAGGAAGAATAGAAAATGCTCCGGCTCTAGCAAAGCCGTAATGCTGGCCCGTACCTGATTTACTTGACCGATACCCGCAAGCGCGGTATACGTCGGTATGGACCCAAAATGAACGTTATAAACAGCCGATGCAAACATGATGAAAGATAAGACGACATTTAGAATCACATAGACCGTCTTTTTCCCTCTGACCGGCAGCAGCAGTTCCAGAAAGCTAATCAGGGCGAGGAGCGACAGTGCATCGGTAAGCACCTTCCCCCATGCAATCCCATTAAACAGAAACACTCTTAGAAGGATCAGCTTGACTAAGAGCGTCAAAAAAACGAGTACACATAATTTCAACCTTTGTTCAAGGTAGCGTTCCATTTCCCATTCCCTCTTTTGTAAAAGTAATGTTAATTTGCAGCTTCCATTATAACAGGAATGTAAACACCGATCTAATCCGCCCATTCCTTCGCTCCCCCGTCAAGTGTCCAATGCATGATCCATCCGTACCACGTAGGATAATGCATCCCAATCAAAGGCTGGAGGGGTTTATGCATGAAGATGGTTGTAACCGGCGGAGCGGGCTTCATCGGCTCCCACCTGGTGAACGGACTCGTTAATCAAGGCTATGAAGTCCATGTAATTGATAACCTGACAACCGGAGAACCAGGTCGCCTTCACAGTGAGGCGATTTTACATGTAGCTGACGTAAACAGTCAGCAGACAACGGCATACATCTCGGTGCTGAAGCCCGATGTCGTATTTCATTTAGCAGCACAGGCCGATGTGCAGCGATCGATCCAGGAACCTCGGCTTGATGCGGATGCCAATGTCATGGGCACCCTAAACATACTGGACGCTTGCCGTAAGGCTGGCGTTCGTAAGATCGTGTTTGCTTCGACAGCCGGTGTGTATGGAGACCTCGAGAGATCTCAGCTAACGGAAGACGATCCGGTTAACCCGGTCTCCTTCTATGCGCTATCGAAAGTAGCAGGCGAACAATATATCCGTCTTTATCACCGCTTCTTCGGCCTGCAATACACCATTCTTCGATATGGAAACGTCTACGGGCCGGGTCAGACCGCAAAGGGAGAAGGCGGCGTCGTGGCGGTCTTCGGCGAACGCCTGTATCAAGGCGCGCCGCTCCCAATATACGGCGATGGTCTGCAGACCCGGGATTTCATTTATGTCAAAGATGTGGTTGACGCCAACCTTGCCTCCATCCTTCATGGTGATCAGAGTGTGCTTCATGTTAGCACCGGCACCGACCATTCCGTCAATACGATCGTCGATCTCATCAGCCGGCTGCACCCAGACCGCATCGATGTCGATTATCTGCCCGCGAAGATCGGCGATATTCGGCACAGCTGCCTGAATAATGAAAAGACCCGGGAGCGGCTGAGGTGGAGTCCGTTGTTCAGCTTGGAAAAAGGCATGAAAGAAACCTACCGTCACTGGCTTGGCACACTAGTTTCCCCAAGCGACCCTGGCAAATGAACATAAAACAGCCGCATTCCTTGTCATTCCAAGGAATACGGCTGTTTGCAAGCGTTCCGGTTAGGGCTACGATAAACATCTCATGCATAACGCTTCGTTTGGTCAGATCAGCAAGCGGAGCCCCACCAAGGTTAGGATCCCGACAATGACGGTGGCAAACAGGCTTTTCGTAAGAAATGCGGTCAGAAAAGCAGGGACAGCCGCTATCAGTTCCAGTGTATGGCCCCCCGGATCCACGCGTCCGTCACTAACGAGCAGCTCCTGCGCTAATAGCCCCGCCATGACCGCGATCGGAACATGATCCAGCCAACGGATCATCAATTCCGGAATGCGAAGCTTGCTCAGAATCATGAGCGGCAGAACCCTTGGAATCAGGGTGACGACAGCGCATCCGATAATCAGTATGGCGATATGCCATCTTATTTCCATCGTTCGATCACCATCCCTGCTGTAGCCGCAACCATAATCGCAGCGATGACCGCTGCGCTTCCCGGCATGATCGTACTGATCGCGATTACCGAAACGGCGGCAACCATAATCACCATGAAGTCCAGTTTATACTTCTTTCGGCTGATCCATTGCAGGGCCAGCAATCCGATAAACATGCCAGGCAATGCAAAATCAAGGCCAAACTTCTCCGGCTCCGGTATCCACGCTCCGACAAGACCTCCCGCAACGTTCGCTGCACACCAGAACAGATACGCCGTAATATTCAGTCCCACCATCCACCGATAACCCAGCCTCTTCTGCTCGGCCGCCTTGGCTGCCGCCACACCAAACGTTTCGTCGGTTAGCAGGGAACCGATGAAGAAGCTTTTTCCCGAGGACAACCCTTTAAAATACGGTGCAATCGCCGCGCTTAACAGCAGATGCCTGGCATTTACGAAAAATATCGTGACAATAATGGATAAGACCGGGCTTGCGGCGGCTACCATCCCCGCGGCTATGAACTGTCCGGAGCCCGCATAGAGCAGCAGCGAAAGGAAAGCGATCTCGAGCAGGCTGAAACCTGCGGTACGCTCGACGACGCCTGCCGCAAAACCGATGCTCAGGTATCCCAGCAGTGTTGGTATGCAATCCTTGAATCCTTGAAGATAGGAATTGGCCTGGTTTCCCTCGATATCGGCGGGAAGCCGTTCTGACTTGGTGCTCATCTGTGTTCGATTCCTCTCTCCCTCTACAATTCTATTTTTCATTACTATGAATACTTCTTGCTGGCTTGTCAACGCCAGGGATCGTTTTTTTTCCATACAAATAAAAAAGCGTTCCGGACGTGCTGCTCATCTTCCGAAACGCTCCTCGTTTTAATTGGATTGGCGTGGTCTAAGGCTTCAGGATGACTTTGATACAGCCATCCTTCCTCTCATTGAAAATATCATAGCCAAGGGCAGCCTTCTCCATCGGAAACCGGTGGGTAATGATATCCGAAGGATCCACCGTCCCCTCTTTCAACATTTGATACAGGCGGGGCATGTAATGAATGACCGGGGCAAGACCCATTTTTAACGTAATATTGCGTTCAAACAGCTCGCCTAGCGGAAATGCATTGTAGATAAGCCCATATACGCCCGTGAGCTGGATGGTCCCGTACTTGCGCACCATTCTCACAGCCATGCGAAAAGCCCCCAAGGAGCCTCCCTGAAGCTTCAGCATGCTGCCCAGCATCTCGATGCCGGTCCGTTTGGCATCCAGGCCCACGCAATCGATGACCACGTCGGCGCCGCCCTTGGTTATCTCAAGGATATAGTTCACGATCTCGGGTATCTTCTCGAAGTTGTAGGTTTCCACATGATTGGTGCGGCTGGCATGCGCCAGCCTGTAGTCCACATGGTCGATGGCGATGACCCGCTTCGCTCCTTTCAGCCATGCAAACTTCTGCGTTAACAATCCTATCGGGCCGCATCCGAGGACAATGACGACATCGCCGGGCCTAACTCCTCCGTTCTCCACGCTCCACATGGCGGTTGGCAGCGCATCGGACAGCATGAGCAGCTTCTCATCCTCCATTTCGGCATCCTCCGGGATGACAAAGGGCATGAAATTACCGTAAGGTACCCGCAGCAGTTCCGCCTGCGCGCCTTGAAAGCCACCGTACGCGTCGCTGTATCCAAAAAAACCGCCGGTATCCTTGGCTTCGTTCGCATAATCGCATTGGCTTTCCATTTGATTCTGGCAGAAGTTGCATTTGCCGCAAGACACGATAAAAGGAATGATCACCCGATCCCCCACTTTGACCTTGCTTACTTCCGGCCCTGCATCCACGACGACCCCCATCGGCTCATGGCCGATAATGTAATCATCGTTAAGATGCTTCAGCTCGCCGTTATATAAATGCAAGTCAGATCCGCAGATGGCCGTGGTGGTGACTCGAACCAAGATATCGTCGCTGTGCCGAAGAACGGCGTCTTTCATTTCCTTCACTTTGATCCGATGTCTGCCTTGATAAGTGACTGCTTTCACGCGCGCCCCCGTTCTAATCCTTTATTCCATAATTGTAATATTTTGGCTTTTTAATGTTCAGTGTGCGCTAATTTTGCGGGAACTAGTCTATCCAGGCAAAATAATGCGGGATCAGCCCAGCACTTCAGGGTGGACGTCCACCGGCTGCTTTTTGGTTCTGCCGACCTTCAAGAACAATACCAGCCCTAACAGCACCAGCGCTCCGCCTGCGGCTTGCAGCGAATTCATCGACTCATTCAGCAGGAGAAAAGCCAGCAGACTCGCTCCAACCGGCTCTCCGAGAACGCTCATCGACACGGTGGAGGCAGTCGCATACTTCATCAGCCAATTGAATAACAGATGACCGAATACCGTGGGCACGACGGCCAACAAGGCGAATATCCCCCACTCGCGAGCGGAATACCCGGTCAGCGGAATCTGCATGCCCACGTTATATACCGCCAATACGGCAGCAGCTACCGCAAAAACCAGCCAGCTGTACAGGAATGACGGCAGCCTTCTGAGCAGCAGTTGTCCGAGCAGCATATGGACGGCCACCGCGGCCGTCCCCAGCAAAGACATGATATCGCCGGTCAGATGCCCCTTGCTCCCGCTGAAGCCGCTGCTGCCAATGAGTAGGAACACGCCGAGAAAGGCGATGGCCATACCTCCTATGGCCGCCAGCGACGTTTTCTCCTTAAACCAGATGTAGGCGCCGATCATGACGAATACCGGCTGAAGGGCCAGGATGATCGTAGAACTGGCTACGCTCGTCCACTTCAGGGAGCCCATCCATAACAAAAAGTGCAGGGCCAGCATCGCACCGGACAGAATCAGCAGAAGCACTTCGGAGCGCTTCAGCGATCGGATAACGGGCATGTACTTTCCCGCGAACGGCAGCATGATCAGAAACGTGATCACCAATCGGTACATGGCCTGAATGGAAACGGGACTGCCGGACCATTTTACGAAAATCGATGAAAAGGATATGGCTATAATCCCTATAAATAACGGGATAAAAACGGGAATCGGTGCTCGGTTCGAATTCATGATGGTTAAATGATTCACCTTTCGTGTTATATTAGAGATTGATTTCAAAATTAAACTTTCGGTAAAGGATAATCGGCATGAAAAAGAAAGACCTACGCAATCAAATGACGCCTCCTAAATTTCTGGCTATCGGTTTCGCATCGATCACACTGATCGGAACTTTTCTGCTTAAGCTCCCTATCGCTACCGCCGACGGGACTTCGACTCCGCTGGTAGATGCTCTCTTCACGGCAGTGTCAGCCATCAGCGTGACGGGGTTAACCGTCGTGGATACGGGCACCCATTGGTCGATATTTGGACAAATTGTCATGCTTATGCTGGTTCAGCTTGGCGGCTTGGGGTTTATGACCTCGGCCACCTGGATTGCATTGATGTTTAACCGCAGAATCTCGCTCCGGGAGCGCATGATCCTTCAGGAAGCGATGGGACAATACCAAATACAAGGCATCGTGGATCTCATCCGAAGAGTGCTGGTCTACACGCTGATCATAGAAGGCGCGGGCGCCTTGCTGCTGACGCTCAGGTTCTCTGCCATCATGCCGCTTTCCGATGCGGCATACTTCGGCATTTTCCAGAGCATCTCCATCTTCAACAATGCAGGCTTTGATCTCTTCGGCCAAATTCACGGACCCTTCTCAGGGTTTGCCACCTATGTAGCGGATCCTATCGTGAATATTATCCTGATGTTCTTGATCTTCCTTGGGGGCATCGGCTTCATCGTTATCTTTGATCTCATCGAGTATCCGAAATGCAAGAAGCTTTCGCTTCATTCCAAGGTTGTCTTGACGGTGACGTCCCTGTTAATCGTGATCGGAGCCGTCATGATCTTTATCCTGGAGCACAGCAATCCCAAAACCTTGGGGCCTCTTTCGTATCCGGTAAAGATTATGGCTTCCATATTCCAATCGATCACTCCCCGTTCGGGAGGCGTCAGCACCCTGGACATTGCGAGTCTGGAGCAATCGTCCCAGTTCTTCATGATTCTCCTGATGTTCATCGGGGCCGCCCCCGGATCGACCGGAGGCGGCATCAAGGTGACTACCTTTGCCGTGCTGATCGGTGCCGTCATCACGATGATTCAGGGAAAACGCGATGTGGTGCTCTATCGCAACCGCATCTCCCAAGCCCTGGTTTACCGCTCCATCACGCTGACGATTCTATCGCTGCTGCTATTGGTAGGCGCCTCGATGTTCCTGTCCGTTACGGAATCAGGCGAATTCTTAAGGATTCTGTTCGAAGCCGTATCCGCCTTCGGCACGGCCGGGTTATCCATGGGTCTGACCACCGAGCTCTCCGGGGTTGGCAAGGTAACCATTGCCATGCTCATGTTCCTCGGCCGGCTGGGGCCGCTAACGCTTGCCTACGCGCTTAGCCGCAAGAATAACAAGGAGCTGTATCGCCATCCCGAAGGACGAATCACAATAGGATAAGCTATCCGGCCCGCTCATTGCCGCATGTAAACAAACCGTACGCCTCCATCTAAGAGAGGTGTACGGTTTGTTTCTTAAATACGTTTCTTTAGTCCGCCTCTGATTCCCCGAATTCGCTGGCATCAATGGCTGCATCCAGCAAATCGTCAAACAGCTCGTCATCGTTTTCGATCCGTTCGTCTATCTGGAGAAACTGCTCCTCGATTCCCGGCTCGCCGGCAAAGTTCAGACTGTAATCCCAATCCCGCCCGTTCTTGCTCAGGAAGGTGATCTCGTAGGATGAGGCATGTCCATCTATAGAAAATACGGTATATCCCACGAATTGATCGGCATCATCCCGCTTCATATCCGCACGCTCGATTCGGACTTGTGACACGTTTTCACGCTCCTTCGTTACGTTGTAAAGCACTCACAAGACTCAGTATATCACTTTTCTTGATCGCTGATTATGGTTTTTCTTATACAGCTCGATCTAGTATAATATGGGGTGTTACATTATTAATTGCATTGGAGGGTTCCAAATGTCCGATTTCAATACATACCTGGACAAATATGCCGAGTTGGCCGTAAAGGTTGGAGTCAACATACAGGAAGGGCAAACGCTGGTGGTCCATGCTCCTGTCGATTCCGCCGAGTTTACCCGCTTGATCGCCAAGAAGGCATACGAAGCGGGGGCCCGCCTCGTTAAGATCCTGTGGACCGACGAAACGATAACAAGGCTTCAATTCGAAAAAGCTGCGGATGACGTATTTACCGAAGCGCCAAAATGGTATGCCGGAGAAATGACGGAGCTGGTCGAGAACGGGGCAGCCGTTCTGCACGTGCTGGCCGAGAACCCCGATCTGCTCAGCGGCATCGATTCCGAGCGCATCGGAAACTTCTACAAGGCGCGGGGCGAAGCATTGAAGCAATACCGTGCCTATCAGCAGTCCGACAAGTTCAGCTGGTGCCTGGTCGCAGTTCCTTCGGCTGAGTGGGCCGCGAAGGTATTCCCGGATGTTCCGGAATCCGAGCAGGTCGGCAAATTGTGGGATGCGATTTTCCACACCGTACGTGTGGACCAGGAGAACCCGGTAGAGGCCTGGAACCAACATCTCGAAGTGCTTGAAGCCAAATCCTCCGTGCTGAACGCCAAGAAATACAAGAAGCTCCACTATGTTGCGCCTGGAACCGATCTTACCATCGAGCTGCCGGAAGGGCACATTTGGGCACAAGGCGACAGCATCAACGAACGAGGACACTCCTTTGTGGCTAACATGCCGACTGAGGAAGTCTTTACCGCTCCGCTCAAAACAGGCGTCAACGGGACCGTACATAGTACGAAGCCATTGAGTTATGCCGGTAACATCATAAACAACTTCTCCCTTACTTTTGCAGAAGGCAAGGTGGTCAGCTTCACGGCGGAGCAAGGGTATGAGACTTTGGAGCGCCTCCTGAACATGGATGAAGGTGCACGGTACCTTGGTGAAGTGGCGCTTGTGCCGCATCAATCCCCGATCTCGGAGTCGAACATCCTGTATTACAACACGTTGTTTGACGAGAATGCCTCCAACCACCTGGCGCTCGGCAGCGCTTATGCTTTCTGTCTCGAGGGCGGCAAGGACATGAATCAGGAGCAGCTGATTCAGAGCGGCCTCAATACGAGCGTAACCCATGTCGACTTCATGATCGGCTCCGGCGACATGGATATATACGGCGTTACGGCAGATGGCAAGGAAGAACCCGTATTCCTGAAAGGAAACTGGGCATTTTAAGAATAAGATGCAGCATTAAGCAGCTATTTCTCGCGAAGTAGCTGCTTTCTTTTAACTTTTTCGGACTTTAATTGACCCGAGGTTGATTTACAAACTTAAAAATTGTGCGATAATCTAAACAACGCTTGAAGTTGCTATGAGGCAGCATATAAGAAATGGAGGGTCTGTCATGTCCAGCTTTGAACAAAAATTGGAACGCTATGCGGAGCTAGCAGTCAAGGTCGGCGCCAACGTGCAGCCGGGACAAACGCTGGTGGTTAACGCCATGATTGATGCGGCGCCGCTGGTGCGCCTGATCGTGAAGAAAGCCTACGAAACGGGTGCCAAGCAAGTGAAAGTGAATTACAGTGACGAGATCGTGAATCGGATTCGGTACGATCTGGCGCCCGACGAAGTTTTTTTGGAACCGCCGACTTATTACGCAGAGGAAGTAACCGAACTTGCCGAACAAGGAGCCGCTTTCTTGACGATCCTCTCCTCGAACCCCGACCTGTTAAAAGGAGTCGATCCCGAGCGTATATCCAATTATCAACGTACATATGGCGCAGCCATGTCGAAATACCGGCAATACCAGCAGGCCGACAAAATGAGCTGGACCGGCATAGCGTACGCTTCCCCCGATTGGGCCGCCAAGGTGTTTCCTGACGTTCCTGCCGGCCAACAGGTGGACAAAATGTGGGACGCGATTTTCCACGCGGTTCGCGCGGACCTGGAAGATCCTATTGGGGCGTGGGAGGAGCATATCCATACCCTTCAACGCAAATCGGATGAACTCAATGCCAAGAAATATCACAAGCTCCGGTTCACTTCACCTGGAACGGATCTGACAATCGAGCTGCCGGAGGGTCATATATGGGCCCAGGCGGGCAGCCACAACGAAAAAGGCGAGCGCTTCGTTGCCAACATCCCGACGGAGGAAGTATTCACCGCCCCCCTCAAAACCGGCGTCAACGGCACCGTACGCAGCACGAAGCCTTTGAGCTACGGCGGCAACATCATCGACAATTTCTCGATTACGTTCGAGAACGGGCGCATCGTCGATTTTTCCGCCGAACAAGGCCAGGATACTTTAACCCGACTGATCTCCATGGACGAAGGGTCGCATTATCTGGGCGAGGTGGCTCTTGTCCCCCACCGCTCCCCGATCTCGGAAAGCGGCATCCTGTATTACAACACGCTGTTTGATGAAAATGCATCCTGTCATCTGGCCATCGGGAGCGCATATGCCTTCAACCTTGAAGGCGGCAAGACCATGACGTCCGAACAGCTCCAGGCAAGCGGCCTGAACACCAGCATTACCCACGTCGACTTCATGATGGGCTCCAAGGAGCTTCAGATTACGGGAATCACGCATGATGGCAAGGAAGAGCCAGTCTTCATCGATGGTAACTGGGCATAATCGCCATTTTTCCCGTTACCATGACTAGCAACCCAACATTCGATTAAGAACGATCGACAGGGCAGCCTGATTCTCAGAGGCTGTCCTGTTTTTGTCTGGTCCATCCCCGCCCTATCTCTTGCCGAGTCAATCCCAGATTCGATTAATACCCATTGATGGCCGAGCATATGATGAAGAGATGGGCGCAGCTCATTGACTTGCCGATAATAGAGGCGAAAAAGCGGGCCCCATACCATGAATTCCATAGGATAAGCCGGGATGCCTACGGTCTCCAGAGTCGGCTGTTACTAGAATTTGTAGGGCTTTTTTACCCGATATGTTGTAAAATGATGAGAGAAATAGGATGGTTACACCAGAGAGGGGATTATCGCGTGTCCAACCGATTACAGCTCCTCCTTGCAGCAGATTTCGCTGATCTGAGCGAACCTATTCAGGAAGAAATCTATTATGAATTTTATGACCTCGTTTATGGGCAAATACTGTATGTCGTACGGGATCATGCTGCTGTTGAGGATATCATTCAGGAGTCCTTTATCAAAGTGATCACAAGCAAGCCGAAGTTCGAAACGGAAAGCAAGATGCGGGGCTGGCTCCGTGTCGTCGCGAAAAACTCAACCATGAATTATTTAAGAAAAAATAAAAAATACCGTAACCAAGTGGATGTCGATAGTGTTTTTATTAATGAAGAGGACGTGGTAGTTTCTTCCACGAACGTCGAACACCAGGTGGAATCGAATTTGCTGGAGGAATCGATCGGGCAGTACCTCGACCAATTGAAGCCTGAATACAAGCTATTGATTGAGTATCGTTGGAAGCACAGCCTGACCTACAGGGAAATCGCGGAGCTGCTGAATACTCGCGAAGAGATCGTGAAGCAGCGTTTGTTCCGGGCCAGGGAATCCGTTAAGAAAATGCTGTATAGAGAGTGGGGTGAATTGGATGAGCAACGAAAAATACGATGATTGGTTTGATGAGGCCTTTGATGAAGCCTTTGATCGTGCAGCTTCACGTTCCTCACTCCCTACGGACAACGAATCCAAGCGACAATCCTGGCAGCAAGTCAAGCTGCAGGTCGAGAAACTTAACAATCGGAAACAGCGACGCCGCAGATTTCAGTTGGCCGGTATTATCGCAGCTTCCATGGCATTCGGGGCATTCGTGTTCTCCCAGCCTACCGTCACGCAAGCCGTATCGCCGATCTATCAGCAAATCGTGGATTGGGGCAACGGCATTACGGGCCAGATATTCGGCAAGAAAGAGCCCGTCGATCCCAGCAAGGCCCTCACTGCGCCTCCGCCGGATATAAGCCCTGTCCCAGATAACGCCGACCAAGTACCGCCCGCTGAATTGATGGAAACCGAAGACGTTCCCTTTACGGATTCTAACGAATCCTTAATCGAATCGCAAAAGCGCGTATTATTCAAGATCCCTGAAATCGGCTATATTCCGCCAGGCTTTGAGTTCTATGAGGCAACGGGAATCGCGGAAAGCGAGAGCGCGCCGATCCTGGATCTTCATCTTCACTACAAGAATGCGGATGAAAAGGTATTCTACATCGATTTAATCGACATGACGGCAGAACGGTCCATCGGCCTTGGAGGAAAGGTTACCGAGACGCTGAAGCTGAAATCCGGAGCCGTAGCCTACCTGACTGAAACCAACCTCCGCTTTTTGCATGACAATGACAAAATATTGGTGAATATTAGCGGATTGTTCTCTAGAGAAGAATTCATTAAAATCGCCAACAGCATACACTAGAACCATACCTGCACACACAAAGAAGGACACTTGCATAAAGTGTCCTTCTTTGTTATAACCTATTGAAATTACTGTTCTACTAATATCGAGTTCGTATAATAAGTGCCTTCCTCATATGTACCGTTCTCATTAATCCAATGAATGGTTTTGCCACGGTAATAGTAGCCTGCCTGAACGTTGAAATTTTTGGTGCCGCTAAGCGAAAGCTTGTTGGTTCCGTTTTCATATGCACTGCCAGCATCCACCCAAGCCGACCCTGTCCAGCGCTGTAGAACATAATTAATGCCGATGCTGTCTACGGCTTGTCCAGCGCCGGTAAATCCGTTGATACTCACTTGGGTGCCGCTTGCCTTGCTAATCGTAGAATAGTAGTTGATCAAATATTTATTCGCTAAGAGGCTGATGGAAGAATTCAAATTCATTTCAACCGGAGGCGGAGTCGTCAAAGCACCGGGTGCAATGCCTGCAGCGGAGTCCGCGAAAGCCCCTCCTGCCAGGGATAAACTTAACAAAACACTGACTGCAAGTGCTGAAGCTATACGTTTTGGACTGCGTACTTTCGACATAATATCACCTTTCTTTCAATATGATAGGAACATCCATATTTTAACACGTCGTGTTAGCGTAAAAGTTTCTATTTTTTCACGGTTTGATATAATTTTTGAAACTTTTCTGCAAATAAAAAGAAGCAGCGACATTTAATGTCGCTGCTTCTTCTAATAACCAGTTTACGCGCCCGCTTCTTCCTGTATCAGCTGCTGCTCTTGCCTGATCAGGCGTATCCGGGAGATGCGTTTATTCTCCGTCTCCTCGATCACAAAGCGACAGTCTTCGAATATAACAGACTGGCCTTTGTGCGGAAGCAGCACCTCAAGGCGCGCAGACAGCCATCCACCGATGGTATCGTAATCTTCTGTATCCACATTCAGACCAAATTGGTCATTGATTTCATCGATCAGCATCAATCCATCAATGGAGTATTCATCCTCCCCCACCTTTTCAATGCCTGGACGCTCTTCGTCAAACTCGTCTTGAATTTCACCGACGATTTCTTCCATAATATCCTCCAGGGTCACGAGTCCCGAGGTCCCGCCGTATTCATCGATAAGAATGGCGATTTGCGTCTTGCTCCGCTGCATTCTTCGCAGCAGTTCGCTGATCTTGATTGACTCAGGAACAGCAATGATCGGGCGAATCAGGGAAAGCTGGTCGCCAACGAAGCCGCGCATCAGATCTTTAATGTGAATAAAGCCAATGATATGATCCTTGTCTTCGTCGCAGATCGGATAACGGGTTCGCATGCCCTCGCTTGCAATCTTCAGATTTTCTTCCAATGAAAGATTGTTGTATAAGCAGATCATTTCTGTACGGGGGATCATGATCTCCCTTGCCGTTGTGTCGGCAAATTCAAAAATGTTGTCTACCAGTGTCATCTCCGTGCTATCCATCAATCCGCTCTCGCTGCTCTCTTTCATCATATCCCGCAGTTCTTCCTCGGTATGGACATTGCGTTCAACCACCGGCTTCATCCGGAATAAGCGGAGAACGTTATTGGAAAGCCCATTGGCAAACCAGATAAACGGGAACATGATGGTGTAAAATACCCGCAGCGGGCCTGCGGACAGCAGCGTGATTTGTTCCGCCTTGCGTACGGCCACCGTCTTAGGCGCTAATGCACCGAATACGATATGCATAAGTGCGATCAAGATGAAGGCTAATACCAAGGACACCGCATGAACGGCTGTGTTGCTCCATCCTATTCCGTTGAACCAAGGCGTAATCATGGCGGAAATCGTTCTCTCGCCGATCCAGCCAAGGCCGATGGACACGATGGTAATGCCAAACTGGCAAGCGGATATATATCCGTCCAGGTTCTTCAGTATGTTCTGCGCAAATTGTGCACGTCTATGTCCTTCTTCAACCAAAGCGTCAATCCGGCTGCTCTTCACTTTAACAAAAGCCAATTCAGCCGATACAAAAAATCCGTTTAATAGGACGAGAATCAATACCAAGGTTAAACTTATCAAACTCGGTAAGGGGTCACTCAATCGATCTCCTACCCGCCATACAGCATGCTATGACGAATAGGAACACCTCCTTCGGTTATTAAAAATGTGTGGTGCCATCAAGCATAACAGCGTGTTCGGACTACGCATCAACTTCCCAATGGTCTCATCTCCTTGTCTTATTCCGACTTATTCAAGCTATATAAGTAATTATATAGTACTACGATACACAGTCAAACGTTGTCTTATGACATTAATCATCGTTGTTATGAGCTTTAATTTGATTCTCAGCCGTTAACACTCGTTTTCCGATGAATTGAACGATTCTATGAATAAACATTCATAATGTTAAAATAATACAATCATAATGTTAAAATAATACAATGCGGCCGCGCGGAGTGTCGTTAGAAAAACGCATGCCATTGAATATTCTGCCAAGGCCAAATGAAATAACCTCCGTTTCACATCGGTGTAAACGAAGGTTATTGGGGCATTCGCAAAAATAGATTTATCTTGCCGTTGGAGGCGGATTGCCGATCACGCCCGGATATTGGTAATTGAGCGGCTCGTCAAACACGACATAGTCCAGGTTCACCATCAGCAGGATGATCCGGCGCCCTGTCGTCCGTTCGCTGATGACGATATGATCGCGACCGGCGGCTTCGATAATGCCCGTGAACACCTTGGCATTCCATTGCGAATTGTTTTCATACGTCATGTAAAACGTTGCCTGCTTCCCAAGGTTCAATCGAAGGATATTCTCCACGTAAGATTGTTCGAATTGCGGCGGTGCCGGAACAACGGTGCCTCCCGGCGTCATTGGACTTCCGCTGGGCACCTGCGGTGGAACGTTTGCCGTGTAACCAGCGGTCCCGCGGTTCGGCACTCCCGGATAACGGACTCCATTCATGAAGTTCACAGGCGGCACACCTTGATTGTACATAAGTAATTTCCTCCTTTAATTTATAACTCCCGCCTAAGCGGTTGTATAACATGAATCAAAAAACGGACGGGCAATCGGCATATGTCGGGGTGAAGAAGCAGTGTGCCTTGAATCGGCCTGTGTTCTGCTGATTGTACCAGGTTGCCGGGCAGTCCCCTGCCGGGCGGAAAAACCATAGCGCGTTGCTAGCCGGCCATATGCGTTCCCCATTAATGACCCTTTGGGCTAGCTGACGATCCCGATCCCTGGCCCGTTGATAAAAATAGCCTTTCTGTGTTGCTTCAAAACCACCCGGGCTCTGAAATACCATATCGTTCATGTTGCGGATGTTTCGAAAATCCAGGCAGTTACCCAGTATCCGGTTCACCCCGACATTCCCTACCATGAGCATGCCCTGCTCACCTTCGCCTTCTGCCTCTGCGCGGATCAATCTTGCCAGAAGATCCACATCATTCGAATTCGCTTTGATGACTGCCACAGAGTTCCCCTCGCTTCCTTAAGATCACTTTGTATCGTATGTGCATTCGCCCAGAAATGTGCCTGGATACGAAAAAAAAGTTCCTTACCGCGTCCGTCGCGGTAAAGAACTTTGGTCTCCTGCTATCATGCCTTACTTCGCTTTAGGATAGTTGTATACATAACGGAACGTATACTCCCCCGAACCCGCTTGAATCACAACACCCGCTTCGCCATCAACCGCGGAATGGATCCCCTTCGCTTCGTTTAGAGGGATCGTGCTGCCTTCCTTAACGTTTGAAACGTCAAAAACACCCGGCAGGCATATTTCAGCAGTCGTATTAGGCGGAATACACACTTCCAGCTGAAACTCGCCATCATCTTCCATCCGCCAGCATGACAGGACGGTTCCATACATCGTATCGATTTTGCCTTCCGCCCATGTCAGGCCATCGCCCGGTACAGGCGCAAACCGGATATGTTTATAACCCGGCGCATCCTCCACGGTCTGTATGCCGGCAACCGAACGATACAGCCATTCGCCGATGGCTCCGTATGCATAATGATTGAATGAATTCATGTCGCGGCTCCAGAAGCTGCCGTCTTCCTTGATGCCGTCCCAATGCTCCCATATCGTCGTGGCGCCTTTCGTCACCGGATACAGCCATGAAGGATAGTCCTGCTGCAGCAGAAGCTTATACGCCGCATCGTGCATGCCGTGCCGGCTTAACACATGATTAATATAAGGCGTGCCCACAAAACCGGTCGTTAAATGAAACCGGCTCTCCTCCAGCAATGCATAAAGACGATCCGCCGCACGTTTTTCCGCCGCCTCATCCAGCAGCCCGAACATAAGCGCAAGCACGTGCGCGGTCTGCGTCGACGCCGCAAGCCTTCCGGACGGGGTCACGAATTCGTTACGGAATGCAGCGACAACCTTTTCTTTAAGCTCGGCATACAGGGCAGCATCTTGTTCTCGTCCCAATACGACCGCGGTTTTCCTAAGCAGTTCCACCGAATAACCATAAAACGCCGAAGCGATAAAGTCCCGTTCCGTAGCACCCACATAGTCCCCGGATTTCGCATCCAGTCCCAGCCAATCGCCGAAATGGAAGCCGGTATTCCACAGATATTCATGCTCCCCTTGAGCTTGAATGTAGGAGACCCAGCGCTTCATGCTCTCATATTGACGCTCCAATATCCGTCGATCGCCAAAATTGACGTACACCGTCCACGGGCAAATGACCGCTGCATCTCCCCATGCGGCCGAAGCATAGGCTTCATCGCCGAGCACATGCGGAACAACGAACGGAACCGCTCCGTCATCGCGCTGTTCCGCGGCCAGGTCCGACAGCCATTTCGTGAAGAAAGGCGCCACGTTGGCAAGATAGGCCGCCGTCCCGATGAACATCTGCGCATCGCCGGTCCAGCCAAGCCGCTCGTCACGCTGCGGGCAATCCGTGGGCACGTCGAGGAAATTCCCCTTCAGTCCCCATCGAATGTTGCTCTGCAATTGATTAACCATGGGATCCGAACATTGAAAAGTTCCGGTTTCTTCGAAATCCGAATGGAGCACGACCGCTTCGAAATGCCGGAGGTCCAGCTGATCTTCCGTGAAACCGTCTAAACGAACATATCGGAAGCCTTGGAACGTAAAATGAGGTTCATGGATTTCGTTCCCTCCGCCTTTTAACGTGTATTGAATCGTTTGTTTAGCGGTTCGGAGATTCTCCGTATAAAAGTTACCCTCGGCATCCAGGATTTCCGCATGCTGCAGCGTCACCGTTGTGCCCTCCGCACCGGACACGCTAAATCGTACCCAGCCTACCAAATTCTGCCCGAAGTCGATGACGGTTTCACCTTTGGGCGTGGTCAGACATTCCACGGGCCGCACCGTTTGAACGGCTCTCACGGGCTCGTTGATCTGGGGCTTCAGCTTGTCGTAACCTTGGTCGATCGTTTCCACGCCATGCCAATCAACCGAGTTATAACCTGCCGAACTGAAGCCGTCCAGTTCGAGGCGCGCATCATAGGTTTCGCCATGATAGAGCTCCGACATGGCGATCGGGCCTTTGGCCGACTGCCAGCTTGAATCGGTTCCCATCACTTCTTCGCTGCCGTCAGCATACGTGATATGCAGCTCCAGCAGAAGCGCTAATCGATCTCCATAAATCGCGTGCCGATCCTCCCACCCCAGCTGTCCCTTGTACCAACCGTTACCGAGCCAAGCACCGATCGCGTTTTGGCCAGATTTCAGCATCTCGGTCACGTCATAGGTCTGCGTCTGAATCGTATGATCGTAACTCGTCCAGCCTGGCGTGAAATAACAATCTCCCACTCTCTGTCCGTTAAGCTCAAGTTCATAAAGGCCCAGCGCCGTGACATATATTCTTGCTTTCGTAATGGGCGACTTTAAGCTGAAGCTCTTGCGGAGCAGCGGGAGGTGACCGGCGTCAGCAGGCAGCAAGGATCGTGGTGCAGATATCCATTGTCCGACCCATGGCTCCCCTCCCAGTTTTCCAGTCTCCCAGTAGGCCGTGTCGGACCATTCCGTCAATTCCCCGGCTTGGTTCCAGGCACGCACGCGATAGAAATAGCGCTTACATGATGTTACGCTCTGCCCCGTTAATTCCACGTGAACCGACTGCGACGAGGCTGTTTTCCCTGATGTCCAGCAGGGCTTGGCAAATTCCTTCTCGTTGGAAACCTCAATCTCATAAGCGGTTTGGCTGACGGCTCTTTTGTCCGAGGCCAACCTCCAACTGATGCGCGGCTTTCGCTCTCCGATACCTATCGGTTGATGAAGATATTCGCATCGTACATCCGTTACGCTGAACATGCTCATTCCTCCGTTCACTTCAAGAAGGCTGCTTCAACAATCCGTTTGAATTAGCCGCTTGGCTTGATATACGCTTTCATTTCTGTCCCTGTTTCAACTATTATTATAAGTGAACCTACAAGCAAGATGATGGGGATAACGGACAATTTAATGTGGTAAAACGGACATCCATCCTCGATTTATGAAAAGGAGCAAACAGGATGAAACGACCGATGGAAACCTATTACGGAGATTATTTTTTCCGGGATGACACCCTGATGTATGTAAATCGTAACGCGGAGAATTTTACGGGGTCTTACCATAACCATGATTTTCTGGAAATTGCGTATATTGCTGAGGGAGAAGGCTTCCATTACATGGAGAACTCGGTGCAGCGGGTTCGCAAAGGACATATGTTTTATATACCGCTCGGAATGCCTCACGTATTCCGGCCTACCTCTTCCAACGGGAAGCCGCTCATCGTGAACAATTGCATATTCTCCGTTAAGCTTCTGCCGAAACTGATTGCCTTTGCTTCCGATTCGAAGACAGCCTTCTTATTGAAACAGATGGAAGACGGCTCGCTTGGGTACCGCGCCATTACGGATCGGCATGACCGTTTCGAGAAGCTGTTCGTCTCCCTCTATGAACATTATGCCATGCAAATCAGCGGCTCAGCCGTCTATTTGCATACGCTGCTGTTACAGTTGATCATTGAGTTCAGCCGGGCCATCGAGCATTCGCAGCCTATCACCTCGGAGCCTTCGCATCCCTCTTTTCAAGATGTCCTTCAATACGTGGAGGGACAATACATGCATGAGCTCACGCTGACGCGTCTTGCGCAGATCAGCGGCTTCAGCGAACGCCATCTTCAGCGATTGTTCCGCAGATATACCGGCCAGAGCTGGCATCATTATCTGCAGACCGTACGCATTCGAATGAGCCGCGAGCTGCTGCGAACCACCACAGACAAAATCAGTATGATCGCCGAAAAAGTCGGTTACAAGGACATGCATTCCTTCAACTCGGTATTCAAGCGAAGCACGGGACTCACGCCGGGTCAATATCGCTCCGAAACGCAGCATTATGGATAAATGACCGGATGCTCCAGCAAATAATAAAAGCATGATGATCCTTAAAGATAGGATTATCATGCTATTGAATGTACTTTGATGATTTCGATGATAGTTATTCATTACCCTTGATAGGGCTTTTATCACGTAGGGAAGTCATAGATATTACTGCGATTCCTATCAATAGAACTGAGCTCAGAATACCAACAACTTGAAATCCGGATGCAAATGCCGCTTTAGCTAACATTCGGATCTCATCGGCAAGTGCTGTAGGCAGCTTTTCTTCTGCATTCATAGCAGCATAAGTCCTTTTTTTACCATTTAAAGTATCTTGCGTGCTCTTCCGCCCACTCGGCAAACGTTCTTGCAGGACGTCCTGTTATCTGTTCAACCGTTTGATTGACGGTGTATGCTTCGATTGGTGGATTCTTGTACCAGTTGATGACGTAATCAATGACGCCCTCATTAACCCCAAGTTCGGCCATTCGTTTACGCTCCTGCTCTTCGGTTAACTGAATAAACTTTACATCTTTACCGATATAGTGACTAAGAATCTGCACCTTGTCAGGAACCGTTAGCGCCTCGGGACCGGTTAAAGGATAAATTTTGCCCACATGAACGTCCTCCGTCAGGACCGCTGCAGCCACCTGACCGATATCCCGCTCATGAATCGAAGCATTTAACGAATCACCAAACATATCGCGTACTACACCCTCGGTTCGGATCGATTCTCTCCAGTTCATAACATTGGACATGTAATCTACCGGCTGCAGCTGTGTCCATTCCAGATTACTCGATACAAGCGCCTCCTCTACCGTCCCTTTCTTTCCGTCCCACAATACGCTGACGCGCCTTACTCCGGCAGCCTCCGCGATTCGAATAATCTCTTCCCCTGTCGTAAGCGGGACGAAGCCTGCTCCTGTCGTGATTAAATGGAGGCCGGTCACACCCCGTAATGCTGGAACCAGCGTGTCGGGCTTACTCAGATCACCAGCAACCACTTCTACGCCAGCAGGTAATATGGCTGATGCCGGATATCGGCTGAGCGCTCTGACGCGATGTCCAGTCTTAAGCAGCTCATTCACAACCTGTCGACCAACTTTTCCTGTCGCACCTGTAACTAATATTGTCATTGTTTAATCCTCCTTTATAGCCATTACAAGCCTACAGTGTTGTTCTTACTGTTTCCCTGTAGTTCCATTTAAACGCAATTCCAGACCGGTTACGTCCAGCTCAGGTCTAAATCAGCCATTCCAAAAAGGCCTTATCCGAAGATAAGACCTTTCATTACGACCATAGTCTGATGGCTATGTGTTAAACCAATGGTTCCTTATCGCATACAAGGCAGCCTGGGTGCGGTCCTGCACCTCCATTTTTCCCAGAATATGCGTGATATGCGTCTTTACCGTTTTCTCGGTAATATGTAGTTCTGCGGCGATTTCTTTGTTACTCCTGCCGAGCGTAATCTGTTCAAGTACATGCTGCTCACGAATGGTCAGAATGTCGATGCCTTTAACAGGCTCGGTATCTGTCGCCACATGGGCAATTAATTGATTCGTTACCTGAGGATGAAGCATGCGATTTCCGTTTACAGCAGCGATGATGGTTTCGACCAGCACTTTAGGCTCGATATCCTTCAGTTGATATCCAATAGCTCCCGCTTTAATCGCCGGCAAAACCGAATCCCGATCGGCAAAACTGGTAAGAATGATAACTTTCGTATGTGGAAACTTGTTTGTGATTCGCTTCGTGGCTTCGACTCCGTCCATCTCCGGCATCTTCAGATCCATCAGGACCACATCAGGCTGCAGCTTCTCTACCTTATCCAGAGCCTCTAGCCCGTTAAGAGCTTGATCTACGATTTCGATCATGGGCTGTGTCTGCAGAAAATAACGCAACCCCCTTAATACAACGAGATGATCATCAACAATTAGCACTTTAATCTTCATAAGTTCAAACCTCTTTCTTGGGATAAAAACGGAACCATCACGGTCACCATCGTCCCTGTGCCTTCCTCGCTGCTTATACTTAAGGTTCCTTGTATTTCTGAAGCCCTCTCCCTCATGCTGGTAAGCCCAAGCGAATGCGGACAGAGTTCGGGCGATCCCGGGTTGAATCCTCGGCCTTGATCCGATATTTTCATATATAGATAGGAGCCGTCCTGTTCCATTCGGATCCAGGCTCGATTCGTACCCGCGTGTTTGCTGATATTGTTCAATGCCTCCTGCCCAATTCGATACAAGGACTCTTCCACCCGGTTCGTCAAAACAGGAATTTCCTTCATGATAAACGTCAACTGTATGCCAAGTTTCTCGGCATAGTCCTTCAGTGAAGCCAATATCCCTTTGGCCTCTCCGGAAGGTCGCAGCTGCCAAATTAACGAGCGCATTTCAGTGAGCGTTTCCTGGGCAAGCTGTCCAATATCGTGTATTGCCTCCGCCGTATGCGGATTCTCATGTAAGGTCGTCTCACGCACGCCTTGGGCAAGCAGTGAAAGAGAGAACAGCTTTTGATTGACGGAATCATGTAGGTCCCGTGCCAAACGGTTCCTCTCTTCAACCAACAATAAATCCTGCCACTCGTAATATAAACATATCTTTTCAATGGCCAATGATATATGCTCCGCCAGCACCTCTAAGATTTCAACCTCCAGCTCAGAGAAGGGCCCACTCTCACGGCCAATAAAGAGCACCCCCATCGTCTCATAGGTCTGAAAAATACGCTCAAGATGCTTTAATGGTATCGCCGCCGTATACGTATGGGGCTGAACGCCGGGAAGCACCCGGACCAGGCCTTCTTGCACCACTACGTTTTGTTCCTCATATGCCCGTTGTACGATTCCTGACTTTCGTGCGGTCTTATGGGCAGCCTTTCGTACCAGCTCCTTGCAGCTATGCGTCACTTCATTCTGTCGGACCGTACGAAGATACAAGTTGTCATCGTCAGACGTAATCATGGCAACAGTCGGCCATCCAAACGCATGAGCAAGCTCCTCCACGATCGCCTCAAGCATTCGCTTCATATCGTTAATTTTCCATAGATATCTGGTTACTTTGCTTGCCTTGGCATAATAATCGACGATGAAACGGGCCATGCTGTCCACCGCCTGTTTCTCCCTTTGCTCGGACAGTTCTGTCCGCTCGACCGCCGTTCCAATCTGATAGGCAACGGATTGCAACAGCGCAAGTTCTCCCTCGCTAAAATGCTCTTTGTCCGGCGAGCCCACATTCAGCAGCCCCAGCCGTTTGCCTTGAACCATGAGGGGAATCGTAGCATGATGGGTCAAATTGTGGGTTTCTCCCCAGCACTGTTCTTTGGCATTATGTAGGCGCTCACATTCAATCATTGTAACCGGTTCGTTTAAACTTCCCGCCCAATACATGCGAAGACATAGGCAATCTCCGCATCGCATCGGTATTTTGTCTTCACGTGACAAAGCAGGGGGAAGGTTGTAATCAGCCATCAAAATATAGTCGGGTTTATCCTCGACCAGAAAAAGCCAACCTGTCTCTAGATGGGTTAACTCCAACAGTTTTTCGAGTGTCGTCTGCAGCATTTGCTTCATGTCGTTGCTCTGATTCAAATTTTCCGCAATCGTTTTCAGAACGAGCAGTTCTTCAACGTATTGGTCTTTATCACATAACATTCTGATTCACCTCCATTCATACCGAAAATTGGAAATATTCATAGTTAGGATTATACACTATGATTTCAGCTCTTTCTCCAGAAGCACTTCATCCTCCCGCTTATAACCTGATTTCTCATATGCTCCGATGGCTTGGTGATTATCATGACCCGTAAGCACCTTAACCGTTCTCACCCCGCGCGCGAACAATTGTTCCTCCAGAAAAACGAGCAGCATTCCTGCCAGACCCTGCCTTCTTGCCCGCTCCTGAATGTACATTTCCGTTATCTCGCCGACAAGCTCCCGGTAACAAAAGGACTTAAATGATTGGGCGCAGGCAAATCCTACAGGATCATCGCCTAAATAAGCGATGGCCACGATCTCATCCGCTTGTTCCAAACTATATTTAATTTCCTCCAGCTGCATCCTAACCCCATTAAACTCCTCGTTTAATCGGTCCAGTACGGATGCATCCGTAGGAGATGCTAAGCGAATAAATTTCACTTTTTCCATATCATATTTCCCCCCAGTTCAAGATTTGGTCCATGTTCGATCTTCACCCCCAAGTATACCACCTTTATCCAGCCATCTCTCA
Organism: Priestia sp. BR_2; assembly: GCF_041954005.1. Classification (NCBI taxonomy): domain Bacteria; kingdom Bacillati; phylum Bacillota; class Bacilli; order Caryophanales; family Bacillaceae; genus Priestia; species Priestia sp. BR_2. The sequence continues at coordinate 151,646 of NZ_JAVFHM010000185.1, read as the reverse complement.
TTGCTCCCATACCAAAAAAAGGCCCTGCTGATTAAACAGCAAGGACCTTTCACTTCAAACAAATTAAACGGCGGTAACCGAGAACATCAAGCCGCAATATATCAGCGCAACGGCGCCTAACCCGCTTAACAGCCCGACGGCTGCTGCCCGGTTCCTGCGAAATACGTTCACGACATTCCAGAGGAGACCAAGCCCAAGGCACAGGCAGAGTATCCCGATCCAGCTCCACGTAAAGGCCAATTCACCGATCGTAAACCCGGGATGGAACCAGACAAACGTTGCTGCAGGGCCATATGACGCCAATGTATCCACGACCTCGTGCGGCGCCGGCTGCTGGTTCATGTAGCCGGTGACGATATAAATCAGCCAGATCAGGATTCCCTCGCTTCGTGCCCATGCCGCAGGTCGATAGCTTGTATCCCTGCGCAGCTTGCGCTTGACGAGATAACCGTTAACGAACGCGAACACCAGCAGCGGCAGAATGAGAATATGCTTGACCAGCAGGGCCTGACCGTAGGACAGCGTCCAGCTGTTTACGGGTTCCGGCGTCACGGCTGTCATCAGGAACAGACCCGATCCGATGACAAGGATGACGCAGGCGATGGCTAATGGATGGAACCATCGGAGAAACGCACTCCAGCGATCATGTTCCGTGCTGAACCATCCTGTAAGCAGCAGCGTTCCCGTCCATATGGCCATCGCCGTGAAATGGGCGAAGAAAGCAAGCTGTCCAACGCCATCGAACAGGGATGCAGCGTGGTTGAACGAAGACATGGCGACGGCAATGCCCAACAGAAGAGCGGGCATAAGCCAGCGTAAGGGAGAGAAGGGCTTCCGGCGGACGATCAGGGTCAGTACCGCCAATAGGATCGAAAGAACCAGTATCCAGGCATAACGCTCGCCCTCGCTGAATTTGAACATGATGCTGTTAAAGGACTGCCAGAATCCGATATCATCCTTGAAGAACATGATGATTTGCAGCAGCGGCACAAAGCCGAATAGGATGATGGCTGCCCCCGCCGCTGGGCCGAGCCAGGCCGGTACCGATATGTCCGGCTTATAAGCCTTCGGTACCAGGGACAGCACCGTGATCCCTGCCAGAATGGCGTATGCTAAATATAAAAACGGCTCGCTTAACCAATAATAAGACATTACTTTCTCTTCCGGGATGCTTTAATTCCAAAGTATCCTGCGACAACGGCCACAATGACGATAATCACGATCCACACGGTCGACCCGTTTCCTTCGGATGTGTCATTAGCCGGCGTATTCTCCGCCTGCTGATTCGTATCCGCCGACGGATCTGCGTTGTCTGCGGCTGTATCATCCGCCGTTGCTGTATCATCCGGTGTATTTCCTGTATCCGCAGGCGTTTCTTCGGTGTCGGCAGAAGTCTCCGGAGCAGCTTCCCCTTCCGGTGCATCGACTTCGAAAGCATACGTTCCGTCAACGGGATGTCCATCTCCGCCAACGATCTTCCATTCCACCGTGTAAGAACCGGATGGAAGCGGTGCTGCCAGCGTTCCAGCCATAGTGTTCTGGTTAACCTTGACTTCCGATACTTCTACCGCTTCGCCTTGCGCATTCTTCACCTTGAGGGTGCTTAAGTTTTCATCGATATTTTCATTGAATGACAGATTGATTTCCTTCACGCTTTCCGTGATCTTGGCGTCCGCCGCGGGCGTACTGGATTCCAGCTTGGAATGCGCCCACGTTGCTGTCGGGAACACCAGTACAAGCAGCAGACCCAAGGTCAGCAGAACCGAAGTTTTCACATGTTTCAACATGCCTATCTCCTCCAAACCATTTATCTTAAATTTGAATCTTCCCCATCATAACAAAGACGTTCCCTCATTGCTAATGAGTATATTGTGAACAATGATCCTATCCTATTTTACACAAAAAAGGGAACGCCGCACAGATTGCGGCGTTCCCGTTATAGTTCACGGATCCGGTTCTACTATCCTCTCTCGTACCAATAGCCAGGTATCCCTTTGGTCAGTCGCAGCAAGGCCTCGAGATAATAATAATCCCCCCAGATCATGTAATCGTCCGGTCCCATCCCGCCTCTGACATAATAGGAACCATGCTTGATCAAGCCTTCCTCGGCAGCTTCACCGATAGTGGAATAACGGTTTACAAGGGAGATCATGGACTTCTCGACGACGTCTGTCAATAGCCCTTTATTGCCATCTTCCTCTTCCAGGTGCTCCAAGATCTCCAGCATCCCGCATGCGGCGATGGCGGAAGCGGAACTGTCGCGAGGCGTACCCGCTTCGATCGGAACGTCAAAATCCCAATAGGCGACATGGTCTTCCGGCAAATGCTCGATAAAATAGCGGGCAGCTCGCACGGCGGTATCCAAATACTTCGGATCACGGGTATAACGGTAGGAAAGCCCAAATCCGTAGATGGCCCATGCTTGCCCGCGCGTCCAGGTGGAGCCGTCGTGATATCCTTGGTGCGTCCCACCGCCGATGGGCTTCCCGTCCGACGGCTGGAAGTAGAAGGTATGGTACGAAGAATCATCCCCTCGCATTAAATAACGGCGGCTCTTCTCCGCGTGCGCGACGGCCACGCGTTTGTAGCGTTCGTCGCCTGTTTGGTCATACGCCCAATACAGCAGCGGTATGTTCATCATGCAGTCGATGATAATGCGGCCGCCGTTCTTCTCGTCGCCCTTCCGGCCCCAGGCCTGAATATACTGGCCTTCTTCCCGCCAGCGCAGCATCAGATGGTCGGCTGCTTTTAGGGCCAGCTGTTTGCCCTCTTCATGTTCATCCACGATCCACGCGGCCAATGCGGAGGGCAGGTACAGAAATCCGATATCATGATGATCCAGATGCCGCTTCTCCTCCAGCCGCGCCTTGTAATCCTCCAATTGAGCGATTGCCGTATCCTTAAACAGCGGGTCCTTCGTATATTCATAACACAGCCAGATCATTCCGGTGTAGAAGCCTTCAATCCAGTCATTGCTTTCTCCCCACTCGTATCGCTTCTCCGCCGTGATGTGAGGGAATTTCATCGGAAATAAACCGATGTTCCTCTTGGTCTTTTCAACCGCATCCATGATGGCCTGTTCCCACATGGTTCACATACCTCCTATTCTTTGATGGCGCCGATCATGACGCCCTTCACGAAATATTTCTGCAAGAACGGATACAGAAACAAGATCGGCAGCGTCGCCACCATAATCGTCGCATACTTAATCGTTTCGCCAACCGGCATCCGATCTCCCCCTCCTACCGAGGTCATCATGCTGCTGGTATCGTTCTGGATCAGAATCTCGCGCAGGATCAACTGCAGCGGAAACAAGTCCCGGTCCCTTAAATAGATGAGGGCATCAAACCATTTATTCCAATGCCACACCCCGTAAAAGAGCACCATGACCGCAATGACCGGCAGCGATAACGGGATGATGATCCGGAACAGAATGGTCCAGTCGGTGGCTCCGTCGATCCGCGCGGATTCCTCGAGCGCATCGGGTACCCCTTGAAATGCCGTTCGCATAATAATCAAGTTCCATGTCGTCATGGCGCTTGGAATAATCAATGCCCAGTACGTATCAAGCAGACCCATATTTTTCACGAGCAGGTATTTCGGGATGAGCCCGCCGTCAAAAAACATCGTCATCACGATCAGCATCATGATGGCGCCTTTCCACATCACGTTTTTCCTGGATAAACCATAGGCTCCGAGAGCCGTCATGAGAATGTTTAGCGTCGTGCCGACGACCACATAAAATATCGTGTTGAGGTAACTTCGGATGATATTCGGGTTCTCGAATACCATACGATAGGAGTCCAGCGAGAAGCCCTTGGGCCACAGCAGGATGCCCCGGTGCTGAACGAATTCGGCCGGCGTGCTGATCGAAGCAAACAATACGTAGAGAAACGGATATAACGTTATGATCGATAACAAACACAATAGAATGACATTCGCAGAATCAAACAGGACTTCACTGACCGATCTAGTAGTTCGCATGAGATCCCCCTCTCTACCACAGCTTCGTATCGGTAAACCGCTTGCTGAGATAATTGGCTCCAATGAGCAGCGCAAAGTTAATCAAGGAATTGAACATGCCGACAGCGGCGCTAAAGCTGTAGCTTGCTTCCAGTATTCCCTTGCGGTAGACATAAGTCCCGATCACGTCTGCCGTCTCGTAGATGACCGGGTTGTACATAATCAGGATCTTCTCATCCTGCAGTGCCATAAAGGAACCGATCCGCAAGATAAGCAGAATGATCACGGTCGGCAGGATGCCAGGGAGCGTTATTTGAAGCATCTGCTTCCAGCGGCCGGCACCGTCCACTTTCGCCGCCTCATACAGGGACGGATCAATATTGGAAATCGCCGCCAGATAAATGATGGAGCCCCAGCCAATCCCCTGCCAGATGGCGGACGAGGTATAGATGGTGCGGAACCATTCCGGCAGCCGCATGAACGAAATCGGCTTGCCGCCGAAGTAGGTGATGATATGGTTGATCAGGCCGTCCACCGCCAAAAAATCAACCAGCATCCCGACAACAACGACAACGGAAATGAAATGGGGAATATACGTAATGGATTGTACGGTCCGCTTAAAGATCCGATGTCGCACCTCGTTCAGCATCAAGGCCAGCACGATGGAGGCGGGAAATACGAAGATAAGATCGTACGCGCCGAGGATAATGGTATTGGAAACGACCCGCTCAAAGAAAAATCCGTTAAAAAAATCGCTGAAATGTTGAAAGCCGACCCATGGGCTATTCCAGATGCCGAGCCCTGCGGAGAAGTTCTTGAACGCAATCTGCAGGCCGTATAACGGTCCGTAATGAAACACGGCATAAAACGCCACAACCGGCAGCAGCATCAGGTAGATCGTGGAATTCCGGCGAAAGTCCTTCGCTGCTCTTGCGCTGAAGCTCTCGGATTTGCTCTGTATCGTCATGCGTTTTGTTTCTTCCTTTAGCTGCACCGTATGCCCTCCTCTGTGAAAAATAACCCGCATGAAGAAGGATACGGCTCGCCCGTTTTCTCCCTCTTCATGCGCTTCTACAACTTACCGGCTGTTAAAACGGTCCAGCGCAGACTGCTGAATCTGAAGGGCTTCTTCAATGCCCATTCCCTGCACCGTTTGGACAAATTGATCAAAGCCGCTGATCGGCTCCACGCCCATAATGAATTTGTTGACCATCTCTTCGTAATACGTATTAATATCGTTCATGATCGAGGCATAACGCGTGCTCTCTTCTGCCGTCGGCGAAATAATCGGCATTAAACGGTCGTTCTCCGCCTTCATCCATGTCTCAATGGCCGCTTTTTGCTGAGGAAGCGCGGAATACTGCTCGACGTAACGGCGATCCTGAACGAAAGGTCCCGAATAACTCGCCAGGTTGTATTTCGACAACGCCTGGGTGATCGACAGCCCATCTGGATTCTTCATCACTTCGTCGGTATAGGTCGGGTACCCGTCCTTCATCTCGTAGCTGACTCCCTCAACCCCGAAATTAAACAGCATGTGCCCTTCTTCCCCATATTTGTAATCGAGCCATTTCACCGTTTCCGCCGGGAATTTGTTCGCTTTCGTCACAGCCGCCCCAAATCCGTTGAACGGCGAATCCTTCTGTCCAAGAAGCGGCGTGTCCCCCTTCTTTAGCACAACGTTGGGAGCGCCCACCAGACTGACGTCCGGATTGCTTTTTAACATGAGTTCGGAATAGCGGCCGAGGCTGCTGCCCATGTATCCGGAGAAGGCACCCACTTGATTGTTGGTCACTTTGGCATCTTTGAGCGTCCCGTCCGTTGCCGCATAATCCTGATCGATCAGGCCTTCGGCATACCATTTGCTCATCGTCTCCAAATAAGATTTGAATTCCGGTTGGATGGGGCCGTACTGTACCTTCCCGTCCACCTGATAAAATCCTGTCGTAATTCCCCACGCGCCGACAAATGCATGGTTAATGCCCGTCATATCCATATCAAGCAGGAGCGGGATTTCATCCGCCTGACCGTTCCCGTTGGGATCCTGGGTCTTGATCGCTTTTAATACTTCATACCACTCGTCAATCGTTTCCGGCACTTGCAGGTTGAGCTGATCCAGCCAGTCCTGGCGGATGATAAGGCCGTTAAAGGTCAGCAGATACTCGTCTCCGCGGATGAACGGGAATACGTAAATGTTTCCGCCATCCGTCGTTATCAGCTTTTTGTATTCCGGGTGTTCGTTCAGCAGTTTCGATAGGTTTGGAGCATGCTCTTCAATCAGCTCATTCAGGCGAATGATCGAACCGTCCGATATCGCTTTATCCGGCCCTCCGGATACGTTGGCCCAGCCATACTCCACGACATCCGGCAAGTTGCCCGACGAGACCATAATGTTGAAGGCGTCTGCCTCTTGCCCTGCCGGCGGATGCTGGAACTCAACCTTGGTCCCTGTCAATTTCTCCATTTCCTGATAGGCGGCAATGCCGTTCATATCCTGCATCGTTGCCGATGCGTTGGCATTCAGCGATACCCAATAGGTCAGCTGGCCGGGATACCCCGTTTCTCCGCCTGAGGCAACGCCCGTTCCTTCCTTGCCTTTGTCGCCGGCAGGCTCCTCGGCTCCCGAGCCTTTTCCGCTGCACCCGGCAATCATAGCCACAATCAGCATGAAGATGGCCAGTCTCGTCATACGTTTCCGGTTTGTTTTCAAATCACGACGCCTCCCTTTTTTCCTAATGAATAATCATCTCAAATGTTCAGGCCGAGTTGATGCCGGCCCTGCCTCAAATATTAATGCTGAAGCGCTTTCAACGTATATCGTACAGTTTCTGGATCCATATACAGCGATTAAGAATTGAGATGATCATTTCTTAAGGTTGATGATAGGGAATGCAGGGTTTCCTTGTATTTTCCCGGGGTGATCCCTTCGTATTTCTTGAATACCCGGATAAAACCGACATCGCTGGTATAACCGACGGAACGGGCGATGTGCGAAATCGTATTTTTGGCATCCCGCATCATTTCCTTGGAGCGCTCGATCCGAATTTTGGCTAGGTAATCGGTCAGATTGGTCCCGCTGTTCTTCTTGAAGAAGGCCGACAGATAGGGCGGCGTGATATCGAATTGCTCGGCAATGGAAGCCAGGCTGATCATGGCATCGTCGTGATGCTCCGCGATGTAGCTTTTTATCTTATCCAGGAGCTGCGAGGAGGAATCGCCTCTCTGGTCTCTTACGTACAGGCAGACTTGGCCGAACATCCATTTCACTTCCCGGTACAGCTCCTCTACCGTGCTGCCCTCGGTAATGTCCTCGATCGATTTGCCTGCCTGACCGAATACGTCCTCGTATTTCAAATTTAAGGCATTGAGCAGCTTGAACATCGTGCTGAGCAGGTTCGCGAACATGAGTCGACCGAGCTCGGGCGAGATGGATTGACCGCTGAAGTTGTTGTGGTACAGACTTTGAATGATATCCTGAGCCTTATCCGTATCCCCGCTTTTCATGGCGTTAATGAGCTGGATTTCCGTCTCAATGGGAAAATCATAATACACCCCCGTTTTCTGCTTCATTTCATCGTAGAATAAAATCGGTTTATAGGCCGTAAAAATGGAATATTCCAGCGCCTTCAAGCTTTGGGTATATCCGCTTGCCAAACATCCAAGATCCGAACGGATATCGCTGATCGCGATCGTGATCTCGGACTTGAAGCGCTGTTCGATCACCAGCTTCACTTGTTCCGCCCAATCGTACAGCTCGCCCGCCTTGTCCTGCAGAGGTTCCGGCATATTCAGAATCATGGCGACCTGGTTCTTCTCCAGATCCACGGAATACGCGGTAAAGGGATGAATTTCTTCGGCCACCTTCCCTGTGACAAAGCGGATCAGGGCCCATTCGCTTTCCCGTTCGTTATGAATGAACCCGCTGGCATCCCTCAGCTCGATCAGGGCAACGGCAAAGCCGGGATGCGGAAACGATATCCCCATGAATTCCAGGGCATGCTCCGACATATCGGCCGCATCCACGTTTCCCTTCAATAAACGCTGCAAAAAGTTGGACCGGATCACCGGCGTTTGCCTCGACAATTGCTCCTTCATTTCCGTCTGCTTGCCAAAGGAATCGGCCATCGTGGATTTGATGAAATCATATTCGTTGCGTACCTTCCCCTCCTTGACCGGATGGGATTGGCGGATAAAGCGGATAATGTCGCGCAGGGGATAATACGCCCGGTACGTCATGTACGCGCAAGCGGCAACTCCGGCGGCCAGGCAGATGCCGAGAACGCCTGCGGCCATTCGTTTGACCATATTCACCTTTTCCATAAACACTTTTTCCGGCACGACCGACACGTACTCCCACCCGCTGCGTGCGGATCTGGACGATACCGTCATGACGGCCTGCTTATCCTCAGCTTTACCCACATTGGATACTGCGGTTTCACCGGCACGAAGAATCACTTGACCGCTGGCATCCTTAATGGATATCGTTCCGTTGTTGGTTTTCACGATCTCCTCGAGCAAGCCTGTAATCTGCCTTTCGTCGATCAGCATGACAAGGGCGCCTTTAGGGTTGTTTTTCTCGCCAAATGGAAGCGTTTGCATATATGTGAGCATTCGTTTCTGGTTCAGGCCTTTGCCGACCTCCGCTACGGGCAGATACCGGTTGAAATGAACGCCGCGCAGTATATCTGCTTGGTATTGTTGAAAGGTTAAGCTTTCATATCCGTAGATATCGGAGAACAAGACGCTGGACGTCGTTTTTAAGGTTGGGCTGAGAACCGTATCGCTCTCATCAAGATACACATAAAAATCGGTGATAAAACTGCTGCTGTTTCGGTACCGCTGCATTTCCTGCATGAAGGTGTAGTAATTGTAATGCTCCGCTCCGGTTTGAGGGGATCCTGCCTTTAACAGCGTATCCAGTCTCGGATGTGAAGTAATGTTCCGAGAAATCAAATGCATTTCATCCAATCGGCTGTCCACGACCTGCTTGGCCTGTTCGATGAGTGCCATGTTGGAGTTGTTGGCATTCTCGATCATAATTCGCTCGATTTGGGTATACAGACCCCAGAACACGATGACCGGGATCAGCAGTACCACAAGATAGGACATGAGCAACGTAACGAACACGGATACGCGATTGGATCGCTCATTTCTTGCAGTGGTTGTCGTCAATTTCCCCATACCCTCATTCCTTCCATTCCTTAGATGTATTCTTTCCGCACTTACATTAATTACATCATACTGTTTTTATTTAACATGAACAGGTTTTCTTCAAAAATGTTAATGCATCACGAAATTGTATCATACTCGAACGCTGCGGCTTCCTCTACGATGGAAGTGTTCCGGTTTCATGGCCGGAAATCGATATCAGTCGGGAGGGAATGGATGTGAAACGAATGGCTCTGATTGTACTCGTGCTGATTACGGGGCTTCATGGCTTTTTGCCGCCCCCATTGGCATGGGCAGAGAGCGAACGAGATCAAGTACAGGAGGGTTTGCTTGTGAACAGCGGTTTTGAGGCAACGGAGGCGGGGTCCAGCTGGTCAGGCGGAATCAAGCCGGCAAATTGGGGACAGTGGCTTCCAACAGGCTCGCCCATATTGGGAGTAGATTCGGGAATATTCAAATCCGGGAAGCAATCGGTCAGCATCGAAGGTCCCGCAGGAACGTCCAGCCGGGCAGCCATAACCCAGTCCATCCCGGTAGAGGTCGGGAAAACGTATCGGATCAGCGGCTGGGTCAAAACGGAGTCCGTCAGCAATGCCGCGCTCATCCGATATCAAATGAAGCGAACCGGGACCAGCAATGTGCTGGTTCATGTCGGAACGCTCAAGGGCACCCAAGACTGGACGTATATGGAGAAGCTGTTCACCGTTCCGGATAATGCAGCCTCACCGCCCCTATTGACCGTTGAGCTGTTTCTGGAAACCGGAACGGGCAAAGCTTGGTTCGACGATGTGTTGGTTGAGGAGCCGCTTCAATCCATCGCGATCGAACCGGATGTGGCCTATCTGAATACGGGCGAGACCATAACACCTTCCGTCCGTTATGAGCCAGGTTCGTCGCCTCCCCCTCAGCTGCAGTGGTCTGCGTCCAATCCGGAAGTCGTGGAAGTGACGGATCAAGGTGACGTAACCGGCCTTTCCACAGGACTTGCAACCGTAACGGCAGCGACTTATGACGGTGCTCATACCGCCTCTATGGCGGTCAGCGTCAATGCGCCGGACACCTTGCTGGTGGACGATTACGAAGGCGAAACGGCTCAAGGCCAAGCTTTGCTCGGGCAATTGTCCGCGCGCGACAGCAGCGGTGCCGACCATACGTATCTCCTCGTCTCCCAGCCTGCGCACGGCAAGATTACCGTAAAGGAGAACGGCAGCTTTGCCTACTATCCCGACAGCGGCTTTAGCGGTACGGACCGCTTCCAGTTTGCTGCCCTGCAGGCTGATACGGGCGGCGCCAAATTCGGCCAGGGCACGATCCACGTTACTCCTGTGAATGCTGCTCCCCTGTTGGATTTGGAATGGGGTTATACGACGATGAATACTTCCCTTTCCGGCCAGTTCACGAAAGCGAAGGATCCGGATGGAGATCCGATCGCATGGAAACTTGAAGCACCGCCGGCACAGGGCACGGTTCAAGTGGATGCAGAGGGTACTTATCGATATGCTCCCAATGAAAACTATCTGGGGTACGACCGTTTTCGCGTATCGGCTGAAGATGGACGTGGCGGACGTACGGAAAGCGATATGCTGGTCTTTGTCGGGCCGACGGCAGATCGAATTTCGGAATCGCTGCACGGTCATGCCTCATCCGCCCGTTCCCATCCGCGCCTTCTCGCATCCACGGACGATTTGAACCGCTCCAAGCAATTGCTGGCAAGCGGAGATCGTTATATGACGGAGTGGATGGAACTCTTGAGAAATCAAGCGGACCCCGTCCTTGCAACTTCGCCGCTAACCTACCAACCTAATGGCGGCAATGCCTACATGCTACGCGACCGCTTGATTCCGACCGCGCTCATGTATCGCTTGACCGGCGAATCCCGTTATGCCGAACGTGCGTGGCAGGAACTGGAAGCGATGACGCACTACCCCGATTGGGGCGGCAGAACCAACAACATCCTTGCCTTGTCCGAATTGTCTTTCGCCGTTGCGCTGGCCTACGATTGGATATACGACGATTTGAATGAAGCTCAGCGAGCCCAATTGAATGCGGCGATTCGAGATCATGCGCTTGCTGTCGCGCTCGATTGGTACCGGGGTGAATTCCGCCATAACGGGGAGCACAATAACATTAACCTGGTAGACAACGGAGGCCTTGGCCTGCTTGCGTTAACCGTTGCGGATGAGCCTGAGACCGAGGATCAGGCGCTGGAAGTCATCCAGAGCACGTTTCAGAAGCTGCAATATGCGCTTCGTCACTATACCGAGGACGGTTCTTGGCCGGAAGGTCCTGCTTATTGGCATTATGGAGGCCAATACTTGGCCATGTATATTCAAGGCTTGAATAAAAGCCTGGGTACCGATTTTGAGCTATCCCTGCTGCCGGGATACGAGGCATCGGGCGCTTATCCGTATCATTTGCTAGGCGAGGGCGGCGTGTTCAATTTTTATGATGGCGGCGTCAGCTACAACATGTATGAATCCTTATGGTTCGCCTCGTTCTTCAACAAACCTGAATACGCCTGGTTTATTGGCGATCTGTATGAGCGCAAGGGCTACTTCCACCCTCTCTATCTGGTGTTTTACGAGCCTGGCATGTTTGAAACGGTTCCGACGGAGCTGGATCGTTTCTTCACCGGCATTGAATCGGCCTCCATGCGGAGCGCATGGGATGATCCCTATGCCTTGTTTGCTTCCATGAAAGGCGTTAACGAAACGATGCGAAGCCATAACGATCTGGATGGCGGTACCTTCGTTTTTGACGCGCTGGGCGTAAGGTGGGCATCCGATCTGGGGAACGAATCCTACAGCTTGCCCGGCTTCTGGGATTACAATTATAATCGCTGGACGTATTACCGCAAAAAAACCGAGGGACATAATACCATCGTCATCAATCCCGCCCAGAATCCGATTGTTCAGCAAGAGCCTTACGGCACAGCCGTTACGATAAAGAAGGAATCGAAGCCAAGAGGAGCCTATACAATTCTAAATATGACCGACCTGTACCGGAAAGACGCAGGCGAGATGTTAAGAGGAATGAAACTCTCCGCCGATAGACGCGAGCTGGTCGTCCAGGATGAGATGAAACTGAAGCTTCCTTCAGAGCTGTATTGGTTCATGCACACCGGAGCGGACGTGGAGATTGTGGAGAATGGACGCGCCGCCATTCTTTCACAACTGGATAAGCGGCTGTATGTTGAGCTGGTCGAAGGACCGGCCGGCGCCCGGTTCTCCGTCATGGATGCAGCGCCGCTGGCCACCTCTCCGAATCCGGATGGCCAATCCAGCAACGAAGGCATGCGCAAGCTGACCATACACCTGGAGCACGTCCAGCATGTCCGGTTGTCCGTTCGCATGGTTCCTTTATACGCAAACGATCCGATACCTCCAGCGGAGACGGGGTTTACTCCCCTGCTGGAATGGACCATACCTGACGGCGATCTGCCCGAACCGGCAGCGCGACCTATGGCTAACCGTTTATTCATGGACGGAATGCCGCTCCATGGGTTTCGTCCAGAAGTCACGTATTATGAAGTCGGACTTCCGTTTGATGCTCCCTCTCCGCCTGTGATGACGGCCGAAGCGGAGCATGCCGTGTCCATTGATCAGGCAGATACGATTCCGGGTACGGCAACCATCGTCATTCAGAACGACGCTCAACCGAATCTGAGCAATAGATATACCATCAAATTCACCCGGAATCCGGCCATAGGCGAACCGCCGAACCATCTAAAATATCAGGTACGGCATGTTACCGCGAGCGCCGTTCCCGAATCGGCGAACATTCCGGAACATACCGTCGACGGCAACCTGAGCACTCGCTGGTCCGCGCCGGGTACGGAATACGTACAGCTTGACCTGGGTGGGCTGAAGCCAGTGGGCGCTGTTTCGCTGGCCATATATTTAGGGGATACCCGTAAAAACCGGTTTGATGTTCTTGCCTCCGTCGATGGCGAAGAATGGTCGACCATCTACGAGAATGGGCTGACTTCCGGCACGACTGTGCAGCCTGAAACTTTTCTTGTGGAGCAAACGACAGCCCGATACATTCGGATACTGGGCAAAGGAAATAATGCCAACCCGTGGAATAGCTTCACCGAAGTCGGCGTGTACCCGCTAGCCCCGATCGTGATGCGCGTGGAAGCTTCAGATGAGCTCAAACTGGGCGAATCGGAACAGATCGAAGCCTGGTACGGCTTTCCGGGCGGGATGCGTGAACAGGCGGAAGAGCTGACGTACACTTCCGATGCTCCGGATATCATTCAAGTGAGTTCAAACGGACGGATGAAGGCGATATCTCCGGGAAGCGCTGCGATCTCGGTTAAGGACCAACGTTACGGATTCGTTGAAACGCTCCATGTCACGGCCGCATTCGATGGAAATCAGCCTTTTCTCCGGCTCCTGGGCAAGGATCTAATGACTTCCAAGACAACGCAGCAGCTTCGGGCTGAACTTCTTCACCCCGATGGCCGCAAGGAATCCCTCGACAAACTCAGCTATCGCAGCAGCAACCCCCATATCATCTCCGTTAACGAACAGGGAGTTGCCCGCGCGAATCAAAGCGGAATTGCTGTTGTCAGCGTAACCGACCGGACGAGCGGCAAGACGGATTCCATGGCTATAACCGTCCGTTAAGTCCAAGCGGCTATATTGATATTCGCCACTGTTTTGCGAATACGGGTTATAATCAGGAAAGGATCGTCCCCGAGGAGACGATCCTTTTTTATTTTATCCGCAACAAGTTAAGGTTCATATATCATTTTGCGGGTCATGCCGCCGTCCACCACCAGATGGGACCCTGTTACAAAGTCATTCTCCGGATCGGTAAAATAAAAGCAGGCTTTGGCGATATCGGCCGGAATCCCGACCCGACCCGCAGGGTGCTGCTTATGGTCCTCGGATCGAAGCTCTTCATAATCCCCGGTTTCAATCCAGCCCGGACTTATGCAATTCACCCGAATTCCATCGGGCCCCAGACTAACGGCCATGGCATGGCTCAACGCAACGATGGCTCCCTTGGAAGCCGCATAAGCTTCCGAATTCGGCTCGGACATGATGGAACGCGTGGAGGATATATTGACGACAGCCCCGCCATTCCCACTCTTTTTCATATATGCGGCAGCCTCGCGGGTAGCCAAAAAACAGCTTCTGGCGTTCGTGTTGATTACGTCGTCCCATTCTCCCACCGTAAGCTCATATGGTGATTTCCATCGGGAGACCCCTGCGTTGTTTATTAAGATATCGATGGTGCCCCCATATTGGGCCGCTTGGTTCATCAGGCGTTTAATCTCTTCTTCCTTCCTCACATCGCAGGGGATGAAGACGGCATGAAATCCTTGATCCTTCAAGGTGTTTGCCGCCAGATTGCCCTGCTCTTCATGAACATCGCTTACTATCACTCGAGCTCCGCTAGCCGCATAAGCCTCAGCCAATCCGCGGCCTATCCCGTTCGCAGCGCCCGTTATCACCACCGTTTTATCCTGAAATTTCATAGGCAGCTCCTCCTTCTCCTACATTATATACCACAGGAGAAGGCGTCATAAAATGAACCAGCCTCTTATTTAGGTTGTTCATAACCCCGGACCACATGAAGATGCGCTCTGGGGTGCCTGCCGAATCCGTAGTACCGGGTTCCCTGAAAACGAAGCAGTCCCTCGTCCCCTTCCGCGCACATGCCGAATTCCTCGCCGTTTACGGCAAATTCCATGCGATCTCCGCTCTCCACTTCGAATGTCAGATAATAGGTGGTACGAGTACGGCTCGACATCGTATCATCCGTCTGCTGTGTATGTTTCACTTCCGTTCGCTTGCTCACAATTTTGGAATCGACCGATAGCAAAGGCTGTCGGTTATTCTGACTCCATTGCAGGATTCCCTTACCGGCCGACAGCAAAATGATCCCGATGACGACGATGAAAAACACGGGCATAACGCTGCCGAAAAAATCGAACATCCAATCTGACCCCGATCCCATACGGCTCCCCCCTCCACCTTGTCTTGAAATATGTATATGCTTTATGTCGGACAATTTAACTCATGCATCATGGAAAGTTTGATTGAAATTTTAAAGAACTTGTCCCTTTCTGGGAGCGCCAAAAAAAGCTGATGCCGGCAATGTGCCAGTCATCAGCTTCTTCACGGAACCTTATAACGCCCTGATCCATTCATTGTCTTCATCTTGTTCATACCCGCTTAATCGTAAGCCAATCTCATCCACTTCATCGTTTCTTCTTGTCCCGTCATTTCATGGTCCTGCGGTGCCATGTCCTGCTCGTTCCAGCAAGCCAGACATTGCTCCTCCGTCTGACATAAACATGCATCATCGCAATGGTAGCACAAGCGAAGGAAATTTATCGTCATTTGATCGGTATGCATAAGGATCGTCCCCTTCCAAACTTTTTGACGTACCTGATTACATCTTTATAGTAGCATACAGGTTGAATTTTATTTGTGATTTATTTCACAATATAATAAGTTTATAAAGGCTTTATCGGAACCGTTGGTTTTAGCCGATAAAGCCTTCGTCATCGAGAGGGTTTTCGATTGGCGAATCAGATCCTGCTTGTAGGTTATTAGTCGGTATTACAACCCCTGCCAGGTAACGCCGCCGTCACTGCTTTTCATCAGGCGCGATCGGTTTTTGTCCGTCGTTTCAATCAGCATCCAGCCGACATCCGACGATGTGAATTGCAATTTGACCACATTCGGATATTTTGCAAGATTATCGGACAACAGCTTGCTTCTAGGGAATGGTGTCCAGGTCTTGCCCATATCGCTCGTATGATAGACGATGCCGTTCACCATTCTCCATCCGTCATGCAGACGACGGAAGACAGGCTGGATGGTTCCCTTCCCGCTATTTCCCGTCATGGGGAACGACACCAAATTCCATGACTTCCCCGTATCGGCCGTAAAGTAACCCAAATAGTTCGCCTGATCTTCCTTCACGCAGGTAACCGGTATATAAATCTCGCTTCCGCTTCCACCTTTGCCCAGATACTTGGGAGTCCCGGCAAAAACGGAACCGCACGCATCCAGCAGCTTGCTTTTGAATACTTGGCCGGAAGACTTCCACTTCTGTCCTCCGTCACGTGTTATATACAACTTGGAAGATTGCATTTCACGGATGGTTGCAAACCCGACAAGCGAATCCGTGAACGTTAATCCGATGACGGATCCGGTTCGCGGAATGACGCTTCCCGGAATTCGGGATGTCGGATACTCCGTATTCTGCATAATCTCATCCCATACTCCGCCATTATTGCTGGTGTGAAACAGCGACTTCTCTTCCGATCCCCGGGAGAGATCGCCTTTCGCCATAATCCATCCCTGCTGGGATGAAACGAAGGACATTGCCGTAACGACTCCCGTCTCCGGAAGCGAAGAGAGCTTCCAGCTGCCGCCCCCGTCGGTCGTATTGAGTAGGATCGTTTCGGCGGATCTCTGTTTGTTTCGTATAATCCAACCATGATTTTTATCCGTGAACACGATGTCTTTCCCATACTCCAGCTTATCAACGAATTGGACATTGGATGATGGAGAGATATCGACCCAGGTCTCACCGTAATCTTCGGTCTGATAGAGACGCAGTTCTGTGTTCGTGATCCCCCAAGCAATCCCCGTTGACTCATTGAGCAGATGGAAATCCGTCAACCGTGTATGTATCTGATATTTGCTTTTTTCCTCAGGTGCTTTCATGGCCGTATCCGGCGTTACTAGTGTGATGGTCTGACCTTCTTCTTCATCCTCAATTGATTCAGGAGGGTCTTCTACAGTAGAAGTTTGCTGTTGTTGTTTTATCGGTTCTGAGGTACAGGCTGCTAACATGAATACAATCATCATCAGCATACCGAGCCAGAATATAAAACGTCTAGATATCAAGAATTCTTCCTCCTCTTATTCGATGTCATGCCGGCAAGTCTGCTTTTTCGACATTATAACATATTACATCCTACGGAAATGTAAAGAACCGGCTTGCAAAATTTACAATACTGTAGCTTTTTTGATAGCGTCATTCTCAGATGCATAAGGATGTTTCGATTATGGAAGACTTTTGAGGTGTGCGAATGAGCAAGATTATTACATACAAGGAGGTGAACTTTCATGACTAAACCTGATAATCGCGAAGACAATGTCGAACATTTGCAGCAGGCCGTCCAAAACACGATCGAGAACTTCCGCGAGGCAGAAGATTATCTTCAGGAGTTCGGGGATGAGATTCCCGCAAGCGAGAAGGAACAGATTCAAGACCGCAATGCTCGTCGCGAAAAGAGTATTTCCGGCTTCCGGGAAGAGATTAAAGACGAGGCTGCCCACCAGCAAGGAGAATAAACTTCAGACCGCAAAAAAACAGGAGGAGCTTCTGAAGCTCCTCCTGTTTTTGCCGCACACTAGCGTGGGCTCATTCTGACAATGACGCCTTTATAATCCTTTAATTCTTGGGACGCATCCGTAATAAAGTGCCTGATCGCCTTCACCCTTGATTCTAATTCCATCGTATCGTTCGAACCTACCTGCACAACCGATGCAGACGCTGTCGATATCACGTCCAGGCATCCCACATGAATCGTTTTATGGTCATGTATAACGTCTAAGTCTACATCTGACGGAAGCTGCCATGCAGGTATGGATCTCGAAAAAATCGGATAGTCCTCATAATTGCCTTCGTCCTCAAAAAAAACCGGAACTTGACGTTGAATCGCCAATGCCCGGGTATAGGCATCGATATGTCCCGATTCGCCGCAGATGCACGCCGAACTATTAGAGATATTGATGATATATACGTTATCAACGAGTACATGGCGCTTCATGGTGCCGTAGCCGGTGATAACGGAACGAGCGGGGTGATCTGCAGGGATTCGGAAGGAGTGTCGTAGATGGAACTACTATTAATGACCCGGGTATCTCCGATCAACAGCACGGATGAGCTGGAGATCGCCGTAATACGGATCGAACCAACCCGGAGCTCTTTATTGATGACCGTCATTTTCATTCGTATTCCTCTTTCCTTGTCGCAAATTATGAAGATGATGCTCGACTGCCGTATCGATTTCTTTTTTCATTTGATTAGCGATCATTTGCTCAATATCACCTGGATTTATCGCGGTACTGTTCGAGTGGTATTGCTGTAAGTAAACGTTGATGCGATCTCCGAGTTGTTTTCGGATATCTTCTATCATCACCGAAGCATATTGATCTCCAAGTTCGTGATTGGACTGGGGATTCATTTGCTCGAGTCGCGCCGGCACTGCATGTTCCAAGTGGCTTGATACCTGCTGATGTATGTTTGAGTAAAGATCCCTTCCGGCAGCTACCGCCTGTAATTGTTCTGCCGGCTGGCCATTGACGGTGATATCCCCCAGAGACTTCCCATCTGAGGGTGTCAGTCCAATGTTTAAGGTTCCTTCCAATTTTTCGATTTTCAATAAATCAAAATTATATTCGACGTGATCCGTCGACTTTTGATTGCCCTGCTGTAATTGATTTATTTCATTACGTATTTCCTTTAGCATTTGTTCCATTCTGTTAAGCTGCTCCGTCTGGGATTGAAGGCAATGGAACAATTGCTGGATATGGTATTGATACATAGCATCTCCCCCCGCTCCCTAATGATTGTATGCGTATGATATGAGCCTCATTCTGGCCGATATAGATCTTCAATCGGCGCAGGTAACGGAACCAGGGGGGCCATATTATTCGGAGGCTCGAACTCCGGAGCAGGGCCCGTAAAACCGCCCGTGTTATATATATTGGATAATGCGCGGATCTCACCTGCGGTTCCAATCTGAAGCACCGAGGAATTGGTCACCGCGTCAACCCGAAGCTGCTGTATATTAATGCATTGATGTACCGTTAGATTCACTGGGGCTCACAACCTTAATTAAGCATTAGGCGAATCAATGAGGTCTGGATCGAATGTATTCGTGCTGTTGGCTTGGTTATTAGTTATATTCGTACCAATACTGTCTCCGGTGGTGAACGAGTTGGCGCCGGAATAAGCTTTTGTCGTGCTGTTTAAATCGATTACTCCTGTATTTCCAACTAGTACCGTAGAACTGGGGCCCACGTTTACGATTTTCATATTGCCGATAATTGAAACCACAATTCCACCTCTTTGTTCAAAATCGTCCGCTTGGATTTATTCTATGTGGTCGGATGCCCAGATGTCACTATAACATTCCTTCGCCCATACACTGGAACAAAGAACGTAGGAGGGATTATCGTGAGCTCAAGATCCAAAAAGCCGGACTGGTTGACACAGGACTCTTTCTTTAACAACAATTCCTTTCCATTTAAGGATCTGAATCATCTCAATGAAGATTATCAGCTGGATCCGACGATCATTGAGGATTATGTAAAGGATACGATACGAAAAGCGACTGGCGGAAATGAAATTCTTCCCGACCCGCATTCGCTTCGCTATGAAACGTTAGATACTCATAACTTTCTGATCGTGAAATGTTATGTGCCTAAACGCATCCATCCGGAAAATTTATGGATTCAGCTGAACCGGACGCAGATCAAAATCAACGGCTTGCCAAAAGAACAACACCAAACCATATCTTTACCCGTCCCCATCCTGCCTGCGCAATCCGTTGCGACCTATAGACAGCCTACGCTTCAAATTAAGATGCCGAAAATGTCTCCCGGCCGCATGCGCGATATCAATATTCGTTTCTTGTGAATCAGACGGATAACAACAAGGACAGCCAACAGAAGCACCGTTCAAAACAACTTGCATGCAATATCCGTTGTTTGCAGGTTGTTTTGACTCATCTTATCTAATACTTATAGATGCCTGAATTGCGCTATCGTAATGGGGTTTTTCCTTGTTTAAACCTATATCATGGCTGCTTTGTAAGTGGTCGGGCTGCATTTAAGAGGATGTAGCTAGATATCGCTTGAGGTGTTTTCTATTGTGAATTTTTCATATGTTGAAATAACATAATAAAAAAAGAAATAAGCTGATTTCAGTTAAGAAACCAGCTTATTCAAAGATCTATTATGAAGGCCGCATGTCCGGGCCTGTTAAGCCTCGGAAACGACCGTATAGCGCTCGTTGAGATGTTTGGGCTGCTCAAGCTCATCGAGCACCGCGATGACGTAATCGGCATAGCTGACGTAGCTTTTACCGCTAGCGTTGCCAATGACTTGATCTTTGCCCTCCTGATAACTCCCTGTCCGCCGACCTTCCGGATTAAAGAACGCTGCCGGACTAAGATACGTCCATGTTACATCCGTAGTTTGTTCCAGGTCCTTCAAATTCTCGCCGGCATGAAATGCCGTCGGATAATATTCCTTCGGAAAATCGGGCGTTTCTAAAAGTCGAAGCGTTTTGGCTTCGTCCACAAACAAGCTGCCGGCTCCTCCGACAACAAACAGTCTGGTATCCGTGCCTTTTAATGCTTGTATCAGCACCCGGCCTACTTCCACATATTGAGTCTCCTGTCCAGGCGCCGCGCCAAATGCATTCACGACAACGTCGAACCGCTGAAGATCGGCGCTGGTCAGATCCAGCACGTTCTTCTCCAAAATGTTTATGCTGGAATCGGAGATTTTGGATGCATTACGCACGATCGCCGTTACTTCATGACCGCGTGCTTGTGCCTCCTTGAGAATCAGATTTCCCGCTTTCCCTGTCGCACCGATAATACCAATCTGCATTTCGAATCTCTCCTTTATCAATTGTATGTACAAATGAGTGGTGAAAAAGACAGAGGCTACATTCCCCTTTTCAGCAATTCGCTGGATTCATGGAGAAGTTTCGCTAACTGTTCGCTATGCTCCTTCCCCAAGAGGGTGACATACTCTCCGTATAACTTTTCAAAATATTGGTTCAGCTCCCGGTATAACGCCATCCCCTCGTCCGTCAAGAAAATATGCGTTTCCTTCCATTCGGATTTGCGCTTTACCAGAAGTTTCTCCTCCAGCTTATCAATGAATCGGGTGCTTGTGGATGGAGCAATCGACAATTTATCGCTAAGCTCTTTCTGCGTAATTCCGGGATATTGATGGATCACCACCAGCACATAGGAGTACGTTGGGGATAAGCCGGCTTTTGCAAATGCATCCTCCGCCATCTTGGTCATGGAACGTGCAAACCGATTTGACGTAAAAAACAGGCACGAGCTTAAAATGGAATCATCGATGTTCATATCCAGCCACCTCTCATTTGTATATACAAATTAACATTGAACTATGTTATTGTCAACAACTTTATTTTAGTTAGTTTCAATGCTTTTTCCTCTTTCGTTTGTCAATAAGTTCGGATTCAGCCGTAAGCATGCTCCACTGATGGTAGAACGTGTTACTAGTACTTTTATGAATTTTTCATATGTTGAAATATTATTCTCTCCGCTAGGGTTGTAAAAAATCGTTGACCTTGTCATTAGTGTCAAGGTCTACACTGTATTCGAAGCTAATCCTTAAGGAGGTATACAATGAAACCATCGAAACAACATCAAGAACAAATGCTCGAATCCGAAACTCGGCAAACGCCGGCAAACGGCAGTCAAACCGCCGTAACGGTGCTGGGGCTCGGACCCATGGGGCAAGCCCTGGCCGGTGCATTTATCAGGAGCGGCCATTCCACAACGGTCTGGAACCGGACATCGGCAAAGGCTGACTCGCTGGTAAAGCAAGGTGCCGTGCTGGCTCCGTCCGTTAAGGATGCGGTGCTTGCCAGTCAGCTTATTATCATCTGCGTACTCAACTATGATGCGGTGAACGCCGTTCTGTCTTCTGAGACAAGTGCATTGAAAGGAAAAACGCTTATAAACCTGACAGCCGACGTACCTGAACGTGCGCGGGAAATGGCGGAATGGGCTTACCGCAACGGAATTGACTACATCGATGGCGCCATCATGACGCCGATACCTACGATTGGGGAGCCTTCGGCCGTCATTTTGTACAGCGGGCCAGAAGACGTTTATCGCAGCCATCATCGTATACTCGCCAGCCTGGGCGGAACCGCTTCGTTCCTGGGCGAGGATCCGGGTCGTGCAGCGGCATATGACGTGGCGCTGCTAGATGTGTTCTGGACAGCCATGAGCGGTTATGTGCACGCGCTGGCCATTGCACGGGCGGAGAACATCGCTGCGGAAGACATCGCCCCTTATGCGCACAATATCATTCGCATTATGCCGGATATCATGACCTATATGGCGCATGATGCGGATCGGGGTGTTTACCCTGGGGACAGTTCCAACCTGATCTCGAATGTAACGAGCATGGAGCATATCATCCACGCTGCCGAACATCATGGAATTGATAGCAGCGTCTTAATCGCAGCAAAAGCAATTGCCCGAAAAGCAATCCAGGCCGGCCATGGAGAAGACGGCTTCTCCCGCTTGATCGAGTATAATCTCACCTCGCCATAATTGACCGATCGCGCTCGCTGCAGTTTAATACTCGAATGAAACCTAACAACGAATAGGCAAGTCAAACAGGCGACTTCATGTCCCCTCTTGACTTGCCTATTCGTTGAGTTCGCCGTTTCCTTAACCTTTGACGGCTCCCTCGGTCAGGCCTTTCTGGATAAATTTCGAGATAAACAGATATACAATCAGAACCGGAATAACCGTCAATGATACTGCCGTCGCCATCAGACCAAAGTCCGTTCCGTATTGCGAGCTGATCTCATTGAGCAAGGCAACGATTGGACGGACATTCTCTTTGTTCACAAAAATCAATGCCGAGAACAAATCGTTATACGACCACATAAACACGAAGATGCTTGCCGACGCGAATACGGGCTGAGAGATCGGAACGAAGATCTTCACAAACATCTGCCATCGGTTGCAGCCGTCCATGAATGCCGCTTCTTCAAGCTCTTTCGGTATGGTTGCCATGTAACCGGCAATAACCAAGGTCGCAAACGTCAGATTGCCTGCCGTTTGGGGAAAGATCAAACCCCAGTATGTATTGACCAGACTGGTTTTGATAAGCAGCTCATATACCGGAACCACGGTTGCAAACGCAGGAATCAGCAGCGTCGCATACAAAATGGAATAGATGGTTCGCTTTCCTCGAAAGTTGAACCTGGACAACACGTAAGCAGCTAATCCTCCAAGCAATAATACCAAGAATACGGTGCTGAAGGACATCACCAAACTATTGATATAACTTCTTCCGATATTAATGCGGTCAAATGCGTTCTGATAGTTAACAAACACCGGTTCCCAGGCGATGCCAAAGGAATTATTCATCACATCGCGGGATACTTTGAACGAGTTGTTCACGATCCAGAATAACGGATAGATGGTCGTTAAGGACCACGCTGTCAAAATCACGTACATCAACGTGGTGCCTAGACTAAACCGATGCTTCCTAACGCGCTGAGTTTTGTGTTCAACGACGATGGTTGGCTCCATAACAGTACACCCCTATAATGCTTAGTATGTAATCTCGTCTCTTTTCAACAAACGGTTGGCTATCAACGCAAGCAGCACGCCAAAGACCACCATGTATATCGCAACCGCCGATCCGTAACCAAAGTTCTGGTCCACCATGGCCTTTTTGTACATGTACGTCCCCAGCACCTCGGTTCCGTTCTGGCCGCTCGTGATGACCCAGATGAACTCGAACACCTTCAACGTACCTGTAATGGCAAGGGTAATGACGACCTTGATGTCACTCATGATAAGCGGAATTGTAAGCATCGTTGTTTTTTTGAGGCCCGTGATTCCTTCCAATTTTGCAGCTTCATAATAATCCGAAGGTATTTTGGACATGGCGGTCAAGAACAGAACGAAATAAAAGCCCACATAATGCCATACCGTTGGGATCGATACCGCTTTAAGCGCATTTTTCGCATCCAGCCACAATACCTTCTCGATGTTGAAATTCGCCAGCAAGTTGTTCAGCAAACCGAAGTTGTAGTTGTAGAAGAGCACAAACAACAAAGATATAGCCGTACCGGATATAACCACCGGGAAGAAGAATACGGTTCGATAGAACCCTTTCAGCTTGGATATGTTATCTACCAGGACGGCCAGCACTAGCGCAATTCCCACCTGGAACACGATAACATAGAGCATAATTTCCAGCGTGTGCAGCGTTGCAGCGCCAAGCAGCTTATCCGTAACGAGTCTCTCATAGTTAGCCCAGCCCACAAACTTTTTGTCGAAAAAGCCGCTTGTGCGATAAAAGCTGAGATACAAACTCTTGAAGAACGGATAATATAGAAAGATTGTCATGATGGCCGCTGCGGGTAATAAAAACAGCACAATGTACTTGCGATCACCCTTCATATTAATCACCCTTGATGTTTATTTTTCTTCATCGTCCATGCCGAAATGACTACGCCGCCCGAATGAAAGCAGAGGGGCGGCGTACGTCACTTTTATTTCTACCGTTTCTGATAACAACTATTTTTTGTTGGCATCCTCGGTTTTCTTCGCTTCTTCGATCGCTTGAGTAGGAGTTTTCTTGCCTTCCACTACAGGCTGAACGCTGGCACGAAGGTTACCGAACGTTTCTTGCGAAACTTTACTGTCAACCGGTGCGCTGATGGAGGCTGCTTTTGCTGCCATAGCGAAGCCGTCGAGTGCGACTTGCGGCAATCCGGTCACTTCAACGTCAGCAGCAGGTGTACCGCCGTTAGCCGAAGCGATTTTTTGAATGGACGCCGGGGAAGTCAGGTGTTTCAGCAAAGCGATGGCTGTTTCTTTCTTGGCTGTATCGTCATAGGTGGCTTTGGAGAGGTAGAAGCCGGAACCGAATCCGCCTACGATATCATTGCCGCTGCCCACGCCGCCAGGAACCGTCGGGAATGGCACAACCGTGGAATTGTCACGAGTATCGTCGCTCCAGCCGCCGATGGCCCAGGATCCTTCGACGGTCATGGCTGCCAGGCCTTCGCTGTAATAGTTGCCGGACATACTCAGGTCGATCGTTGCGGCATCTTTAGGGAATGCGCCAAGATCATACAATTCTTTCATAGCGGCATAAGCTTTTTCCCAGTTTGGATCGATGCCATCGAGCAGGCCTTTATTTTGTCCTTCAGGACCAGCCGCAGACAAAATGGTATGCTCGATCAGGTAGTGCGATTGGTCAAACGGTACGGACAAAGGAATGATGCCTTTTTCGGACAATGCCTTAACGGCCGTGGTCAGCTTCGCCCAATCGGTTGGGAGCTCCAGACCGTTTTCTTCGAAGATTTTTTTGTTAACGAACAAGCCTTCGTAGAAGCCGGTCAAAGGTGCAGCGTAAATGTTGCCGTCTTTCTGCTTGGCAAGCTCAAGCGCATCCGGAATGAATCCGTTCTTCCAGTCAGCGTCAGCGTCGAGAATTTCGTTCAGCGGCACGACTTTTCCGGCATTGACGAACCCTTCTGCGTCAGCCCCGATGAAGTAGAACAACAGGTCTGGCTCGTTGCCGCTGTTCATATCGGTGTTGACTTTCGTTCTGAAACCGTCATCATTTGCTGACATGGTGTCATTATCAATCTTTACGTTTGGATGCTCTTTCGTGAATTCATCCAACGCGGCTTGGAAGGCTTCGCGAGCTGCGTCGGTTCCTCCGAAGGTCGAGAACACGCGAAGCGAAACCGGAGCGGCTTCATCCTTCTTCTCTTCCGCCGGCGGAGTTGTTTCCGTCTTCGGCGTTTCTCCTTCAGCTGCAGGAGTGTTGGTGCCACCGCTGTTTCCGCAGGCTGCGAGGAACATGGAGAGCAGCAGCATGACACTCATGAGTAACATGGAAGTCCTTTTCATTTCTAATCCCCCTAAGTATGTTTTCAGAACCTGATGCAAACACTTGCTGTCTACCAGAATTTTATTCCAAGCCCTATTGCTTTCAAAGGGGGACATTCATCTTTAGCAGGGGGAAATATTTCCATGTCAACTTTTCTTCGCACCCTAGCTCTTTTTTTAGGCCATATCATTGTGTTAGGTTAAGGCATAGTTAAGCGGGAACATCGGAGCGGCAAGAGTAACGTAAGTGGTTGGTATTTCTCTATTATGAATTTTTCATATGTTGAATTAATATAATTATTCACCATCGAAACGCTCATGCTCTCTTATTCAACAAAAAAAGACCCGCCATTCGCATGGCCGGCCCTCCCCGGAAACATCATTCCACTTTATCGGTATCGATCTGCCGAAACGCGGCATCCGCGCTCTCATCACGGCAAAAGAGCTTGTCAAGAAATCTTGACAAGCTCTTCCGGGATACCAAGACGGTATTTAAGGCGCATCAACCTCTTACTCTATTCGGTCTGAATCTCAGGTTCTAAGCAAGCCGCGATCTACACTTTACCTACCCAGTCGGATCCGGCAACCTCTCTCCAGCGGCCGCGGATGGATTCGTAAACCTCCTCCGGCAATTTCCCTTTCTCGAGCAGTGCGGCATTTTGCCCCCAACGGTCGGGATTTGCCGTACCCACGATGGCCGTCGCAATGCCCGGCGTGCTCAGGGTGAACCGTAATGCCGTCTCAACGCCTTGCTGAACGTCAGAGAGGAAATCGTAGTTCAGCTCGCCGAGCCGAACCCAGTAAGGATAGGCATAGTCCCGTTCGCTTAATGTTTCATGCTTCCAGGCTACGTTGGCTACGGGACGTTTGGCAATAACCCCTATTCCCTGCTTCATGGCAAGGGGAATCGTGAGGTCGATCGCCTCCTGGTCCGCAATGTTCAGCGAAGTTTCAAAGCTGTCGAATGCCCCGGTTTGAAGGGCGTACAGTGCATCCGTCGAATCGCCGCTGTAGCCGATATACCGCGTTTTCCCCTGCTCTTTTGCTTTTTTCAGCACCTCGATCACGGCGCCCTGCCGTAGAATTTCCTCAGAGCAGCTGTGAAGGTGTATGACATCAACGTGGTCCACCTGCAGCCGTTTCAAGCTCCGGTCAATGCTTTGCTCAAGCATCACCGGATCCCAATCCGGGTAGTCCAGTCCGGAGGCGTGCCCGCATTTCGTAAACAGGTAATAATCATCTCTGCGGCCCGACAGCGCTTTGCCGATCAATTCCTCGCTGTGGCCGTAACATTCCGCGGTATCAATCATGTTAAGGCCTGCGTCAATCGCGCTGTGCAGCAGCCGGTCCACCGTCTTCTGATCCGACTGTCCGATCTCGGCACCGCCGAATCCCAATACACTGACCTGCATATCCGTCCGCCCAAATGCTCTACGTTCCATCGTCCTTCACTCTCCTCCCTATGATTACCATTCTACATTACCCGTTATGGATAATCTTGAAAGCCTTGTTCCGATACAATTGCCAAAGGATTCAAGCACCTGCATCCATGAAAAGAATCCCGTATCAAAATCCATAAATGCTAAGCCCGCCGTCAACCAGCAGCGTCTGCCCGGTCATGTAATTGGCGGCTTCGGAAGCCAGGAAAACGACGGGACCCACCACTTCTTCCAGGCTTCCTACGCGTTTTAGCGGCGTCCGGTCCAGGATAGCCTGCATGTAAGTGTCGTCATTCAGCAGCTTCTCGGTCAGCGGCGTCCGGAAATACCAAGGACCGACGGCGTTGACCTGGATTCCATACTGCGCCCACTCCATCGCCAGCACCTTGGTCATATGGATTAGAGCAGCCTTGGTCGATCCATAGACAACGCCCGTGCGTAGGGCGGTATGGCCGCCTACGGAAGAAATGTTGATGATTCTTCCATTCCCCTGCTCCTTCATATAACGGGCAGCGGTTTGAGATGCGACAAATGCCGATTTCAAATTGGTCTGAACGATTAATTCCCATTCGTCATCGGTCACTTCAAGCGCCGGCGTACGAATGTTCATGCCGGCATTGTTCACCAATATATCGATTTGCCCCGCCTGGTCCACAAATTCGCGGATCGCCGCCTCCATCTCTTCCCGAATCGTCAGATCGCCCGGCAACACATAGGCTTGACCTTTCTTCAAGCCGGCAATCAGACCCGCGGTCTCCTCCAGATCGCTTCGGGTTCGGGACATCAGGCCAACGTCGCATCCGGCCTCCGCCAAGCCTACGGCTATCGCGCGCCCGATTCCCCGCCCCGCTCCTGTTACAAAGGCTTTTTTTCCTTCCAGATTAAAGCTGGGCAAATACATTCGAATCCCTCCAAGTTATAGATATGCAAACAGCTCAGGTATTCAGTTGAAACACGTCAAAAGTTGATTTCATGCTGACTTACTAGGAATTGAAATATTGAGACGGATTTAAACGAACCGGGTCCACGTATTCCTCATAACGCCCGCCCGTATAGGACTCGATGACTTTTCGCCAGAAAGCCTGGGCCGGTATATTGCTGCTGACCTGCGTCACCTTCCAGCGTCCCTGGAAATGATCGAACAGCCAGGTCGCCGCCCAAGTCCCCAATCCCGTACGTCTGTATTTTTGCATAACGAAAAATTCCGTCATGTAATAGTCGGCTTCCGCGGCGTTGTCCATACGCTCGATCAAGGCAAAACCGGCCGGCCGTTGATCAAACGTAATCAGAAACGGATATTTCCGTTCCCGCTTTTTCCAGAACTCATCGAGATCGGGATAGGGTAAAAACAATCCTTGATCGTTCACCGAGATATCCAGGTATTTAGTAAAATCGTACAAGTACAGTTGCATCAAGTTTACGATAACGGCTTGCTTCCGTTTGGGAACCAGCTCAATTCCCATGCGCTCCGCTCGTTCTGAAATCATGCTGCCGCCTCCCTAGGCATTTCACTATCATATCAAATGCTTCCCATCTTCATCATAGTATCCGTCTATGTTGAAACACAAGCGCCATCGGATCGAGGAGACGATCGTGTGAGGCATTAAGCACGACGGACTTTCCATATGTTACACTAGTATATAATGACAGCGATTATCGCTATAAAGACAATCATTCGAGGTGGAACATGAATATACAAAAAGATATCGACCGCGCACGACTCGATGAGAAAGCGCCGGCCATGCCTTGGTTTGTGCAGCAATTTATCGACTACAAACTTCCGGATCTCTCCCCCTCCACCCTGCTCGAATATGTAAGGGACTATGAAACGTTTTTTAATTGGCTCCGGTCGGAAGGGCTGTCACAAGCCGCCTCTAACCGAGACGTGACGCTGCTTGAGCTGGAGACCCTTCGCATGGACAGCATCACAGGTTACCGATTATATTTGACCACGCGCCGGGAAGGCACCAACTCCCGAATTACGGTTTCCCGCAAGCTGTCATCGCTTCGCTCTCTGTTCCATTATTTAAGCCAGATTGCGGAGGATGAGGATTTTTACCCGCTCCTTAAACGCAACATCATGGCCAAAGTGGAGATCAAACGGATTCACAAGCCCAAAGATACGGCTGCCAAGTTGAAAGGAAAAATACTGGAAGAAGAAGAGCTTCAGGATTTCATCACTTACATTCACGAAGGATACGGGCACGATGTGGAGAATAACAAACAGGCTCTATACGCGCATGAACAGAACAAAGTCCGAGATGCCTGCATTGCCAGCCTTATTCTAAACTCGGGTCTTCGCGTATCCGAAGTGGTCAACTTGAATCTTGCAGACATCGACCTGAACAATAAAATGCTGCATGTGTATCGTAAGGGCAATAACGATGAAACCTTTAAAACCCCGGTCTACTTCCGGGCGCAGGCCAAAGACGATCTCGAGCATTATCTGCAGCTGCGGCAGACCCGCTACAAGGTGCCGAAAAAAGAAAAGGCTCTCTTCGTCGCGCTGCGAAACGGCCAGAATGAAGGACAGCGCATGACGAAACGGGCGATTCAGGCAATGATCATCAAATACGCCAAGCGTTTTGGCAAGCCGTCCCTGACCGTGCACAAGCTGCGGCACTCGTTTGCAACGGATTACTATCTTCAAAATGACATATATAAAACGAAAGAACAATTGGGGCACGCTTCCACCGAAACGACCGAAGTGTATGCCCATTTGACGGACAAAACGATGTCCGAGGCGATTGAGCGGCGTTCCGACGAGTAATTATGTTTTTTACAGTGATAGTATAAGCGACGCGATCCGCTCCGTCTCATTCCAAGTAAACAAGGGAACCGCCAGCCGATGCTGAATCTCCTGCAGGCCGGGCGGTTCCTTTAGCATGTCGGGATTCACGACGATTCCCCGGATCTCCTCGACCTGATCCAGCAGCCCCCTGTCCTCCATTCCCCGCAGCAGCACCAATTTTGGGTGAGGCATCATCTTATACCCTTCGACCAGCACCATGTCATAATCAGTGTACATATGTATCAACGTATCGAGGTCCAGCTCCGTTTCCCTCAGCATGGCCGTCCGGCCCGGCGAGGCAATGGCAATCCCCTCGGCTCCGGCCTCGCGGAATTTGTAAGTATCCGTCCCTTCGCGGTCCATATCAAAGCCATGCCCATCATGCTTGATGACGGCTATCCTGATGCCCTGTCGTTTCAATTGCGGAATCAGAGACGCAATGAGCGTGGTTTTGCCGCTGTTCTTATACCCGCAGAACTGGAAGACTTTCATGACCAAACCCCTGGAAGAACGAGCACCTGCACGGCTTGGCCTTTAACCGCTCCTCTAAGCTCTGGCGGTATAACAATCAAACAGTCGCTGTCCTTGATCGTGATCATGACACTCGATTCATCCAGGGCGGCGGGCGTGGCTACAAGTTTGCCGTTTACCGCTTGGAGGCTGCCCCTGACAAAACGGGTAAAATTATTCACCTTTGCATAATCCGAACCCAGCTCGGCTGTCCATTCGGTTAAATACAACTGCTCCATGCCCAGCATTTTTCGAATCGAAGGTCTGACAAACAACAGAAATCCGACAAAGCATGCCCCCGGATTACCGGAGAGCGCGAAGAGCAGCTTCCCCTCCTTCACCGCCGCGGTTGTCACGCTGCCCGGACGCATCGTGACTTTATTAAACAGCATGTCCAATCCGCCGGATGTCACCAGCTCTCCCATAATATCGTAATCGCCTACGGAGACGCCGCCTGTCGTAACCACGATGTCATAATCCCGGAGCGCTTCCTCCACCTTCTGACGGGCAAGCTCGATATGATCGGGAATGGCCTCCATGATCACCGGAACGCCGCCCGCTTCCCGAATTTGCGATGCAAGCATATAGGTGTTGCTGTTACGGATTTTACCGGGCTCAAGCGGCTCGGTTATGTCGAGCAGCTCGGTGCCCGTCGAGAAGATTCCCACGACCGGCTGACGATACACTCCAACCTTATGAATGCCAAACGTAGCCAGAACCGAAATCTCTCCCGGCCCGATGCGAGTCCCTCGGCGGAGAATCATATCGCCTTCCTGGAGTTCGAACCCGAGAGGGGTAATATTCTTTCCCTTCTCGATGGAACGCTTAAAGCCTACATAGGTTACGCTATCCTCCACGCGAAGCTCCGTCGCTTCAAGCATCACGACAGCGTCTGCGCCTTCGGGCACCTGGGCGCCCGTCATGATACGGGAAGCCTTGCCTTGTACGATCGGCACGGAGGAGACATATCCGCACGGGATATGGTCGACGACCTCAAGCCAAACCTTTTCGCCCTGATCGCATGGCGCCAAATCCGCTGACGACACCGCATAACCGTCCATGCCCGAACGGGCAAAAGCCGGGAACGGGTGGGGAGCGACGACATCGGATGCAAGCACCCGGCCATCGCTGTCCTGCAGCCGAATGAGCTCCTCCTGGCCGCGATCCGCATAAGAAGTTGCTAACGCTTGCGCGTCTGATACCTGTAGTGCACGCCGATCGAATTTATGGTTTGGTTTCTTGGGCGATATCGGTTCATGATCTTTCACAACGCATTCCTCGCTTTCTGACTATATCCCAGACTGATAATCTTACTGTACTACATTCTGAGCAATCTTCAAACCGAGCGGCTGATCTCCAAGAAATCGCATGTACGTATCAGACGGTTGTATATTTTCGTTTCGAAACATTAAAAAACGCATGGCCCTTAGACCATGCGCATGAAACGTAATTGTTTTACCTTCGGCCCCTTCGGGAAATCTTTCCGGATCCGATCCGGGTCTTGGGCTTCTTGTACGATTTCTTCGGCGAATCGAACAAACTTCCGCCGCTTTCGCCGCGTTTGATCGAGCCGCGGTCACCGCTCGAATCCGGATTCCGTCTGAACAGGCTTCCGCCCGTGCCGACGACCGTATCCTGACCGCGCCGCGTAATTTTCCCGCTCCGGTCAACCGTCAACGGCGGAGCGATCTTCTTATCTTGGCTTGTCGGCTTTTTATAGTTCCCTTGAGCCGGTTTATACACATCTTTGCTGGTATAGCCGCGATAGCCCCCGCCGCCCATCGAATCAAACAAATTCCCAATAAGGACGGCGGTCAAGTATCCCTGCAGGAAACTGGAATCGTAATTGCGCTGAACATATTCCTTGGAATCGATTTCGATCAGCGTATCGGCCGGCTTCTGGGGATCCTGCTGCAAATGGTAATACTCATCGCCATAGACCAAGAACATCCGCTCCGTATCCTCAGGAGAAGATTGATCCGGCGTATTGGCCGCCATGAGCTCGCTCGCCACTTCGGGAACGCTTTTATCAGCTGCCCGATACACGTAGGATGTTGCATTTCCGTCCCGATTGACGGACTCCAGCGGATATGTGTCCTTGATATTCGGCGCTCCGCATCCGCTTAATAAAGATACGAACAGACTCAGTACCAGTATGATTTTTACAGATAAAAAAGAGCGTTCCTTCATGCCACCACTCCTAAGTCGCCCGGATAACCCTTACGTCCCCCGGTATCACTTTCTCACCTTCATAGAGCATAAACCGTCCATTCTGCCATTCGATTCGCAGCAGCTTGTAATCATCGGATTGGTACTGCCATACGTGCTGCTCCCCGCTTTGCATAAACGCGGTACGGCCGGATATCGAAACATGTCCACCGTATTCCTCTTCCAAATGAAACACATGATCGTCCAGATCGATGATGGACGGCACCTCATCCGGCGAATCCAGGCGTCCATCGATGGGCGCGTAGAGTGCATATTGAACCGTCTCGCGTTCTTCGATGTGAAGATAAGCAATGGTGCTGCCATCCTGAAGCGTCAGGACGACCGCGTTGCGGCCTCGATTGTGCACGCGGCCCGTGACTTCGTAAGTAACCAGAGACACTTCGCAAATATCGCCCGGAGCCAGCTGCAGCATGCTCTTCTCTACCTTTGGCGGCTCGGGCTTGCTAAATAAATTGCTGATTCTTTTCCACATACTCATCTTTCCTAATCCCCTATCTCCATTATGCGTTCTATAAGCAAGCGGTAATAATTAACGCTCCAACCACATGCAGCGATCCTGCAAACAAACCGTAACCGGTTTTGCCCTCGCGGGTTCCCTTATCCAGGTTCAGCTTGCCAAAATTGCGCAGCATGAGCTCTGTCAACGCTTCGAGAACAAACAATATGATAAACGAAACGACCGATACCACAATCGCCTCCAGCAGGTGATAGGACGTTCCGATCGACACGGATAAAATATACCCTTGGGCGACCAGCTTGAGGATCAGCCTTGTGGTTACCGCCATGTTACCCGCTTTCACTTCTTCAAGATCGTTATATTTCGTGAACAGGGAATCCACGAACATCAAGACAAACAACAGCAGCCCGCCGACCGCCGTCCAAAGCAATACACGCAAGATCATATCAAAATCCATCTCTAAGCCTCCACACATTCAACATACATATCAACTTGCCCTGATCAGACTGCTTCAAATTGAAGATAGACAACCTTAAAGGGGTAGTCCCGTATATATCCGGTATCAAACAAAAGCGAAGGAGAAGCACAGTAGTATTCAGCCCTGCTGCGTCTCCCTCGCCATCGATACTATTTACCTGTCAGACCACCAGACCCGGATTACTTGTTCTCGTATTGCTTCATCAAGGCTGCAAGCTCATCCTCAACGGCTTTGTCCTTGCCGAGGTTCTCGAACTCTTCATCGAGGGATTTCTCGCGCGTCGACATTTCGTTGCTTGCTTCGGCACGCGCTTCCATGGCCAGCATCTTTTCTTCCATCCGCTTCAACCCGGCCGAAGCCGTGTCAGACCCGAAACCGTTCATTGCTTTGTTGATCTCGGTTTGCGCTTTAGCCGCATTATAACGGGCAACCAGCGTCTCGCGCTTGTTCTTCATGGCTGTAAGCTGCTTGCGCATTTCCTCCAGCTTGCCGCGCAGGTTGTCGGCTGCCAGCTTGTTCTGATCGTAGCTTGCTTTGTACTCTTCGCGCTTGGCTTCAGCTGCCTTCTTCTCTTCCAGCGCACGACGGGCAAGTTCAACGTTTTGCGCCTGCGCTGCCGTATGAGCCTGCTGCGTGCGTTTTTCCACGAGAGCAGCTTGCTCTTCATAAAGGGCTTTGAAGCGTTTCTCGATGGCGATTTGGGAAGCTACCGCCTTCTCGGCATCCTCAAGGTCTTCGGTCATATCGCGGATGTACTGGTCCGTCATCTTGATCGGGTCTTCAGCCTTGTCGATAATGGCGTTAATATTGGACATGGTCAAGTCACGCAATCTTTTAAATATGGACATCGTTCTCTTCCTCTCGCTTTCGCTTTAAAATACTGGTATATGTTAAATGTTTACGTTGCATGATCCCAAACGGTTTCAAAATTTTTTAGTGGTTGTTAAAAGTCATCTTGGGATCACCTTATCGGTGCTGAAATCTGAATTTTGAACACGCACTGATTTTTAATATCCACGTTCATACTGCTTCGGTACTTTCTGTTCTTCATCTAGCGCTTTGGCAGCATGAACCGCCCAGTACGGATCCCGCAGCATGCCCCTTCCAATCGCTACCATATCTGCCTTGCCCGACAAAACCACCTCTTGGGCGACATTGTAATCATCAAGCAGCCCTACTGCAATCACTGGGACCTTCAGCAGTTGTTTGAACTCCGCAGCCAGATCGACCTGATAACCCGGCTTCGCTTCCGGACCGCCATTGGAACCGACGACCCCTTCTCCTCCGGAGGAGATATGAAAAATATCGACCCCGGCATCCCGGTATCGTTTGCAGATTTCCGCACAGTACTCCACATCATAACCGCCGTCCACATATTCTTTTGCAGACACCCTCATGATGATCGGCATGCCTTCGGGCAGCACTTCCTTAACGGCCTGGACAACCCGTTCGCCGAACAGGGGGAGGTCTTGGCCATATTCGTCACTGCGTTGATTCGTCAGCGGCGAATGAAACTGATGGATCAGGTAACCATGCGCGCCATGAATCTCAACCGTATCGAATCCGGCTTCAACAGCCCGGCGAGCTCCTTCCCTGAAGGCCTGTATGAGATCTTCCACTTCGGCAGTGGAGAGTGCCTTCGGCATTTTGTAATGGGAACTGAACGGGATTGCCGACGGGGCTACCGACGGCTCGGCATCCTGCGCCTTTCGGCCGGCATGGCCGAGCTGGATACCAATCTTGGTTCCATAAGAATGCACGGCTTCGACAATGCGGCGATAGGCAGGAATTTGATTGTCGTCCCAGATCCCGGTATCCTGATTGGTTATGCGTCCGTCCGGGTGAACGCCTGTCATTTCCACAATAATTAAGCCAGTGCCTCCCACGGCACGGCTGACGTAATGCACAAAATGCCAATCATTCGGAATCCCGTCCCCGGCCTTTACGGAATATTGACACATCGGTGGCATAACAATGCGGTTCTTGAGGGTCAAATTCTTGAAATTGTAGGGTGTAAACAAGTCAGCCAAGCGATTATCTCCTTCCACATCCAAATGATTAAGATGTAATAAAATCTGTTAGGGGTTATTATACACCTTTCCGAGGGAAAACTAAAAACCGTCGAATTCCCATATTGAGGATAATTGTTTGTCCAACTGGGCATACCATACTAAAAAGCTAAAGGGGCCGATCGTGATGTTCAAAAGATGCCGCGCAGGAATCTGCCTGCTGTGGATCCTTTCATTCTTTTTCGTTGTGCCGGGCATCCCGGCAAACGCGTCCGGTTTACATAATCTGTCACCACAACCTCAGGATGCTTCCGTCATGTCGGAGTCCGGCCAAGTCATGGATCATTCGAAGCGAAATCAGAGCAAACCATCAGACGACGCGCCGTCTTTAAGCCAATTGCTGAGGAAATACCCGGACACGTTTCGCGCAAGCGGACCACGGGTCAAACAGGTGGCGCTTACCTTTGATGATGTACCGGATCCCCGATTTACCGGAAAAGTACTCGATGTGCTGAAGGAACAGCAGGTGAAGGCCACCTTTTTTGCAGTAGGAGAACGTGCCAAGAAACACCCTGAGCTCATGAAACGCATTCATGAAGAAGGACATGCTATTGGCAATCACTCTTACAATCACGCCCAACTGAACAAGCTGAGCCTGGAGAAATTCAAAAGCCAAATTGAGCGTACCAACACGATTTTGAAGTCGCTGACCGGAGTCGACCCGCGGCTGATCCGACCGCCTTATGGCGATATTAATGAAGAGCAGCTCCAATGGGCGCGCAAAAACGGGTACAAGGTCGTGAATTGGAATGTCGATTCCCTCGATTGGAAAGGACTGCAGAAGGAAGAGGTCAAGAGTAATATTATGACTGCGGTCGGCCCGGGATCGATCGTTCTCCAGCATGCCGGCGGCGGCGTGGGATCCGATCTTACCGGTACCATCGATGCGCTCCCGGACATCATAACGGAACTGCGAAACAAAGGGTACAGCTTCGTGACGCTTCCGGATATGTTAAACGTGCCGGAATCGCGATAGAGCCTGCATGAACGCCAAAAAGACGGCTGACTGGAAGTTGACCAGTGAAGCCGTCTTTACGAGTCATCATGATATATGAATTAATCGATAATGAACAATTTGATATCCTGGATGCCGAATTGATTTACGGATGATTGGGAGCCTGGGATGAAGATATCAATCTTATTCCCTTTTATGGCTCCGCCGATATCACGTGCTTCTGCCACAAATGCCTTTTTAGGCAATCCTGGATGCTCATGTCCTGTTACAAGGACCTTGGTACCGAGCGGAATTACCTTGGGATCAACGGCGATGGTGCCAAGTTTAAGGGAATTCCCGAAATAGTCAACCGCGCCCCAACCGCCATTCTCGCTTGCAGCAGAGGAATACGCAGTAGCTTTAACGGATAAAGTTTTGCTGTAATTAAACGTCTTGCCCCATGCTTCGACTACGTTATTCTGCGGGATAACATTCAAGCTTGGCGTGAAACCGGAGTTTCCTGGAGCGATTGGCGCCGCGGATGCCGCCGAGTTCATCGATACCGTCCCTGGTATGTTGATTTTGAGCCCCTGGTAAATATTCGTTGCCTTTATTGTTGGGTTAGCTTTCATCAGCTTGTCCATATTAACGCCGTACTGTTTGGACAAGAAATAGAACGTATCGCCGTTCTTGGCAACATGCACGGAGCTTGCATGTGCTTGCAGCCCGCCTCCGGCAAAAGTCAGTCCGAGTGCCACGGCTGTAATGGTAAACCATTTTGCTGTTCTTCCAGCGATCTTATTATTTTGGTTAAGTCCACGATTTCTTGTCCAAGATTTCATTTGTCGTAACATCTAGAGATGCCCCCCTTATATGTAGCTTGGTAAATCGGATGTAGTATGTCAACGAACATGAATATATCACAATTTTGTAACCTATACCGCAAGCAATTGTTACCAACACACAAAGAAAAACAGCGCCGATGCCTGAAACACCAGGCTAGGCGCTGTTTTTAATTTGTTACATTCCGGATGAAAAAGTTACAATACCTTGCTTAAAAACTCTTGCGTACGGGGATGGGTCGGATTGCCGAACAGTTGGTCCGGCGTGCCTTCCTCCACGATTTTGCCGCCGTCCATGAACAGGATCCGATCTCCCACTTCGCGGGCGAAGCCCATCTCATGGGTCACGATGACCATCGTCATTCCGCCTTCGGCAAGCTTCTTCATCACTTCCAGAACCTCGCCCACCATCTCGGGATCGAGTGCGGAGGTCGGCTCGTCAAACAGCATGACATGGGGCTGCATCGCGAGTGCTCGCGCAATGGCAATTCTCTGCTTCTGTCCGCCGGACAGCTGGGAAGGATAAGACTCCTTTTTGTCCTGCAGTCCAACCGATTTCAGCAGCTCGTCTGCTGTAGCCTCGGCTTCCTTCGCCGAGACCCCTTTAACTTGGATAGGGGCGAGCGTAATGTTATCGATGACCTTTTTGTGCGGAAACAGGTTAAACTGCTGAAACACCATGCCCATTTTCTCGCGGGTGGCATTGATATTGTGGTTCTTGGCGGTGATCAGCTCACCCTCGAATGAAATTTCGCCGCTGGTCGGCACTTCCAGCAGATTGAGACAGCGCAAGAAGGTGCTTTTACCGGAGCCGCTCGGTCCGATGACAACCACCACTTCTCCTTTTGCAATCTCGATATTGATGCCCTTCAGTATTTCCAGCTTGCCAAACGATTTATGAAGATCCTTAACGGTTATCACTTGCACTCAACTTCCTTTCCCAGACACCCAGAAGCTTCGAAAGAACGAATGTCAGTATAAAGTAGATCATGGCCGCCACAAGCAGCGGATTCAGCGGGGCAAAGGTTGAACCGCGCAAAATCTGGGCTTGGTACATAATATCGAATACCCCGATGAACGATACGATGGACGATTCCTTGATAATGACAACGAATTCGTTACCGATCGCAGGGAGTACCCCTTTCAGCGCCTGCGGCAAAATGATATGACGCATGGCTTTGCCCTTGGTCATCCCGAGCGAGCGTGCGGCCTCCAGTTGTCCCCGGTCCACGCCCTGAATGCCTGCGCGGAATATTTCGGCCAAATAGGCAGCGCTGTTGATGGAGAGCGTCAAAATACCCGACTGGATCGGTGAGAATTTAATATCAAACGCCGCCAAGCTGTAATGGATAATGAACAGCTGGACCAGCATCGGCGTGCCGCGGATGATTTCAATATATGCGGTAGCCAAGAACTTAAGGATTTTTACGCCGGACATCCGCATTAACGCGATAAGCAATCCGAGAATGAATCCGAAAAATACGCCGAGGGCCGAAATAAGCAGCGTAAATTGAATGCCTTTGGCATAATAGTCGCGATATTTCCAGAAAAATTCAAAGGTATTCAAATTCTCTGCTGTTCGTCCTGCAGCCAGATCGCTGGCATCGTCGACAAATTTCTGGATCTGGTTATTTTCTTTTAAGCGCTCGAGCGTAGCATTAATGCTGCCAAGCAGCTCCTCGTTTCCTTTGCGGACCCCGATGGCATATGCGTCGTTCTCCGCCGTCGGCTTGGCATCCGTGATGGCCATGGTCGCTTCATTCATGTTGGTCTTTGCGATCGGATACTCCGCAAGGACGACGTCCACGCGCTCGGATTCCAGCTGCAGCAGCAAATCCGGGATTTTATCGAGCGATACTACATTGGCATTCGGTATCGTTTTTGCGATGGATTCCTGAATGGAGCTTTTCTGAACCCCGATCCGGGCTCCTTCCAAGCTTTCAAGCGTGTTGAATTTCAAAGCGTCTTCCTTGCGGACTACGACCGATTGTTCCGCAGCGTAATAAGGCTCCGAGAAATCAATGCTTTTTCGGCGGTCTTC
The DNA here is from genome assembly GCF_041954005.1 of Priestia sp. BR_2. NCBI lineage: Bacteria > Bacillati > Bacillota > Bacilli > Caryophanales > Bacillaceae > Priestia > Priestia sp. BR_2. The sequence goes on along the minus strand of NZ_JAVFHM010000185.1, from coordinate 112,034 downwards.
CGTCGGATTCATGCCCGATATGACGAAATCCACGCGGCCGCTCGTCAGCTCTGGCAAGAGCGCATCAAAGGACGTATCCTTGATGACGAGCTCTGCGCCAAGATCCTTGGCGATTTCCTTCGCGATATCGATATCAAATCCGACGATGGTATCCACGCCATCTATCGTTTTATGGAACTCATATGGCGCATAGTCGGCACTGGTTCCGAGAATTACCGTTTTCTTCTCGCCTTCCGCATGGACGAGGCTGCCGAAAGACAGCACGACCACCATGAACAGGGTCATCCACGCTGTAAATTTACGTTTCATATGTCTCATTTCTCCCCTAACTGTTACAAATAGATTAAACCTTTAGAAAAAAAGCAACTGAGTCATTATAAAACAGGATGCATGAATATGCAATGAAAATTGATGGGTTTTCAATTTGTAACTTACAGGCAAAATCAGCTTGTAGTATGTCATTCCACTATTTTAATACAACGGTCAAATCATCATACCCTTAAAGTGATCATGTCACACATGATTCAGTTTGTGGAATATAACTAATTATTAAAATAATCAAGCGGGTTTGAATCCAATCTACCCCTAAAATAAATGGAATTTAATGTTTATATTTCATCCTATCCGCAAGCTTCTCCTCTCCCTACATTAAAATGTAAACACAGGACTTTAGAATTATCCAAAATAGGAATTAAAGATATGGAATATAGGAAGGGAACACTTTACGGACGGATGCATAATCTATCGGCTGCCTTCCCATCTTATAGAAGCGCATGATTTCGGTCCATCTACATTGCAAGCCGCCTGTCTCATTCACGCATGATTCAGGCAAGCCAGCAGCTGGTTATTAATTAGCTATAGCTTTACTCATATAGGAGGTGTAACCATGCTGTTAGAAGCGCTGTATCATGTTCCAAGAGATAAATGGGCTTATGCTTACGATACACATACCATCCATCTTCGGATTCGAACCAAGAAGAACGACATTGATTCAGTTGTTGCCATGACGGGCGACAAATATGATTGGGACCGTACGTACTTCGAGATCACCATGGAAAAGGCCGCCTCTGACGACATGTTTGATTACTGGGAATGCGGAGTCAGGCCCAAATACAAAAGGTTGTCATACGGATTCCGGATTCATGCGGGAGATGAAACGGTGTATATGGTCGACAGCGGAATCGGATGGGATTACCCCTATCCGCCGGCAGGCTACTTTGAATTTCCGTACATACATGAAGTCGATGTATTCAAAGTACCGGAATGGGCCAAAGAAGCCGTATTCTACCAAATCATGACGGAACGCTTTGCCAACGGGAACCCGGCCATCAGTCCTGACGGAACCGAAGCCTGGGGCGGCAAGCCGGAGGTGGACAATTTCTTCGGCGGTGACCTGCAGGGCGTGCTGGATCATCTGGATGATCTGGTTGACCTGGGCATTAACGCCATATATTTTACCCCCCTCTTCCTCTCCCCCTCCAATCATAAATACGACACGGTAGATTATAAGCAGGTGGATCCGCACTTTGGCGATAACGAACTGTTGAAAAAGGTAGTGGATACTTGCCACGCAAAAGGCATTCGTGTGATTTTGGATGCGGTATTCAATCACTGCAGCGAGGAGTTCCCGCCCTTTCAGGACGTCTTGAAGCATGGCGAGAAGTCCAAATATGCCGGGTGGTTTCATGTGAACCGGTTTCCTTGCGAGATCAAGGACGGCATACCGACATACGACACCTTCGGCTTCTTCGGAAACATGCCGAAATTCAATACTGCCAATCCCGAAGTCAAGGCGTACTTGCTGGGCGTCGCCGAGTATTGGATTAAGGAGATCAAGCTTGACGGCTGGCGTCTGGATGTCGCGAATGAAATCGACCATCATTTCTGGCGGGATTTCAGGCAGGTTGTCAAGAAGGCCAACCCCGAGGCATACATCGTAGGCGAGGTTTGGTCCGACTCGTTGATCTGGCTGCAAGGCGACCAGTTCGATTCCGTGATGAATTACCCTTTTGCCGATAAGGTGCTGGAGTTTTTCAACGGCAACATGGACGGACTCACCTTCGCCAACCGCATCGGCTCGATCCTGATGCGTTATCCGCAGCAGACGAACGAAGTGGTCTTCAACCTGCTTTGCAGCCACGATACGCCCAGGCTGCTTACCCGCGTGGGAGAAGATATCCGGCGCATGAAACTCACCGTCGTATTCCTGTTCACCTTCATGGGCACGCCGTGCATCTTCTACGGGGATGAAATCGGCTTGACCGGGGATGGAGACCCGGATTGCCGCAAATGCATGGAATGGGATCCCAAGAAGCGAAACCAGGAGCTGTATGCATTTTATCAAGGCATGATCGCGCTGCGGAAAGAGCATAAAGCCCTTAGGCAAGGTCGCTTCCGCTTCCTGCAGGCGAATCTTCATGACCCTTGCATCGTGTACGAACGTGCCGACGAAACCATGCATTTTATCGTCTGGATCAACAACAGTGACTCGAAGCGTACCCTATCGCATCCCATCGTCACGACCGATTGGATCGATGCCGAAACCCAAGAGCCTGTAAAACCGGTAAACGGTACGATGCATATCGATTTGGAACCGTACGCGTATCGCATTTTATGCCGGGAATTGACACATTAGCTTCGATCATATTCAGACAGCACAGGGGTGCCCGGATAGCTTGTTATTCCTTCGCTATCCGGGCACCCCTGCGTCATGAAAGCCATGGTTATTATCGGCTGGTGATCTGTTGATAGATTTCCTGATATTCCTTCGCCGAAACGTTCCAGCTGTAATCCCCGCCCAGTGCGTTCTTGCTCACTTTACGCCAGTGCTCGGGCATGCGATACATGGAGGTCGCGCGGCGGATGGTGTTCATCATGTCATGCGCATTGTAATCCTTGAAGGAGAAGCCGTTCCCTTCGCCCGTATACTCGTTGTATGCCTGAACCGTATCGTTCAGTCCGCCCGTTTCTCGGACAATGGGTACGCTGCCGTACCGCATGGCGATCAGCTGGCTGATGCCGCACGGTTCGAATTTGGAAGGCATCAGGAACAGGTCGCTGCCGGCATAAAAACGCCGCGATAACGGCTCATTGAACCGGATCTGGGCCGACATTTTGGTGGGATAGCGATTTGCCGCTTCCCTGAACCAATGCTCATAGGAAGGATCTCCCGTTCCCAGGACAACGAACTGAATCTCGTCATAGTAGAGCAGCTCATCCAGAATGCGGATAACCAAATCGAGTCCTTTCGAATCGACCAATCGCGTTACCATCGACATCAACGGAATATGCGGCGCCACGGGAAGATTCAGCTCTTCCTGTAAGGCGATTTTGTTCTGCGTTTTTTTGTTCAGTCCGCTCCGGAACTTCATGGCGAGATGCGGATCTGTCGCCGGATTGTAGCTTTTGGTATCAATGCCGTTCACAATCCCGCTCAATCTCGAGCCCTGGGCCGACAGAAGTCCGTCAAGTCCGTATCCGTAATAACCTGTCTGGATTTCCGTGGCATAGGTTGGGCTGACCGTCGTTACGTGATCTGCGTATACGATGCCCGCTTTCATGAAATTCACGTTTCCGTAATACTCCACGCCTTCGGCCGTGAAATGCCGGCTGTGAATGCCGAGCAGATCAACCAGCACCTCGTACGGGTATACGCCCTGATACAGCAGATTATGGATCGTGAACACGGTTCGAATCCCCGCATAGAAGGGATCATGACGATAGACGTCTTCAAGAAGCAGCGGGATCATGGCGGTATGCCAGTCGTGACAGTGAAGCACATCCGGCTGGAATCCGATAACCGGCAGCACCTCAAGCACGGCACGGTTGAAGAAAGAGAAGCGTTCGCCATCGTCCATGTAACCATAAATGCCGTCTCGGCCAAAATAGTACTCGTTATCCACGAAATAGATCGTTACGCCGTCTTCCACCAGGGACTCGATGCCGCAATATTGCTCGCGCCAGCCTACCCGCACCCGGGTTTCTCCCACATGCTCCATTCGCTCTCTGTATTCTTCCGGAATGCCGCGATATTTCGGCAGCACGACTCGAATATCCTCGCCCATGCCGCGAAGGGATTTAGGCAAAGCAGCGCTCACATCCGCCAGTCCGCCTGTCTTGATGTATGGTCCGCATTCCGAAGCTGCAAATAACAATTTCAATCCTGCTTCCCCCTTTTGCTCCGTTTCGTTTTTTGTTCTGTTTTCTCTCTTGCCGCTGCCGCCTTCAGCGACGCGTCCGATCGATCTTGCGATTTCCTCGATCGAGGCGGCTTTTTCTTTAAAACAACCATGCCTAATGGAGGCAGCTTGATCTCCAGGCTGTGGGTTTGGCCATGCCAGGTCTTCTTCTCCGCTTTCATCTCACCGTCGTTCAGCAGTCCGGAGCCGCCGTAATCGGCATGATCGGAATTCAGAATTTCCACATATTGCCCCGGTCTCGGCAAACCGACCCGATATTGGTCATATGCCTTTGGCTGAAAATTAATGACGATGATCAGCGTATCGCCTGGCTTGGTGCCCATTCTCATATACGATACGACACTCTGCTCATGATCATCGGCGCTGAGCCATTCGAAGCCTTCCCATCGGTGATCCTGCTCCCATAGCGCCTTTTCATCCACGTACATGCGGTTTAGAGCTGCCGTATATGCCAACTGCTTGCGGTGGCTTTCATAGTCCAGCAGCAGCCAGTCGAGCTGCTCCTGATCCTTCCATTCGATAAACTGGCCGAACTCTCCCCCCATGAACAGCAGATTCTTCCCGGGCTGGGTGATCTGGTATCCAAGCAAAATCCGCAGTCCCGCAAACTTTTGTTCATAGCTTCCCGGCATTTTATTAAGCAGCGATTTCTTTCCATGGACGACTTCATCGTGTGAAAGCGGCAATGTAAAATTCTCCGAATAGGCATAACAAATGGGAAATGTCAGTAAATTATGATGGGTAGGCCGCTGATCGAACTCTTGTTCAATATAAGACAGCGTGTCGTTCATCCAGCCCATATTCCATTTGTAATTGAAGCCAAGACCCCCTTCATGCACAGGTGCCGTAACTCCCGCCCATGCGCTCGACTCCTCGGCCATCATCAAGGCATTCGGGTAATATCGAAACACGGCTTTATTCAATTCTTGCAGAAAGGATATCGCCTCAAGGTTTTCCAAGCCTCCGTGCTCGTTAAGGCTGTACTGACCCTCACGCTTCTCAAAATCAAGACGGATCATGCTGGTCACGGCATCAACGCGAAGACCATCAATATGATACATATCCATCCAAAATAAGGCATTGGAGATGAGGAATGAAATTACCTCCGGCTTGGCATAATCGAAAGACAATGTTCCCCAGCCCGGTTTCTCGGCTTTTTGGGGGTCTGCGTACTCATAAAGAGACGCCCCGTCAAACTGCCGAAGCCCGTGGGCATCCTTGGCAAAATGTGCGGGCACCCAGTCGAGCAGCACGCCGATGCCGGCTTGGTGCAGCTGGTCGACGAGAAACATGAAATCATGGGGAGTTCCGTATCTGCTCGTCAGCGCATAAAATCCTGTGCCCTGATAGCCCCACGAAAGATCGTAGGGATGCTCCGCCAAGGGCATAAATTCTACGTGGGTATAACTCATTTCCTGCAAATAAGGAATCAGCTGATCGGCCAATTCCCGATATGTAAAGAACGAACCGTCCTCTTTTTGCCGCCAGGTCCCGAAGTGCATTTCATAAATGTTTACCGGCTTGGCATATGGGGATTTGTTCTTCCTTCTCCATGCGGCATCATTCCAGCGATATCCTGAGAGGTCGGTCACCACCGATGCCGTCGCAGGTCGTACTTCGGCATGAAATGCATAAGGATCGGCCTTTAGGAACGTTTCTCCGAAGGGCCCCGTGATCTGATATTTGTAAAAAGTTCCAGTCTCCATCCCAGGGAAAAACCGACTCCAAATTCCCGAATCGGGCATCCTATATAACGGGTCTTGGGAACCATCCCAGCCGTTCCAGTCTCCGGCAAGTCCTACCTGCCTGGCATTCGGAGCCCACACCGTAAAACGCACGCCTCTTTCTCCTTCTTCTGTGGCAAGGTGTGCACCCATACATTGGTAACTGTGAAACCAGGTACCCTCATGAAATAAATACACTTGTTCCGGAGTCATGTTTCCTTCCCTAACTGCTTGGTTCAATCGTCGTCACCTGCTTTTTCTTAAAAATGCAATATTATTAATGCTATTACCCCATTCTAACCAGGTTGAAAATAAAAAATGTCCCTGAAAAATAATTTTGTAATTTTCAAATTACTTTTTCAATATAATCGTTTCAAACCCCGGGAATGTCGTTTATGTAATGAACAACGTGAAAATACATTGGGAGGGAAACGTGATGAAGAAAAAAGACTGTATTGCTATGCTTCTGGCGGGTGGAGAAGGTAAACGATTGGCTCCCCTTACGTCCAGGCTGGCAAAACCCGCCGTTCCGTTTGGCGGACATTATCGTATAATCGATTTTCCTCTCAGCAATTGTGTAAACTCCGGAATCGATACGGTTGGAGTGCTTACGCAATATGAGGCAGAATCATTACACGAACATATCGGCGAAGGCGAACCCTGGGGATTAACACATACAGGACGTGAAGGCATTGCCCTTCTTCCATCCAACAGCACACACCAAGACGGGTACTTGGGAACGGCAGATGCCATTTATAAAAACATTCAATACATCGATGATCAAAATCCAGAGCATGTGCTCATCTTGTCCGGGGACCATATTTACCAGATGGATTACCGGGAAATGCTTGAAGCCCATATGAAGCAAGGGGCTCCTGCCACGATCTCCGTGATGGAAGTACCATGGGAAGACGCCAGCCGATTTGGCGTCATGAGCGTTGACGATAATCTCAATATCATTGAATTTGCCGAAAAACCGGCAGAACCGCAAAGCAATCTTGCCTCCATGGGCATTTATTTGTTCCGTTGGGACTATCTGAAGCAGCACCTGATCGAAGATGCGTCTGACCCGAACTCCAGCCATGATTTCGGAAAGGATGTCATCCCTAAGATGCTGTCCGGAGAAGAGTCGCTGCTAGCATTCCGCTTCCAGGGCTACTGGCGCGATGTCGGCACCGTAGAAAGCCTCTGGGAAGCCCATATGGATGTGCTTAGCCAAAATGAGCTCGTCCTTGAGAGAGCCGATTGGCCTATGTATACGCGCGCTTGGAAAACCAAGCTGTCGGCAGCACGGACCCGAAATGTGGAGCATACGGACTGCCTGATTCATGACCAATGCACCTTCGAAGGAAAAGCCAAAAGCTCCGTCATCTTCTGCGGATCAGAAATCGGCAAATACTCCATCGTGAAGGATAGCGTGGTCATGCCGAATGCCAAAATCGGCAAAGGCGTCCATATCGAGCACGCCATCATCGGGGAAGGTGCAGTGATCAAGGACGGAGCCGTTGTGAAAGGGGCTCCCGGCAATGTCGTGGTCGTAGGACCATACGAGACGGTGCTTCCGAAACCAACGGTTCGTACCCAGCCGGCCCGGCTCCTTCAGGATGTATACGAAAAAGGACGCTTGCGTGCAAATGTCTCTTCATCCTGAACGAATGTCATGAACAGAATAGAGCCCTGAGAATTTCTTTCAGGCCATTAACACAAAAAAGCGATCCGTAGCGGATCGCTTTTTCTCATGTATCGTGCCCTGCTGACTTTGTCTAAGCGCATGCGACGGAGGTTCGAAACTTTAAGATCAAGAAACAAAATTCTTTTCATATAAATTCACGATGCGACCGCCCATATCCTGCTCGGCCACGAATTGAAATCCCTGACGCTGGTAAAATCGATTCAGCGTTGGCAAATGGGATACGCAATCCAATCGAAAGCCCCGTTTCCCTTTGGAAACCAAATACGATTCCGCAAAGGAAATCATTTTGTTCCCAAGACCCAGCCCCCGATAAACGAAGCGTACGGTCAGACGATGCAAGTAACCGTAGGACGGATCGTCCCGCTTTCCCCAGTAGTCAGGGTCCCCGTACTGCAGCGTAAACATGCCGGCCGCCTTATCTTCATGCCACAGGATGAATACTTCACGCTCTTCCAGGTACTGTGTCATTAGGTCCAGGGAAAAAAGCGAGGGACTCCACTGCCTGCGCCCTTGCTGCTCCATCACCTCGGCCGCCTCCGTTAGAAGCGCCAGCATCTCTCCTGCGTGCACGGCTTCTGCCCTTCGTAGTTCAAACCGCCCCTGCTCCGTTGAAAACATTGCTGCGGATTCCACTCCTGTACTCCCCTCCTCTATAACATAACCCCACAAAGTGGAGCCTGTGCTCCGATGCATATTCCAATTACTTTGCGGGGACCCCAAAACAATCCCCCACAAAGTGGAGACTATGCTTCGAGCTTTATTCCAATTACTTTGCGGGGGACCCAAAAACAATACCCCACAAAGTGGAGACTATGCTTCGATCCTTAGTCCAAATACTTTGCGGGTGTAAAGTTGAGAAAAGCTTTGCCGGATTGCCGGCAAAGCTTAGGCCATCGGCCCGGCTGCGTCCTCCTCACCGTTCTCCAACCCGCCGGCCATCGGTATTTTCCCCTCAGGCAGCGGCAGCTTGACGATCACGGCTGTTCCGTGCCCGAGCTCGCTTTCCATTTCCATCGTGCCCCCGTGAAGCTCAACGAGCTGCTGCGTGATCGCTAATCCAAGTCCCGTTCCCCCGTTAAGTGGATTCACCTGGAAGAACCGATCCTTTACCCGCCGAAGATGCTCGTCCGAGATGCCGATCCCGTGATCTTGTACGGTAACGATAACAAACTTCTCTTCCATCGTGAAGGACAGGTTGATTACCCCGTTCTCATGCGAGAATTTAACCGCGTTGTCCACGATATTCAGGAATACCTGCTTCAAGCGGTTGACGTCCCCATAGATAATCGGCTTCTCGTCGGACTCCAGTTTGATCTGAACGCCCTTCTTCTCGGCTTTCGTCCACAGATTGAGCATGATCTCTTGCAGCAGCTCCCGTAAATTCACGATGCCCTTCACTAGCTTCATCTCATTCTGCTGGAGCTTGGAGAAATCCAGAAGCTCTTCGACAAGGCCGATCAACCGGTCGGTTTCCTTGGAGATGATCTGCATTCCGATTTTCGTTTCTTCCGGATCGTAGCCGCCGGAGTCAAGCGTTTCGCTCCAGCCCTTGATGCTTGTGAGCGGCGTTCGCAGCTCATGCGAGATCGAGGAGATAAAGTCATCCTTCACCTGATTGCTTCGCACAATCTCCTGCGCCATGTAATTCAAGGTCGACGAAAGCTCGCCAAGCTCGTATTTGTAGTCGCCCTTGATCCGCACATTGAACTTGCCTTTGGCCATCTGAGCGGACACTGTGGTAATGTTGTTGAGCGGCTTTACGATGGAATTGGCCAGCCCGATGCTGAAAGCAAGCACGATCGCCAGAACGGCCGCCCCGATGCTGACGGCAAACAGCGTCATTTTCATCAGCTTGTCGTTTACGTATTCCAGCGAAGTCACGTAACGGAGAATATACGTATTTTCAAAACCGTTCGAAACGGACTGGGACACCGCCATCACGATCTGGCCCGTGCCTTGCTGTTTGCCGATCCAACGGCTCGTATTGCCTGCAAGCGCTTGGGTGACATCGCTGGTCTTGATGGTCTGCTCTATTTCGAAGCCGGTCGAAGTTGAGAGTACTTGCCCAGCCGGGTTCAAAATTTGAAGCTCCGTATTATACAGTTCAAAATGGCGAACCATTTCGCTCAGCTGATTGACGTTGTCCGACGAGGTCAGTCGAAAGGGCTGATAGAAATCGTTGGCGGTACGGATATGGTTCACCATATGGTTGTACACCGTATCGTAATAATACGATCGTAATGCGATTAGAAAAATAACCTCAATCAGCAGCAAGGCGATGAACACTACCAGGAAGTAGTGCAGCACGATTTGCCGCCGAATGCCTTTTTTGATGATCATTGTCCCTGACCCTTCCATTTATAGCCGTGTCCCCATACCGTCTGGAGGTATTCCGGCTCGGAAGGATTGCCTTCGATTTTTTGGCGAAGTCTCCGAATGTTCACGTCCACGATTTTGGGATCGCCCATATATTCTTTGCCCCATACGTGATCAAGCAGCACATCACGGCTAAGCGGCGTGTTTTCTTTTTCCAGGAAGAACTGGACCAGCGAGAATTCCGTAGGCGTCAGCTCCACCGGCTGCCCGTTCTTCTTGAATTGCTTGGAAATCAGATCCAGCGTGAACGGACCCGATTGGAAGGATACCTTGGCGGCACCCGCACGCTGAACGTTCACCCTGCGCAGAAGGGATTGCAGCCGGGCGATCAGTTCCGTCGGGCTGAACGGTTTGCTTACGTGGTCATCCGCTCCGACGGATAGGGCATACACTTTGTCCTGCTCTTGAACTTTTGCCGTCAGGAAAATAATGCCGATCCGCTCGTTCGTTTCCCGGATTCTGCGGCATACTTCAAAGCCGTCGATTCCCGGAACCATGACGTCGAGCAAGGCGATATCGATGTCTGGCGTCGTTTGCAGCAAGCGAAGGGCCTCATTGCCGTTCTCGGTCTCCAGCACCTCAAAGCCGTTCCGTTTCAGATTAATTACGATAAAACTGCGAATGGATTCTTCATCTTCTAATATGAGCACTTTACTCAAGGTCTAGTTCCCCTTTCTTTCGATAGGAGCCACATTGTTGCTGCTTGGCTTTTTATCTTTTTTACTCAATTTCAGATCGCCATGGCTTCGATAAGCGATGACGCGGTTTTTCTCCTTCACCAAGATCTCCCAATCGGATTCGGCTTTCCCCCACTGGGCCGTGGAGAAAAACTTGATTTCCGCGACGGACTCTCCCGTGTCGGTCATGACAAAGTTCAAATAAGCATTTTTGTTGGATTCCGGCGTAATGGTAATTTTATTGTACATATCCGGCGGAAAATCCAGATAGAAGCGATTATTCATATCGTAGTATCTTTGGAGCACGAATTGAAGCCCTTCTACTTCGTTGCTCTCCCGCACCTCTCCGTCCCACTGGAAGTACGTGGTGAAGAACGGGATTTCGTCCAGGATCAGCCGATCTTCCCAGCCGCTTGGCCTAGTAAGCACACCAAACTCTAAAATACCGTCATCGTTCACGTCCTCGCTCTCAACCGGCAGTTCCTTGTAAGTAAGCAGTTCATCCTGGAGCACGTCAATAAACTTGTTGTCCTCCATGATAATGAGCTTGGAATAGGAAGAGTTGGACACGACCGAAGCATCCAAGATGATACCTTCTTTGTTTTTGGCCACTTTACCTGCGACAACATTGTAATAACTTTCGATATTTGGTCCCAAATCCAGTTTGTTCAGCTCAACGAAAGCATCCTCGAATTTGTCGTATTGATAGGTGCTGATATACGAGAGCTCTTTCTGCTGGAGGTATACCACCGTAATATCCTTGACCTTGTCGCCGTTCATGTCTCCGATATTGAAGTGCGTATACGGCAAAGCCGGGATTTTTTCGAGCGAATCCCCGGAGAATGAATACACGGCCAGCAGGTTCTGAAGATTCTCTTCTCCGCGGGAGAAACCGGCTACGATGTCAACCTTGCCGTCGTTCGTAAAATCAACGAAATCAAATGACTCCAAAACCGTCCCTTCTCCGTCGAAATCGAGGCTCTTCACCCAGGTATCACCCTGCTGCTGCATGATCATGCCGTGGATTTTCACCTCTTCATCCGGCGTCTGATAGAAAACGACGGCTTCCATAACGCCGTCATTGTCCAGGTCATGAATTCGGATCGAACTGCTGTCGACGTCGCTTCGCGGCCGAATGATAGCGCCGTTGTCCAGTTTGATCTTCTGGAGCGCGGACTGGATGGCGCCGTTCAGCGTCGCTTTGTCCGTCGGCAGATCCGGTCGCTTCATTAAAGACACCGGATCCTGGATAAAGGTACAGCCGCTTATGATAAATAGTAACAAGCCGGCCAACAGGGCTTGCATCACTCTATATTTCAATAAGTATCAACTCATTTCTATGCTTTCGCCTTGCGTCAAGTGATCGATAATTACAGTCTTGACTTCTCGCCATGGGTTAAACGTCTTCCGGTCACATCCACTACCAGCTGGCCGCCCGACAGCCCCATGATTCGGGTGCAGTATTTCTCCGCAAGCTCCAGCGGGATGACGGTAAATACCGTCAGACGCTCTTCCTCGCACAAGGTTTTTAGCGTCTTCAAAACATGCTCGGCAGAGGCCGGATCGAGTCCCGTGACAGGCTCGTCCGCCAAAATCACCTTAGCGCCGTGAACGAGCGCCCTGGCAATGGCAATCCGCTGCTTCTCGCCGCCGCTCAGCTCGCCGGCCTTGCGTTTTGCCTTGTCCAGCAAACCCAGGTGCTCGATCGTATCCATGGCTCCCATATAATCATCAGACCGGACCATCCCGGTAACCATCCGCCACAGCGGCGTTTGGCTGGATTGCCCGATCAATACATTCTTAAGCGCCGTTCGATTTACGTTTAGGGAAGGATTCTGCTCGAGATAAGCCCATTCCCGTCGAATTCTTCGTTTTCCGGCGGGATTCATCATATCTTCGCCGTCAATCGTCAGCTTGCCGCCGTCCCATTTTTGCTGCATCGACAGACAGCTCATCAGCAAACTTTTTCCGCTTCCGCTCGCACCGATCAGACCGATCATTTCCCCGTGTTCCATCTGAAATGTGATATCCTTTAACACCGGTGTACGTTCAGGACCCATCGTTTTCTTCAGCCGATCCACTTTAATCATGTTATCGTCTCTCCCGTCAAGTGCATATTCCTACTCTCTAGTTTAGAAGAAAGCGAAAGCAATTGCCATGAGAACGCATGTTTCTATTTGTCGGATGAAACGCTGTTGCCTTTGAACCATAAACCCGTGCACGCAAACACAATATACAAGCCGCCGAGCAAAACGAAGATTCCCCCGTTCCACCCGGTTTCCATGATAGCGCCGCCCGCATTCGGCCCTGCGATACTCCCGGCATTGAAATGGAAGGAAGCCACGACGTTGGCCGCCGGCAGCAGCACCCTGGGAAGGATGTCCGCGGCATAAGCCAGACCGAGGGAGAAGAAAGAACCGACCAAGCCGCCGGCCACCGTCAGTAATAGTAAGGTTGCCCAGAAATTCGTTCCGGCTACCGGAATCAGCAGGAAACTGCAGCCTCCCACGATCCCCGCGATCGTCAGCACCCGCTTGCGTCCGAATTTATCGCTCCAGATGCCGAGGGGAAGCTGCAGCAGGAGTCCGCCGATGCCGACAAAGGGCAGCAATGTCGAAATTTCGCCTAAAGTGAACCCGCTTCTTAACCCATAGACCGGGAAATTGCTGTTAATCCCCGCTTCCATGTATCCGTATAAAAATGCGGGAATCAAGGCAAACCAGGCCAGCCGGTAGCTCTTGAGATAGCGGCCGGCCGGCTGCTGCTCTCCTTGCTCGCTTTTTTCCGGCTTCAAATTCGGAAGTTTGAACAGAACGACCAGCAGAATGAACAAGAACAGCACAGCCAGAATCAGAAACGGTACCGCTTCGCCGTATTTCAGAAGAGGAATGCCGAGCGGCCCTATACTAAATCCCAGACCGTAGGACATGCCGTAAAAGGAAATGCTCCGCCCCCGGTTCTTCACGGTTGACATCATCAGCACCCACAGCTGGGCGGCATAATGCAGCGCGCTATCGCCGATGCCCACAAGCACCCGCAGCACAAACCAGACGGCTACGCTCGGAATCAACGGGAAAGCGACCAGCGACAGCATCACCAGCACGAGACCCGATACGATCAGTTTTTTGAAACCGACCCAGCCGAGAAGCCGTTCCGCAACCAGCGTCATGGCAAATGAGCCTACATATAAAGCAGCCGCGTTCAATCCGTTCATGGAGGATGAGATGCCTATCCGTTCCAAAAAAATAGCCAGCACCGGCAATAGCAGTCCCTGGCTTAAACCAGCCGCAACCACGACGGCAATTAAAATAAAATAATGAGTTCTCCCTTGACGGGGGGTAACAGCTTCTGTCACTGAAATATAGTCCTCCTCTAATATGAAAAAACGATGAATTTAAACAGCCAAATGAACATTATAGTGGACAAGCCCAATCGATACAAGCCATAATAATAACAATGCCATCAATTGGGAGGGTATCCGTTCATGAAATATAAAGTTAGTATCGATGTATCCATGGTTTATGAGCTGCTGGGCAGCTTCATGATATATGCAACAAGGAAATGGACCGATAACCTGGATATTGGAAAACAGCTGATAACGGAGATGGATGAGCGTTTGCCGCAGCATGTACGTGTCCAGTTCAGTGGAGCCCGCTCATGGCCGCTCGCGGATTACGATGTCTTATACGCCCTGATCATGCTTCGAGGAGAGCACCTTGAAATCCCTGATTTTCTGGGCTGGATCGAATCTTCCCCGGTGGAAGAGCTTCATGGCCTGCTTCAGCCTCACTTGCCGTCCCTCACGCGGGATGAAACGTCCAGAATTCGAGAAAACTACACACCGTTGATGAAACTCTGGTATGAGCACTACTTTTCCGAAGTGGAGCCTGAGCTGTACCATCTTCTGGAGGAAGATGCCGAAGAGAAACGAATGCTGCTTCCGAAAATGGACGACGAAAATCTGATCGAATATGCTTCCAGCGGAGTCATTCTGGATAACGTGCCGCAAGAAAACGTCGTCTTGTTCCCGGGTACGCATTTTCGTCCGATCAATACCTATTGCTTCTATGATAATGTACTCCTGCTGCAGTACCCTATTGATATACCGGAAGAAGACGAGGATGAGCCGCCCGTCGTTCTCCTGCGCATGACCGAGGCTCTCGCGGATCCGGAACGTCTGCGTCTGCTGAGATATATTGCGGATGAGCCGAAGGCCGTGTCCGAAATGGCGTCCGAATTGGGACAGCCCTACGAGCAATTGATGCACCACCTGATGATCTTGAGGGCGGCGGGCCTGCTGCGCTCCCATCTGAAATCCGAAAATAACGAAAGATTCAGCCTGCGGCCGGATGGTGCAGCCGAGCTGCAAATGTTCCTGGAGACTTACATTCGACTTTCCTAGTATGAAGGAGCGTACCATGAGTAAAACATCTCAGCATATTATCTTCGACATGGATGATACATTAATACATTGCAACAAGTATTTCGACCTGATTCTCGGCGATTATTTCGAATGGATGACCGAATGGTTTCAGCCTTATGGAGTAACCACCCAAGAAATCCGAGCCAAGCAAATGGAAATCGACGTAGCCGGCATCGACAAGCTGGGATTCGCGAGCGCGAACTTCCCCCAGTCCCTAATCGATACATACCATTTTTTCGGCCGAATTCACGGGAGAGATACCTCGCCTAAGGAAGAGGAGCTTCTCTACCAGTTGGGGCTCAGCGTATACGAGCAGGAGATTGAAGCCTACCCCGGCATGGTCGAAACGCTGGAGAAGCTTCGAGAGGATGGCCACTGCCTTCACCTCTATACCGGGGGCGAAACGAGAATACAGAAGCGAAAAATCGAACAGATGAAGCTGGCGGACTATTTTAAAGACCGGATTTATATCCGCCAGCATAAAAACATCACGGCGCTTGAGGAGATTCTCGGCATGGGGTCGTTCGTCCGCTCGAATACGTGGATGATCGGCAACTCGCTCCGCACGGATGTCGTTCCGGCATTGACGGCAGGCATTAACAGCATCTACATCAAGCAGCAGCGCGAGTGGCAGTATAATCTGGTCGAGCTGAAGCAAGAGCCGCATAATGTGCTCTATACCGTTTCGGCGTTGACTGAAGTGCCGGAAGTCATTGAAGAGCATTAACTTAATCGAACGGACAACGAGCCGATCCTGGAGTAATATCCCGGATCGGCTCGTTATTTTGGCGTAACCCTCGACGTCCTACGATTTTACGGCCGCACTGGAGTCCACGGCCTGAACGGCCAGCTGCCCGTTACCGCCCGCAGCAAGGACAAGCCTGCCCTTATACGTGCTGCCGTCCTCGTTCTTAAAGGATAACACTTGGGTCTTTCCCTGAAGCAGCAAGGATTTCAGCATCGCATGAGAAATTTGTTTTCCGGCAAATTCCTTCCAGATGACATAGCTGCAGCCGGTTTTGAAATTGGCGCAGCCGTAACCTTTGCGTCCTTCAATAATATGCCCGTCACATCCGGGTCTTGGGCAGCGCCCCAAGGGAGATCGTACGGACGGCGCTTCATTTGAAGCGGCAGGCGCTGATTTCGGAGTGGGCTTGCTCGTGCGCTCATTCTTCGCTTTCGAGGCTGGGGCCGCTTTAGACGCGCTTCGCTTCCCTCTTCCTTTGGACTTGTCCTCATCTCCGCCGAAAAGCGACGAAGGCGCCGGACGCTGCGAGGATACCTTGTTTATGATCGAAACGGTGAACTTCTGCACGTTTTGCATGAATACGTCAGCAGAAGCTTCGCCTTTGGAGATCTGGTGGAGACGCCGCTCCCATTGGCCTGTCATCTCGGGCGAAGCCAGCAATTCGACGCCGGCATGCCTGATCAGCTCCACCGCCGTTCTTCCTTTTTGCGTTACGGTGATTTTTTTGCCCTGCATCGTAATATATCCGACCTTTTTCAACCGCTCGATGGTGGCTGCCCGGGTTGCCGGCGTTCCGAGACCGCTATCCTTCATCGCATCCCGAAGCGCTTCATCCTCAATGGACTTACCGGCGCTTTCCATGGCCTTCAGCAGCGTGCCTTCCGTATAACTTTTTGGCGGCTGGGTAGCCTTTTCCTTCACTTCGGATTTTTTGCATTGCACCGGCTTGTCGGGCGTAAGGTCAAAGGAACGGTCGTTCCATTCCTGATCCTCCTCTTCCTCGTCCTCTTTCCCCTTCTTGGAAGATTTGGATTTCTTCTTCTCCGTATCCTGGGCAATCAACACCTTCCATCCAAGCGACAAAAGCTCCTTGATTCCCGTCTTGAATGTTTCCCCTTCGACCTCGGTGAGCACCGTATGCTGCTTGTACATGGCCGGAGGATAAAAATGCGACAGAAACCGGGTGATGACCAGATCGTAGATATGCTGCTCTTCCTTGCTGAGCGTGCCCGGCCGCTTTAATGTCGGCAGAATGGCATGGTGATCCTCAACCCGCTGCGGATTGCATACCGCTTTGTTGTTGACGTGCACCCGGCTCGGATCCGCTCCTGCGGCCATTGATGCATACGAGGTCGATTTGAGCATATGAAGGGCCTTGTGCATGCCTTCGATATTCTGTTCATTCACATAGTTGGAGTTCGTACGCGGATAGGAAATCACCTTGTGGCGTTCATATAACGCTTGCGCAAGATCCAGCGTTTTTTTGGCAGAGTAACCGTACTTGGCATTGGCTTCACGCTGAAGCAGGGTCAAATCATACAATTTGAACGGGTATTCCTTCGTTTCCTTCACTTCATATTTAGTGATGGTGCCGTTCTTTCCATGGACCTTGGCTGCAATCGTCTCTGCTTTCTCCTGCGAGGTCAGCCGCTCTCCCTGCCAGGTTCCCGTATACTCCAGTTGATCCTGCTTGAACAAAGCTTTCACGTCGTAGAACGTTTGCGATTCGAAGGCTTCGATCTCCTTCTGCCGGTCATAGATCAGTGCCAGCACCGGCGTCTGCACCCGGCCAACCGACAGCAACGTCTGATGGCGGGTCGTAAAGGCGCGCGACGCATTCATGCCGATCAACCAATCGGCTTCGCTGCGCGCGCGCGCAGCTTGCGTTAAATTCTCGAATTCAACGCCGTCCTTAAGCTCCGCAAAGCCGCGGCCAATGCTTTCCGGCGTTAAATCCGAGATCCATAGTCTTTTTACAGGCTGTTTCAGTTTTAATTGTTGTTGGATTAGTGCGAAAATATATTGTCCTTCTCGTCCCGCATCGCAGGCATTCACGATATGGCTGCAGCGCTTGGCTACCTCTCCAATGACCTTCAGCTGATCCTTGGTTTTCGGATTCGGGATGATTTTGAATTGCTCCGGAATGATAGGCAGGTCCCGTAAATTCCAGCGTTTGTACTTCGGATCATATGCATCCGGCTCCGCCAGCCCAACCAGATGTCCGATAGCCCAAGTTATGATGTATTGCTCACCTTCAAGATATGTACGGTTGTTCTTGGCCCGCGGCTCGATGACCGCAGCGATATTCCGTCCCATATCCGGCTTTTCGGCAATGACCAACGTTTTCAAATGACATTCTCCTCCCCGATGAGCAGCCTGGCGCGGAGGCTAACTCCAAAAAGGACTTCGCTCTCGCGAAGTCCCTTTAACTACTATATTCATGATAGCATATTTAGGAGAAGGATTAAACCAGTACGGTCGCGCCCATCAGATATTTGTCTACCTCGCGTGCCACCTCGCGGCCTTCATTGATCGCCCACACGACAAGGCTTTGTCCGCGGCGCATGTCGCCGGCTGCAAATACTTTATCCACATTCGTCGTATATTTGCCATACGGCGCTTTAACATTGGAACGACGGTCCGTTTCAAGTCCAAGCTGTTCTACCAGCGTCTGCTCCGGTCCGTCAAAACCGATCGCGATGAACGCCATTTGCGCCGGAAACGCTTTTTCCGTGCCCGGAATCGGCTGATACACTTTACGGCCGGTTTCATCTACAATGCGCTCGATTTGAACGGTATGAAGCTCTTTCAGGTTCCCTTCATCATCTCCGACGAATTTCGTGGTCATGATGGAGAATTCCCGCGGATCGTTGCCAAACAGCGCTTTGGCTTCCTCGTGGGCGTAATCCAGTGTATACACGTTCGGGAATTGCGGCCAAGGGTTCGCAATCGGATCGCGCTGCAGCGGAGCCTGTTTATGCGTACCGAACTGGGTAACGCTGCTGCAGCCGTGACGCAGCGCCGTGGCCACGCAGTCGGAGCCTGTGTCGCCGCCGCCGATGACGATAACGTCCTTGTCTTTTGCCGACAAATAGTTGCCGTCTTCAAGACCGGAATCCAGCAGGCTCTTGATCGTTCCGTTCAGGTAATCCATCGCGTAATGGATGCCCTTGAGATCACTGCCCTCAATGTTGAATTCGCGCGGCTTTGTTGCACCGCCGCAGAGTACGACGGCATCATAGTCTTCCATCAGCTGCTTGGCGGGAATATCCTTGCCGATCTCGGTGTTCACGACAAATTCGACGCCTTCCGCCGCGAGCAGATCGACACGGCGCTGCACGATGCCCTTGTCCAGCTTCATGGACGGTATCCCGTAGGTCAACAAGCCGCCAATGCGGTCCGCACGCTCGTAGACGGTGACGGAATGGCCCGCTTTGTTCAGCTGTGCTGCTGCCGCCAGTCCTGCCGGACCGGAACCGACAACGGCTACGCGTCTTCCTGTGCGCTTCTCGGGCGGCTCCGGAACGACCCAGCCTTCTTCAAAGCCTTTGTCGATAATCGCCTGCTCGATGGATTTGATCGTAACCGGCTCCCCGATCAAGCCGACGGTACAAGAACCCTCGCAAGGCGCTGGACATACGCGTCCGGTAAACTCAGGGAAATTGTTCGTTTTGTGGAGACGCTCCAGAGCTTCTCTCCACAAGCCCCGATATACAAGATTGTTCCATTCCGGGATCAGGTTGTGGATCGGGCAGCCCGATGTGCCGCCGACCATATCGATTCCTGTATGGCAGTATGGCGTACCGCAGTCCATGCAGCGTGCTCCCTGGGTCTGGAGCTCATCTTCTTCTAAATGTTTATGAAACTCTTCCCAGTCTTTAACTCGTTCAGCCGGGCTCCGGTCTGCCGGAAGCTGGCGCTGATATTCCATAAATCCTGTTGGTGTAGACATACTGCTTTACCCCCATCCGTTCTATCCATGCTGATTACCATGTACAATTTATCATATCATAAATCATCCGACATCTATCGTCAGATGAGCCAAGAAACAGGTTTCAGCCTGATTTATTTTTTCTATTTATGCTAAAAAAATTTTTATCAAAGCATGAATCCCCACTACTCGCGGCTATTTAAGCAGCCATTTGCATAAACATTAGAAATATAGTAGCATTTCGCTTTTCGCCTGTTAAATGGACTATATGCATGATCATTTGTATTATCCTACTATGAAAGCATTGTCAACATGGACGGAAGGCGGTAAGTCTATCCCTCCGAATCGTGCCATCGAGCTGTTTATTTCCGTTCAAACGTAACGAAACGGTAGGCATACGGATTTTTTTCATCCGTGATGCCGGGAACTTCTTCGACGATCTTCCATTCTTCCCAGTTCACTTCGGGAAAGTACGTATCCCCTTCAAAACTCTCGTCAATGAACGTGCAGTACAGACGATCCGCTTTCGGCAGCATCAATTCATAAATCTGCGATCCGCCAATCACCATCAGTTCCTCATTCTTCGAATAGGGTAACGCGTTCTCGATGTCATGGATCACGATGCCCTGATCCTCCGTCAACGTAAAGCTCTCATCTCTCGTCAGCACGATGTTCTTTCGGTGAGGCAGCGGCTTGCCGCCAAAGGAATCCCAAGTCTTGCGCCCCATCAGGATCGTTTTATGGAGGGTTTTCTCCTTGAAGAAGGCCATATCCCGCGGCAAGCGCCACGGCATCGTGCCGTTCAGCCCGATCACCTGATCCTTGCCCATTGCCCATATCATCGATATCATTACACCGTCTCTCCTTCCATTGATCTTATGGATGTCACCGCATGGAGCCTCCATAACCCAATTTAAACTTATACGGCAACCGTCGCCTTAATGGTCGGATGGTATTGATAACCCTCAAATTCAAAATCCTCGTACGTATAATCAAAAATGCTGTCCGGCTTGCGCTTGATCACCAGCTTCGGCAGCGCATATGGCTCGCGTTCAAGCTGCGTTCTCACCTGCTCCATATGGTTGGAATAAATATGGACATCGCCGCCCGACCAGATGAATTCACCCGGCTCCAGGTCGCACTGCTGGGCAACCATATGGGTTAACAGCGCATAACTGGCAATGTTGAACGGCAGCCCGAGGAAGCTGTCCACCGAGCGCATGGTAAGCATACAGGAAAGCTTCCCGCCCGCCACGTAGAATTGGAATACAAAATGGCACGGCGGCAGCTTCATGTTATCAATCTCCGCCACGTTCCAGGCACTGACGATATGTCGTCTGGAATCAGGATTATTCTTAATCGAATCGATGACATTGGCGATCTGATCGATATGGCGTCCATCCGGCGTTTCCCATGCCCGCCACTGCGAGCCGTAGACAGGACCCAAATCCCCGTTTTCATCCGCCCATTCGTCCCATATCCGCACGCCGTTCTCTTTTAGGTACCGGATATTCGTTTCACCGCTCAAGAACCACAAAAGCTCATGTACGACCGATTTCAGGTGAATCCGCTTGGTTGTCATTAGCGGAAACCCTTGGGATAGGTCAAAACGCAGCTGTCTTCCGAATACGGACAACGTTCCCGTACCCGTCCGGTCTCCCTTCTCTACGCCATGATCCAGTATATCCTGCAGCAGCTCCAAATATTGTTTCATCTCATAGTCACCTCACTAAAATCTCATATCCTCAGTCTACCATGTTCACGGAATGATTGGGATGCTTAAAATAACCCTGCCCGGAGAGGGCGGGTATCCGTTGGCATATCTACATAAAAAAACAGGAGGCAGAAACCGCCTGCGCGTTCTCTGCCTCCTGGCTGAATATATAATGACTCGAAAATACGTCTACGGATTAACGGGCAATGATGTGGATCGGATGACCCATTACCAATTCCGCCGCTTCCATAACGATCTCTCCCAGCGTCGGATGCGCATGGATGGTCAAAGCTACATCTTCAAGCGTAGCGCCCATTTCAATAGCAAGGCCGAGCTCGGCAATCAGGTTGGAAGCTTCCAGACCCACGATTTGCGCTCCGAGAATAAGCCCTGTTCCCTCTTCGGCCACGATTTTCACGAAGCCTTCCGGATGGTTCAAGGATACGGAACGTCCGTTGCCTGCGTAAGGGAATTTGCCAGCTTTTACTTTATGGCCTTTTTCCTTCGCTTGAGCTTCGGTGTAACCTACGCTGGAGCATTCAGGATCCGTAAACACAACGGCCGGGATACATTTGTAATCCACGACGGACGGCATTCCGGAGATCGCTTCAGCAGCCACTTTACCTTCGTAGGAAGCTTTGTGTGCAAGCGCCAGGCCGGACACGATATCCCCGATTGCGAAGATATGCGGAATGCTGGTGCGTCCTTGATGGTCGACTTTCACGAATCCGCGCTCATCCATGTCGAGGCCGATCAGGTCCAGACCAAGCTCTCCGTCCGTGTTCGGACGACGGCCAACCGTAACCAGCAGGTAATCAGCTGTTACTTCTTTGGTTTCGCCATTCACGGAGTATTTCACGGTAACTTCTTTATCGTTTTGCTCAGCACTTTCAGCTTTAGCACCTGTGATAATTTCGATGCCGGTTTTCTTCATGTTCTTGGTAACGAGGCTTGTCATGTCTTTGTCAAAGCCAGCCAGAACGCTGTCCAGACCTTCGATGATCGTTACTTTGGAACCGAATTTGGAGTACATTTGACCCAACTCGGCACCGATGTAGCCGCCGCCGATGACAATCATGCTCTTCGGTACTTCAGGCAGGTTCAATGCTTCGGTGGAAGACAAGATGCGTCCGCCAAACGGGAATGGCTTCAGTTCGATTGGACGGGAACCAGTAGCAATGATGCAGTTCTTGAAGCGGTAACGCGGAGATTCATGATCATTGAATACACGCGCTTCGTTTTCGTTGATGAACATGCACTCGCCGTTGAAAACTTCCACTTTGTTGCCTTTCAGCAAACCAGCTACGCCGCCGGTCATTTTTTTGACAACGCCGTTTTTGAATTCCTGCGTTTTCGCGAAATCAACGGTTACGTTCTCCACGGAAATACCGAATGCATCGGCATGCTTCGCGGATTCGAACTGATGAGCTGCAGCGATCAAAGCCTTGGAAGGAATACAACCACGGTTCAAGCAAACGCCGCCGAGTTCCGATTTATCAACGATCAGAACCTTTTGACCCAGTTGGGCGGCACGAATCGCCGCCACGTAACCACCAGGACCAGCACCAATGACTAGAGTATCAATATCTAAAGAAGCATCTCCAACTACCATTAGTTACACCTCCATAACAAGCAGCTCAGGGTTAGCGAGCAGTTGTTTAATATAGTTCATAAAGTTTTGAGCCGTTGCGCCGTCGATGATACGGTGGTCAAAGCTCAAGGACAATGCCATAACAGGTGCTGCTACAATCTCGCCGTTCTTCACAACCGCTTTTTCGCTGATGCGGCCGGTACCGAGGATAGCAACCTCTGGGAAGTTGATGATCGGTGTAAAGAACATGCCGCCTGCGGAACCGATGTTCGTGATGGAAATCGTGCTGCCCTTCATTTCGTTAGGAGCCAGTTTGCCCTCACGGCCGCGTGCAGCCAGATCACGGATGCTGTCAGCGATCATCCAGATGCTCTTACGATCCGCATCTTTGATAACCGGTACGATCAGACCGTTATCAGTATCCGTGGCGATACCGATGTTGTAGTACTTCTTGTACACGATTTCGTTCGCTTCTTCGTCGATCATCGCGTTCAAAGCAGGGAATTGACGGCTTGCCGCAACAAGTGCTTTAACGATGAATGGCAGATACGTAACTTTCGTGCCCTTCTTCTCAGCGATCGGTTTCATGCGGGTACGGAACGCTACCAACTCGGTTACGTCCACTTCGTCCATGATCGTAACGTGAGGAGCCGTGTAAGCCGATTTAACCATAGCATTCGAGATCGCTTTGCGGATACCTTTGAATGGCACGCGCTCTTCTTCTGCGCGAGTGTCCACCGCTGCGGATGCTGCTGCAGGAGCCGCTTTCGTCTCGGAAACAGCTTCTTGAGCCGGAGCTGCTGCTGCTTGGCCACCACCGTTCTTGAAGGCTTCTACATCTTCGCGGGTCACTTTTCCGTTGTTGCCGGAGCCTTGAACTTGTGCGATGTCAACACCCTGCTCGCGAGCGAATTTGCGCACGCTTGGCGTAGCCAGAACTTCACGGTTAGGTGCTGCAGGCGTCGCTGCTTCGCCGTTTCCGCCTTGTTTAGCGTCAGCAGGAGCATCTTGAGCCGGGGAAGACGTCGTATCTGCGCTGCCTTTCGCTGCGTCGGCTTCTTGAGCGGACTGCTCTTCGGCAGGAGCCTCTTGCTCAGGAATGTCACCTTCAGCATCGATGATTGCAACCACTTCACCGACACGGCATACTTGACCGTCCTTGGCAAAAACTTCTTGAACCGTACCGTTCACGGGACAAGGAACTTCTACGACCGCCTTGTCGTTCTGCACTTCCATGATGATGTCGTCGTCTGTTACTTTGTCGCCCGGCTTGATATGCATTTTGATGATTTCACCTTCATGCAAACCTTCGCCCAGCTCTGGAAAACGATATTCGAATTTTGCCAACTGAAAAACCTCCCTAGAAATTGCTGCTATTAGAAATTCAATACTTTATTTACGGCGTCAACGATACGCGCCGGAGTAGGCAACCAAGTGTCCTCGATTTGAGCGAATGGATACACGGTGTCTGGCGGCGTAACGCGAAGCACCGGTGCTTCCAGGTGGAGAATCGCTTTCTCGTTGATTTGAGCGATTACTTCTGCGGCTACGCCGGCAGATTTCTGCGCTTCTTGAACCACGATGGCGCGGTTGGTTTTCTTAACCGAAGCCAGCACGGTATCGATGTCGATTGGAGAAATGGTGCGCAGGTCGATGATTTCGGCTTTGATTCCGTTCTTTTCAAGCTCGTCTGCCGCTTTCGTAGCAGTATGAACCATCAGGCCGTAAGCGATGATCGTAACGTCCGTTCCTTCGCGAACCACGTTAGCCTTGCCAAGCTCAACGGTGTAATCACCTTCAGGAACTTCAGCGCGGAACGCATGGTACAGGTTCAAGTGCTCCATGAAGAATACAGGGTCATTGTCGCGAATCGCTGCGATCATGAGTCCTTTTGCATCATAAGGATTGGAAGGTACTACAACTTTAATACCCGGGGTTTGTGTGATCAAACCTTCGAGTGCGTCGGTATGCAGCTCAGCCGCTTTAACCCCGCCGCCGAATGGTGTACGGAACACGATCGGGGAGTTGTAGCGTCCGCCGGAACGGTAACGCATACGCGCTGCTTGAACGACGATTTGGTCGAGCGCCTCAAAGATAAATCCAACGAATTGAATTTCAGCGATCGGACGGAAGCCTTGAATACCGAGACCTACCGCCAAACCTCCGATAGCGGACTCTGCCAGCGGCGTATCGAATACGCGCTCTTCCCCGAATTCTTTTTGAAGGCCTTCCGTTACCCGGAAAACACCGCCGACATTACCTACGTCTTCACCGAAGATGACAACGTTAGGGTCACGGCTCAATTCAACGCGCATGGCGTCGCGAATCGCTTCTTTCATGTTCATTTGTGCCATTGCTTCATTTCCTCCTTAAGAAATACAGTTCACTGTTCTTCCAGTGTGATGCCTTATAAGGCTATATATCGATGTTAAACGTTATTTAAAAACAAGACCTGATGCGCCCATGACAAACCGGATGATCATCCAGGATCAACCTTTGACAATCATCGGTCCGTCACTCTTATTGGAAATCGGCTTTCTGTTCTTCCAAATGCTTCGGCGTTTGCTCGAACATGCTGTCGATCAAACCAGGTACCGTCATTTTTTCCGTTTGTTCTGCTTTTTTGATTTGCTCGTTGACTTTCGCTTTCGCTTCTTCTTTCACGCGAGCTGTATCTTCTTCTGTCCAGAGGCCTTTGGCTTCCAGGTACTTCGCAAGACGCGCGATCGGATCCTTCTCGTTCCACTCGCCCTCTTCTTCCTTCGTACGATATTTCGTAGCGTCGTCAGACAAGGAATGCGGACGGAAACGGTATGTCACGGCTTCGATCAGCGTTGCGCCTTCACCGTTGCGGCCGCGCTCTGCAGCATCCTGAACCG
Organism: Priestia sp. BR_2; assembly: GCF_041954005.1. NCBI lineage: Bacteria > Bacillati > Bacillota > Bacilli > Caryophanales > Bacillaceae > Priestia > Priestia sp. BR_2. The sequence goes on along the minus strand of NZ_JAVFHM010000185.1, from coordinate 86,079 downwards.
CTTTGATCACCGCGAGAACGTCCATGCCGTCAACTTTAACGCCTTTGATGCCGGCTGCTACAGCTTTGTGCGCGATAGACAATGCTGCTGTCTGCTTGGAGAACGGAGTCGTGATTGCATAGCCGTTGTTTTGCACGAAGAAGATGACCGGCAGTTTATACACGCCTGCATAGTTCAGGCCTTCGTAGAAGTCGCCCTCGGAAGAGCCGCCGTCACCGGTATACGTAATAACCACTTGTTTTTGCTTCTTCAATTTGTAGCCCATCGCGATACCCATGGCATGCAGGATTTGCGCGCCGATGATGATCTGAGGCATCAATACGTTAACGCCTTCGGGAATTTGTCCGCCATGCTGATGTCCGCGGGAATAAAGGAATGCTTGGTAGAGCGGAAGTCCATGCCATACGATTTGCGGCATATCGCGGTAGCCCGGGCAGATAAAGTCGTCTTTCTCAAGCGCGAACTCACTGCCTACCATCGTAGCTTCTTGACCGGATACAGGAGCGTAGAAACCGAGACGTCCTTGACGGCCGAGGTTTACGGCGCGGTCGTCCCAAGTACGGGTAAATACCATACGGTACATAATTTCTTTCAGTTGATCGTCCGACAATTCAGGCAGAAGATCTTTGTTTACGATTTTGCCATCCGGGGAAAGTACAGATAGAGTACCTACTTCCTCGGTATATACTTCATAAGGAACCTTGGTCATTTTTTTCACCTCAATAAATATTTGAATATCAAGTTCCGCTGTTATAGAATTATTATACACCTGTTTCACTCCATTCGTCAAAGAAATACGGGATAAAATTTCATATTCTTTCACGTTTGTATGTATAACAGTTGACGAATAATACTATAACAGTATGACAAACATCATAGAACAGCAGACAACTTAATCATGTCAGGGTAATTTTAACTTATTGTTTACCGCATTTCAAAAACTAACCCGAAAAAGGTGACGAATGATGACGAATGAACGTTTATTGAAGCGAACCATCGTAAAAGAAGTGATTGACAGCAAGTTTTTGCAGGAGACTCGAACGCTGCGCATCTATCTTCCTCCCGGATACAATGAAATCCTCAGCTATCCCGTCGTTTACTGTCAGGACGGAGAGGAATTTTTCAACTTCGGCCGCATCGCGACCTGGGCCAACCAGCTCATCCTCGAAGAAGACGTGGAGCCGTTCATCATTGTGGGCGTGGAAGTGAACACCAAGGTACGAACCGAGGAGTACGCGCCGTTCGGCAACCGCTTTGATGCTTACCTGTCCTGCTTCGCCGAAGAGATTATTCCCTTCGTGGAGCAAAAATATCCCGTGCGCAAAGAGCCTGCGGAAAGAGTGCTTGCCGGCGACTCCCTCGGGGGAAGCGTCTCCGTGCATTTGGCCTTGCGTTATCCGCATCTTTTCACAAGAATCATCAGCTTGTCCGGGGCCTACTATGAGAAGACCCAGAACATGATTCAGGAAGAGCGTGATTTGTCCTGGCTCAACATTTACATGATTGTAGGCTTGCAAGAAGACAACTACGCAACCGATACAGGTGTCTATAACTTCGTCGAATTAAATCGCTCAACAAAGGCTTTGCTGGAAGAACGGGGTGCTACCGTATCATATCTTGAAAAAGAAGGTCGTCACCTTTGGGGATTTTGGCAAAAAGAGCTCCCTGCTGCCCTTATGTACTTCCTTGGTTAAATGTTTGAATCGGCAAAATCCATGGGCTATATAAATGACCTGTTACTGCAAAATGGTTTAACTGTCCCACTCGGGACTCCATGCGTTACGATTGAAATCCGTTGGCAAAAAGAATACCTGTGAGGCAAAGCTAGGACATGATCGTCTGCAGCTTCTGCCCCACTCCAAAAAAAGATGAACAACCGCGCATTTTTTATGGAATGTGCATTGTTCATCTTTTATGTTCAGCAGCCCGTTCTTCTTGGTATCGCTTTCAATGATGTTCTTCAAAAAAGCGGCTGATTCACCGCTTGTTCGAATCGATTATAGCTTTTCTTCCATGATTTTGTCCAGTAAGATGTCGCACCCCGCATCAATCAGCCGGTACACTTCGTCAAAGTTTCCGGTGAAATACGGATCGGGCACCTCGCGCAATTTTTCGTTCGGCAGCAAATCCATGAACTTCAAAATCTCAGCCTGATCGCCTCCAGCTAACTTGCGGATATTCGTTACATTCGAATCATCCATGCCGATAACGTAATCGAAACGTTCAAGGTCCTCACTGACTACCTTGCGCGCGACCATTCCTTCATAACTGATTCGCCAGCTGTCGAGCAGCTTTCTCGTACCTTCATGGGGAATGCTGCCGATATGCCAATCCCCGGTGCCGGCCGAATCCACGCTTATTTGATCCTGCAGCCCGCGCTGTACTATTTTATGCCGCAGCACCGCTTCCGCCATGGGCGAGCGGCAGATATTGCCCAAACATACAAACAAAACGGATACCATGGTCCTTCCACCTCCACGCTATGATGAATCGCAATCGAGAAATTTTATTTAATCTGTTCCATACCTTATTTTAACCGGATCTGACTTCTTTTCCGCTGGCTGCCGAAGACTGGGTTGCGTGCAGCGACCTTCTGGGCAATCTCCATTTATATAGAACGGACAGCATCCTGAAAACGATGACTATAACAAATAAGGTCAAGAGCTGCCAGGTCTTGGTGGCGACCCCTAAGCCGATAGCGACACCTGCTGCCATGGCCCAGACCGCGTAAATCTCGTCGCGCAGCACGAGCGGCTTCCGCCCGGCCAGCAAATCGCGGACCATTCCTCCGCCGCTGCCTGTCAGCACAGCCGCCACGATGACCGCGCTCAATGGATGATTCATTTGCGTAGCATATAATGCTCCTTGAATCGCGAAGGCGGATAACCCGATTGCATCAAACAAGGCCTCCGTTTTCTTCCAATGCTGAATCAAGCCGAGCGGCAGCACAAACGCCACGAAAACCGAAATCATCGCCAGCATGATTAAATCTCCCTGACCCCACAGGGTGGTAACCGGCACGCCGATCAGGACGTTCCTTATAATACCCCCGCCGAAGGCCGTGACCAATCCAAGCACCACAACCCCCAAAATATCGTATTCCTCTTCCATTGCCACAAAAGCTCCGGACATGGCAAACGCAATGGTGCCAATGATGCTGAATACGTCAAACACATGCATGTCCAAAATTCAGTTCCCCCGCTCCCCCGTCAATTTACATACTACATTGTAGCCGCGCCTATTAAAATTGTGCAAGCATGAAAACTGCACTATACTAGAATTCAATGACAATTCTCTCGAAAAAGGAGGAATATATTATGAAGCACACTCGCGTCCTGATCTTCACAGGTGGGGAGTTGTCAACGGGATTCCTGAATGAGGTCCAAGAAGGGGATTTCATTATAGGAGCCGATCGCGGCGCTCTCTTCTTGATTGAACATGGAATCAAACCCGATCTGTCCGTCGGAGATTTCGATTCCATTCCGCCCGAGCAGATGAATCGTGTCCACTCCATGAGCGGAAAGGTCATCGATTGTGACCCGATCGATAAAAATTTGACCGACACCGAGCTTGCCTTCGAGCTGGCTATGGAACGCTCGCCCGAATCCATCATGATTCTGGGGGCTACGGGCACGCGCCTGGATCATACGCTGGCCAATATCCACATGCTCATACGCGGCCTTCAGCATCATATCCCGTGTTCCATATTAGATGAAAACAATTTTATTACCCTGACGGGCTCCAGCTGTCATGTCGAGAACAAAGGGTTTACATATGTCTCCCTTCTGCCGCTCACCACGGAAGTTACCGGCATTTATCTCGAAGGTTTTCAGTATCCGCTCCAAGATGCCACATTGCGATTGGGGCAGTCGCTCGGGGTCAGCAACAGGCTGGCCGAGGAGAAAGGAACGGTTCGGATCGAAGGCGGTCTGCTGCTCATTATTCAAAGCAAGGATCGCTAATCATTACTATTTTGTCATCTTTTATCGCAAAATATTAAACCTCGTAATTCTTTTGAAAAACCCTTGTATATCAAGGGTTTTTTCTTGTTTAGAACTCGCGAATCAGCCGCAATTCTTAATTTTTTGTTACTTTTAATGATATTTTAATAATTCGCTTTCATTTCATGCGGCCCAAGGGCTTCCGCCGATTATCCAGATTATGGCCGGTTTCAAATCTGATATACTCGGTTCATCGCAAAAAACAATAACTGCTTGGAGGTCATACAACATGAATCGACAGAATTGGATTAAGAAAGCCGTAGTCATCAGCTTGAGCGCAACTTTGGGCGTAGGCGCAGTACTAACTGTCGCACCGCCGGCACCTGTAGAAGCAGCATCCGTAAGCACAGGAACTCGAGTCGTTAACTTCGGTAAACAATATATGGGAACACCTTATAAATTCGGAGCATCCACATCCACGACAAGAGTGTTTGATTGCTCTTCCTTCATGAAACATATCTTTAAAAAATACGGCGTGAACCTGCCGCGTACGTCCGCTGCCCAATCCAAGGTCGGCAAGGCCGTTTCGAAATCGAACCTGAGAGCCGGCGATCTGGTATTCTTCTCAAGCGGAAGCCGTGCGAATGGCAGAAACGTAACACACGTTGCCGTTTATATGGGCAACAACAAAATCTTGCACACTTACGGCAAGCCTGGCGTAACGATCTCCAGCCTGTCCGGCAACTGGAGCAAGACTTACCTGAAAGCTCGTCGCGTACTGTAGTCTTATTTTCCACTTATCATATCGAAGACCGTCTTTCCGCTCAGGGAAGGCGGTCTTTTTTGCTTGCATCGATTTCTTTCTGGGATAAAAGCTTATAACCGGCCCCCCGTATCGTACGAAGCAGTTTTTGCTTGCGCCCTCTATCGATCTTCTCTCTCAAATGGAGAATGTAGACATCGACCACGTTGGTACCCGTATGAAAATCATAATCCCATACCTGTTTTAAAATATCCTCACGCGTGCATACCTGCCCCTGCCTTCGAGCCAAAAACAACAGCAAATCGTATTCGCGATGAGTCAGTTCCACGGGCTCCTCTTCCCGAATTACATTGCGGCTCAAAGGATCGATCACCAGATCTCCGATTCGGATGATCTCCTCCTGTTCCGCGCGTCCTGTCTGAAAAAGCCTCAGCAAATTGGCAATTCGCGCCAACAGCTCCCTCTCATCCCTGTCATTCGGGATGTAGTCATGGGCTCCAGCTTCCAAAGCATGAATCGCTTCGTTAGAACCGTCGCTTCCGATGACAATGATCGGGAGCTGTTCCCTTCTGCCCGCCAGTCGCTCCACGAGATTGAATTGGTTCATACCCGGCAGTCTGCTGTCGATGAGCAGCAGGTCTGCGCCTGCGCGCTGCAGAGCGGCAACCACTTCCGAATAATTCGCAGCGTCTGTAACCTTATAACCCGCTTGTTCTAGTATCTCCGTTATCGTCTGGATCCGAGCTTGATTGTCTGCCGCGATCAAAATGACTTTGTCCACGGGTTCTCCCCCGCTTTCATCGCTTAATAATGTAAGTATGTCTGTTTCATCCTGCTTTCACTCCTGCAATGGATGAAGAACAACCAGAACGCATTTTCTTACAAAAATTCAAGCCTGATCCAAAAGATGCTGGGATCGCATACGATTTCCGTAGAATTGCATCTTATTTCGGTCGAGACGTTATTTTTATAATGGATATAAGATCAGGAAAGGGGGATATCTTTACCCGGTATAACTCATCAACCATGATGAAGGAGGAAAAATAATATGCGCAACAAACTCGTGGGATGGCCTCTAGTCGTAATCATGCTGGTATCCATTGTATTCACGGCCGCCGGGCCTCCCGCTAAGGCTTCTGCAGCAGGCGGAATAAACCTATCCATCGGCAAAAACGTGACGGCTAGCGGCCAATCCCAAACCTACGGGCCGTCCAACGTAAACGATGGCAATCCAAATTCGTACTGGGAAAGCACCAACCATGCGTTCCCGCAATGGATACAAGTTGATCTCGGTACCGCCACCAGCATCAACGAATTCGTCCTAAAACTTCCTGCCAGCTGGGAGCCGCGGACTCAAACGCTGAGCGTACAAGGCAGCTTGAACGGCACGACATTCACAAATATCACGGGTCCGGCCGACTATGCATTCGACCCTGCCGAAGGAAACTCGGTGACCGTGAGTTTTGACGAAACGAGCACGAGATATGTTCGTTTAAGTGTAGCCAACAATACGACATGGCCGGCTGCGCAGCTGTCTGAATTTGAAATTTATGGACCATCGGTCTCCCCTCCGACGCCTCCAACGGGAAACAATGTCGCGAGCGGCAAACCGATTACCGCCTCCTCAAGCACTTTCACGTATGTAGCGGCCCATGCTAACGACAACAACGTCCAAACTTACTGGGAAGGCGGCAGCAACCCCAGTACGCTGACCCTGGATCTGGAATCAAACCATGATATTACCTCCATCGTACTGAAACTGAATCCGTCTACGGAATGGAGCGCCCGCACGCAAACCATACAAGTCCTTGGGCATGACCAAACTACGACGACCTTTAGTAATCTGGTGTCGGCTCAGTCCTATACGTTCGCCCCCGCTTCCGGAAATTTCGTAACGATTCCGGTAAATGCAACGGTTAAACGTCTGCAATTGAACATAACATCGAATTCCGGCGCCCCTGCGGGACAGATTGCGGAAATTGAAGTGTATGGCACCGCCGGCGAGAACCCGGACCTTACCATTACGGATATGTCCTGGACGCCGTCTTCTCCGAGCGAAAACGATGATATCACACTGCATGCCACGGTTAAAAACATTGGAAGCGCGGAAGCCGGCGCTACGACGGTCAATTTTTACCTGAATGACGCAAAAGCAGGCTCCTCGCCGTTAGGGCCGCTTGCAGCAGGAGCTTCCGCCACGGTCTCCCTGCAAACCGGAGCCCCAGCGGCTTCATCGTATACCCTCAGCGCCAAGGTCGACGAGGATGACAACATCATCGAGCTGAACGATGGGAACAACAGCTATTCCCATTCGTCCCCTTTGGTTATTGGCAGCGTGGAAAGCTCCGATTTGGTAGGAACGATACAGTGGACGCCAACCACGCCTATGGCCGGCAATGCCGTAGCCTTTACCGTCAATCTTAAGAACCAAGGCAACAAAGCCACGGCTAGCGGCTCGCATGCGATTTCCGTTGCACTGAAGAATCCGGCCGGATCAACGATCCAGACCTTTAACGGTAGCTACCATGGTGCCCTTGCCGCAGGCGCATCCGCCACCGTCCAAATTCCCGGCACATGGACCGCTGCAAGCGGCAGCTATACATTAACAACCTCCGTGGCACCCGATGCTAACGAAGTACCGGTTAAACGGGAGAACAATGTCAGTCATGCCAACCTAACCGTGTACTCATCACGAGGTGCCAGCATGCCGTATACCCGCTATGATACCGATGACGCCATACGCGGCGGCGGCGCATTGCTAAAGTCAGCGCCCACGTTCGATCAAGCGCTCACGGCATCGGAAGCATCCGGACAACGTTATGTTGCTCTCCCTACAAGCGGATCCAACCTGGAATGGACGGTTCGTGAAGGCGAAGGGGGCGCAGGCATCACCATGCGATATACGATGCCGGACTCATCGGACGGCATGGGATTAGACGGCTCGCTCGACGTCTATGTAAACGGTTCGAAGAAGAAGACGGTTCCATTAACGTCCTACTACAGCTGGCAGTATTTTTCCAGCGATCATCCGGCAGATGCGCCTGGAGGAGGACGTCCTCTATTCCGGTTCGATGAAGTACACTGGAAAATGGATACGCCGCTTCAGCCGGGAGACAAACTCCGTATTCAGAAGTCTAATGCGGATAACCTGGAATACGGCGTCGATTTCATCGAAATCGAGCCGGTACCTGCCGCTATCGCCCGTCCTGCCAACTCGGTCTCCGTCACGGATTTCGGTGCGATCCCCAACGACGGCCAAGATGACCTAACGGCATTTGAGGCGGCCGTGCAGGCAGCGGCCTCATCAGGCAAAACCCTATACATTCCTGAGGGGACGTTCCATTTGGGCAATATGTGGAAGATCGGCTCGGTCGGCAATATGATCAATGACATGAAGATTATGGGGGCAGGCATCTGGCACACCAACATCCAATTTACCAACCCGAATGCGGCTTCCGGCGGGATCTCGCTTCGAATCGCGGGCCAGCTGGATTTCAGCCATATCTATCTCAACTCGAATCTGCGGTCCCGATATAATCAGAATGCCATTTACAAAGGATTCATGGACAATTTCGGCACCAACTCCAAGATTCACAATGTGTGGGTGGAGCATTTCGAATGCGGATTCTGGGTTGGCGATTATGCCCATACGCCGGCCAAGATCGCGGAAGGGCTGGTCATAGAAAACAGCCGGATCCGCAACAACTTAGCGGATGGGGTTAATTTTGCGCAGGGGACCAGCCATTCGATGGTGCGCAACAGCAGCATTCGAAATAACGGCGACGATGGACTCGCTGTCTGGACGAGTAACGTGAACGGTGCACCAGTGGGTGTTAACAACACCTTCTCCTATAACACCATCGAAAACAACTGGCGCGCGGCGGCCATCGCTTTCTTTGGGGGAAGCGGTCACAAGGCCACTCACAATTTGATTGTAGACACCGTTGGCGGTTCCGGCATCCGAATGAACACGGTATTCCCTGGATATCATTTCCAGAATAATACCGGCATTCTGTTCTCCGATACCACCATCATTGGCAGTGGTACCAGTAAAGACTTGTACAACGGGGAGCGCGGGGCCATCGACCTTGAAGCATCGAATGATCCGATCCGCAATGTTACGTTTACCAACATCGATATTCTGAACACCCAGCGCAGTGCGGTACAGTTCGGTTATGGCGGCGGGTTTGAGAACATCGTGTTTAACCATATCCGTATAGACGGTACGGGACTTGACGGAGTAACGTCCTCGAGATTCTCGAGTCCGCATCCGGGTGCGGCGATCTATACGTACACGGGCAACGGGTCCGCAACATTCAACAATCTGATCATGCAAAATATCGCTCACCCTGATCTCTATTTCATCCAGAACGGATTCCATTTAATTTTGAATGAAGCGATTGGGGATTAAACGATAAAAGGAGTGGGCCTGTGAGGCTCACTCCTTAGTCGTTTACGATGATGGATGAAACACGTTAGCTTTGCTCCTTCTTATTTAACCGCCAACGTATTGATTATATAGCGATCTAGCCTTGGCGATATCCGATGTGCCATGCACCAGGGTTCTGCCGTCTTGAAATATAACCAAACGGTGCGGACTTGCCTGAAAAATGATCATATATGGGGTAACGGTAGCTTTTCCTTGAGGCAGGCTGTTTAATCGATCCGCCATCTCCTCCAGTTGAAGCTGCATGGGTCTGCCCGGCCGGATCTGCACGGTGTCCCTGCCGCACAGCACTTCGCTTTTATCGGCATGCTCAGCCGACAGATAAGGGTATGTCGGTTCCTCGCCGCATGTGGAGCAATCCGATTTTTTTGCACGGTCTACTCCAAATTCCAACTGTTCGTTACGCCATAAATCAAAAGACAGCATCTTTTTCCTCAAGGCTTGGCGGTTTCCGGATAATAGCTTCAGCGCTTCCATCGTTTGATGGGCAGCGACCATCTGTACCGCTTGGGGGAGAATGCCGTTAATGTCGCAAGTGTCGCCGCCTAAAGGAATCATTCCAAGCAAACAGTTCAAACATGGGGTTTCTCCCGGTAAAAACGTATAACTCATCCCGGAGCTCCCGACACATCCCCCGTAAATCCACGGAATTCCATGCTTGAAACCGATGTCGTTCAAGATCAGCCGGGTTCCAAAATTATCGGTAGCGTCCATCATCAAGTCAACGCCTTGGCACAGCACCGACAATTCGTGGGCTCGTACATCCATAACGACACCTTCCACGCTGACGTCCGAGTTGATCTCGGATAACCGCTTGGCAGCAGCTACGGCCTTTGGCAACCGGTTGATGGCATCCTGCTCGGTAAACAGCTGCTGACGCTGCAAATTGCTCCATTCCACGTAATCCCGGTCCACGATGGTCACGTGTCCGACGCCTGCGCGAACCAAGGTCTCCGACACGGCGCTTCCCAGCGCCCCTGCGCCGAGAACGAGCACGCGGCTGTTCCGGAGGCGAAGCTGTCCTTCCTTTCCCAATGGCGTGAACCGCTCTTGCCTGGAATACCGATCCTCTCTTTCCGCTTTAGCAGCCTCCTTGCCCTCCGAGGACTCCAAAGCAGTGTTCATTTGGTGTCCCTTGAGGATTGCCTTCCCCCTGTTATCATGTAGTCCAGACATGTATGTTTCCTCCCGATCCATTTCTGCGAACATGCTAATGAAGTTTGACTTTCATAAAATCTGACTAAAAGTTATTCATGATCAAAAATACCCATCCCGCTAAACAGGATGGGCGGTTTAACGAATTTCGCCTTAACACAATCGGGTATTCAGCGCCTTCTCAAGGATACTACGATGACGCAGTATCCAGGCAGCGCTCCGAGCTCTCCAGGCGATCCCCCATAACAGACCTTCCGTTTCAGGCGATACCTGCTGCTCAATGGCTTCTTCAGCCGTTTCCCGCACGACCACCTCTACGATCATATCCAACAAGTCCGTTCGAAGAGAAGGTTCGACGCCATAAGCGTCAACCAATAAACGGAGCTGCCTTGCACGGGCATTAGCATCCGGCAAGCCGACTCTTTCGGCAACATCATCATCGTGCAGCTGCGGAAAGAGCCAGCATACCCGGGCTAACTCAACAAGCGGATGTACAGGTCCCGCGAATTCCCAGTCAATTAAAGCGTAAGGCATCCCGTCGCGGGTAACCATATTCCAAGGCGCAACATCACCATGGCTATATACAACCCGGGCATTGCCTAGTTCACGTAGAAACCACGGTTTCCATACTTCCTGGGGACCCGGCGAGAATGTAGCGGAAGCGTCATGAAGCTGACGTAATAATCGTCCTACAGCGACGATGGCTTCATCGCTCCAAGGTCCGGGATGAACAAATTCGCCCTCTACATAACTTAACGTCTCTTGACCTTCCTCATTCCAACCCGAGCCAATAATATCAGGCAGGGACGTAAACCCTGCTTGCTTCAAATGCCTTAATAAGGAGTGTACGGACGGGGTCCATTCCCCGCAAGGTCGATACACAACCTGACCTCGTCGTACAACCGACTTCTCAGCGGAGAGAATAAGGCCCTCTCCCTGTCCTGTTGGATTTTCCGAATTCATGAACTCGTCTCCCCTTCGGAAGGGAATAACACGGTTAATGGGGCTATGGAAGTGTATTCCCTTCATATATTGATGCCCCGATGGTCAAATCCATGTCTTCCATCAACATCTCCTCCGTTCATGTCAAGTTGCTTCTAGCATATCATAAAAAAGGATTCATCCATAGCAGGACCGAGAGCCGAAGAGGATCGAGTACGCCAAAAAGGATGACCAGCAGCGCGCTTCCGGTCATCCTTAAGGAGTAACGATTAAACTCGTTTAGATTCAGGTTCATCATCCAACTTGTGCGCTGGATTGTGATCCGTCAATGGGTCAAGCGTTCTGGTTGGACCAATCTTCGACGTTCCAGATCTTCGTTACCCAATCTTCATAAAATTCAGGTTCGTGGGAAACCAACAGGATGGTGCCTTTGTATTCCTTCAAGGCACGTTTTAGTTCCTCCTTGGCCACAACGTCAAGATGGTTTGTCGGTTCGTCAAACAGAATCCAGTTGCTCTCGCGCATCAGAAGTTTACACAGACGGACTTTTGCCTGTTCGCCACCGCTAAGCGCCTTCATCGGACGGGTAATATGCTCGTTTTTGAGTCCGCAGCGAGCAAGGGCCGCACGAACCTCGTGCTGGTTCAAATGTGAGAATTCGTTCCACACGTCATCAATCGGGGTGATATTCCCCGGACGTACTTCCTGCTCGAAATAAGCGGGCACGAGAAAGTCCCCTTGATATGTCTTGCCCGAGAAGGCCGGGATTTTCCCTAAGATGGTCTTGAGCAGCGTTGATTTACCCACGCCATTACATCCGACAATGGCAATCTTCTCTCCGCGTTCGATCATGATGCTCATTTTGGGAAGCAATGGCCGATCGTAGCCAATCTCAAAATCAATGCCCTCAAATACCGTTTTACCGCTGGCGCGGGCTTCCTTGAAGTTAAACACGGGTTTAGCCGCTTCCTCAGGACGGTCAATCCGTTCCATGCGATCCAGCTGCTTCTCCCGGCTCTTTGCTCGGCCGGACGTGGAGTAGCGGGCCTTATTCCGCTGAATGAAGTCTTCCTGTTTCTTAATGAACTCTTGCTGCTTCTCGTAGGCATCGATATGCTGATTCTTGTTGATATCGGCCATTTCCAGAAACTTCTCGTAGTTCGCTGTATAACGCGTTAATTTCGCAAATTCCAAATGATAGATGACGTCGACCACCTGGTTCATAAATTCCGTATCATGGGAAATCAAAATGAACGCATAAGGGTACTGCTTCAAATATTGAGTCAGCCATTCAATGTGCTCAACATCCAGATAGTTGGTAGGCTCGTCCAATAGAAGAACGTTAGGCTTCTCCAGCAGAAGTTTCGCCAGCAGCACCTTGGTGCGCTGCCCACCGCTTAATGTCGCCACATCGCGATCCAGGCCGATCACGGACAACCCTAGACCGTTCGCCATTTCTTCAACCTTTACGTCCAGCATGTAGAAATCCCCGATGTCCAGCTGCTCCTGAATCTCGCCCATCTGTTCGAGCAGAAGTTCCAGCTCTTCAGGCGTTGCATCACTCATCTTATTGGTGATTTCCATCATTTCTTTTTCCAGCTCCAGCAGGGGCAGAAAGGCATCCTTCAAAACATCGCGTACCGTTTTCCCCGGTGTCAGCTTGGTATGCTGATCCAAGTATCCGTAACGGATTTTCGGCGTCCACTCTACCTTGCCGCTGTCTTTAAGCAGCTGACCCGTCAAAATATTCATTAATGTTGATTTGCCTACGCCGTTTGCTCCGACAAGACCGACATGTTCGCCGGCCAGCAAACGAAAAGATACATTCTTAAATAGAGTACGATCCCCGAAATTATGCGATACGTTCTCTACGGTCAATAAACTCATGGCTATAGTAACTCCTGTCTGTATAAAATGAACTTATTTCATGTTAATTTAGCGAATTGTACACAGTCAAGAGTTTATTGTAACACATCATCGAGTCCGGCCGAAACTACGATTTTCGGGGATCACGGGACACCGGGATTATAACAGCTTTTCTCATGATAACCGGCTGCCGCTGCTTCCTTGGCGCTCGGAAACACCTCCTCCACCCGATCGTTGAATGAGCAGGTATCCCGATAATAATAGGGGAGCCCCCTGTCATCCACCGCGCCGAAATAGGTCGGAGCTTTAACGAGTCGGCCGCCTCCAAGCGCGTAGTTATTGTAATATTGTTCGCCCATGGGAATGCCTTGAATGAAAGCCATCATACCGATATCATCAATCGTATTTACCCACTCTTCCTGGGAAATCAAAGGCAGCGTGAACATATAAGAGATTCCGTTCCGCAGCGCCACTTGATTGTGGAGCTGTATGTAATGGGCAAGACGCTCTTGAACCGTATTCACGATGGTGATCCGCCGGACTTGTTCAAACACATCCTCATGATCCAACAAAGCCACGCCTGTTCTGCCAATGAGATCCTTCCGAAATCCAGAATGCCAGATAGAGGAATTGGATTCATATACCTGAACGTAAGAATCCAGCGTAAACTGAATGCTGTTGCCGTTGCCATCATTCCAGGCATAAGGAATTTTGGGAGTCCATCGATGCTCCATAAGCTCCTTGCCGTCATCGTCAACATAGGGCTGTGATACAAACAAATAATACCCGTCATAGTCCAGCACAACGATGGCAGGAATATACCACCATAAGGCAGCTTGTGCAGCCTTGTCATCTCCGATCCCCATGTTGATATACAATGTCCGGGAAAATGACTCCAGCGCTTGTTCTTTATCCGCACGCATATACTTCACGGAATCATAAGCCGACTCCTTGGACTGCGTCTCGTTATCGTTCAGTTTCATCCCGCCGTCTTGAACGGCCGTGCGCAGAGCACCCGTATATTTCATCTCGGCAAACCGGACATCCTCCAGGCTCTCGGCGCGCATGCCTAGGACGAGAAACATGGGGAAGAACACGGCAGTAAACACGATGGCAAGATCAGTAATCTTCATTCAGAACCAATCCTCCGTAAGGGAATGCGATAGCTGCTGTTCCTTCTGAATTGGATCCTGTCAACGTATCGAATATCACCAATCCGGGTGTGCGATTCAAGCTGGTAACGCTAACCTGAAAGTGATCGCCGGCAGTTAGACGGTAGCGGCGGCTATCATCGCTTTTATCCAGATTCGAGTCCGGGAACAGATACCCCATCAGATCATCCTGATAATAAGCATCATATACAACGGAATAACGGTTCAAGAATGATCCGGGATCCGAAGGATCGGCATATTCCGGGTGGTATTTCTTGTGATGATGCTCCATCTCGACATTGTAAATGTTCCCTGTGGCCGCCAACTCTTGAAGGAAGTCATTATACATGGTCGGGGTAATATATCCCTTAGTGCGAACACTGTCTACGAATTTGGTAACGGATTGATAAACGATGAGTCGTGACAGGTCATCCTGTCTTCTTGCCATCTCGCCAGCGGGAACCAAATATAACAGAAGGAGCGCCAGAAATGCCGCAAACCATTTCGATACCGAATTAGACATGGTTGTTACCTCGCTTTTAGAAACTGGATCCGATCTACTTCCCCATCCGCTCCCCGAATGTACTCCGCATGATACCGAGCATTTAAGTCGATGATCGAAACATCCAGCTCCTCCGGATGAATGCCTGAATGGAACACCGTTCCATCCACATCAACGGTAAAGTCGCCTGCCTCTAATTCTCGCAGCGTAAACAAGACTTCGCTTCCTACATAGGTCAGCTTCCCGTTATCGTTAGTCATCTTTACGGTTGTCACTCCAGCATGCTGTTCTTGAGTCATTCGGTCCGCGGCTGTTATCCCGCCGCCAACCATTGCCTGAATATGGAAAGCATACAAGGATGCGCCGAGAAACAACGCCACCCCCGTAGCCATTTCAAGCATGCTTATTGTTGCTTCGCGCAAGTTTATTCACCTTTCTATTCATATCTATTGATCGAATTTAATGCCCCGGATCACGTTGGAATTGTCTTTCACGATGGTCGCCCTAAACTTCCCGCTTGGGTTGACGTACTCCGGGCTTTTCTCATCCATGACAAGGTTGATGTTCCCTTGCCTGGAATCCGGATTCAGGATCGATCCGTCCGACTCCAGTACGTTGCCGTACCATTGCCCTGCTTTATTTTTACCTGTTGCAATGAAAACGCCGAACTGATCCTTGTCCTTATATTTGCGCAGTGCATTCGTAACTTGAGAACCGCTGATCGTCGTTCCGTCATACACGGTAAAGGCTGCCTGGGACAGCTCCGTCTGTATATCCGAAAAATTGTTCTGGGCGGTTTTGGTTGCCTCCTGGGCCGAAATAAACAAAATGACAACGATCGTAATCAGGGCAATGGTCAAAAATATGCCTGCTGCAACCTTTAATGCGGATGATGCGTTATTCATTGAAATCCCCCTCATTTCCCTTATTGTTTTTTATGAACCTAGTGATTATCGTTTCAGTAGTGCTTAGGCCTTGTATTGCTTCAAAGTCGTTGAATTTGCTCATAATACGTTTCCATTTGGGAGAAACTCATGCCGATCAGCGGAATGACAAGATACATAAAGATCAGCGCATACATCGGAGTAAAACCGATCATCCGCGCCCATGCGGCTTTCGTGTCGATCATCGCTTCATATTCCTGCTTGCGCTGCTCGAAGCTGAATATCATCTCCCCGTCGAGATCGTCGAATACGTCCTTGATCGGAACTTTATCCACCGCAAGGATCAGCTTGTCCACCAACCGTTGAAATTCGGGTAACCAGACGTCTTCCTTCAGCTCCAGTAAAGCCAACTGCGCGCCATGTTCATAGTGAAGCAGGCTTTTTTGAATGGGAACCTTGAAAATAACGGCGAACCGGTTAAGCCATTCCAATATAACTTCAACCGTGATTCGCTCCATACCGCGCAGGATCGATATGACCGTCTGAAATTGATATACTTCATGCCGCATTTCCATGTTTCGCACTTTCCGGTGAAAATACAGCAGCCACAGTGGCGCCCCATAACCTGCAATACCTGCCATGAAGGAGAGCAGCAGCTCCCACCACTTCAAATACTCGCTATCATACCGCTTCAGCTTGGTCATGATTCGATCGGCTGCAATCTCAATTTGTTCCTTGGTCAAACCAACAGAATCTGTATCTCTTACGGCCTGTTGGATCTGATCATGCGTTGCTTTCGTTGACATTTGCAGCTGCTCCATGATCACCCGATCCCGCCGGGCAGTCTCCTCTGCCTGCAAGCGCTCAACATCATTCATCTGTCCGAACAGAGAATGATTTAATGGAACGGGGACATACAACAAATGATGCCTAGACTGTACATGCAGTCCAACGGCCAGCGACAGCGCTAAAAAGAAACCGAGGAAAAAAAACGTTACCCTTCTGATATACAGCCACTCGAATTTGATTTTCGCATTGCTCTCCTTCAGCAGCCGAACCCGGCTGTCATATTTCATCGTGCCTGGGGTCGGGGTCATGATCCCCGCAAGCCAGCGAATAGTTGGAATTCGGTACATTCTTTCTTCCCACGACACCTTGCTTGCCACTGCACGGTAGTCGGTTTCCCGATTTTGCTGGAGCTTCTGGAGCAGGATGTAAGAAATCAGGATAATGACGTAAATGGATATCTTGGTCACAAATCCGAGCTTGCTCATGTAAAACTCATCCATCGACGGAAAACTGCTTCTCGCCCACCGTTCGATCGGTTTCGTAAAAAAAACCGGGGCCAGCGCAATTGCATTCAAGCCCTTCATCAAGTAATCAAGCTTGTCTCTTCGCAATATTTCCAATTGGATTTCCTTGGTCAAACCGCTGAGCCCAAGGAGATAAATAGAGCCTTGTTTTCTCGCATGATCGCCAAACTCCATTACCAGATGGGAAATGCCCGCAAACGCCTTTAAATACCGGTTAGGCGCTACCTCATAATATCGCTCCAGCTCATCATTAGGATCTTGGGATACGAGGGCATTATAGATCCGATGGGCATGTATGGAGATTTCATGTCCCGAAGTCTCTGCCCCTTCATACAAAGCCTCCTCGACCATTCCATGCTGCTGATAATGATGACGGACGAGGGAGAACAATTCAACCGATTGAACAAGCAGCTTCCGCTCCAGCCGGTTAATGAACATCTCAACAAGCATATTGTTAATAACCACGGCGGCAAGGATGACTATCACGATAAACCCCAGGTCCGGATGACTCCATATCAGCAATAAGGCCGTTAATCCGATAATCCCTGTAATCGCGCAGGCAAGCTTCACCGTCTCATACCGAAGCGAAATTTCATCATAAGGATGGATGATCGCGATTCTCTGTCTGATCCGTTTGATATACGATTGGACGAGCGGGAGTTTCACTCCATACATATAAGCCAATTGGAACCATTGGCGGTATATACCGCGAAACGACTTTGCTTCACCCGCATCGAACCTTCCGGCATAATTTCCACGGTTTCCTCGTCTTCTGGACATCCACGACACCAAACCGAACGTAATCGAGAACAGCGTCAGGGATGTAATGAATATCAGGCTTAACACGTCTTTAGAGGCCACGTTGTTCCCCCCAGCCCGAGTCCAGAAATATTCTGAATTCCTCCGCATCCTCCGGATGCATCTGCTCGGTCATTTCGCGAATGCTGATTTCGGATAGTTTGGCGCAAGCAATATATGCACCGTCCCGGTATTCAATCACATTGCGGGACACATAGCAGCGGTCCTCGTTCAGTCTCCGCATATGCTCTGAGCTTAAATGAAAATACTCCTCCATGCTGCTCTTCCAATTGTTTTCCGTAGAAGCTTCGAATTGCGGCAGAGCCCCCTTATCCACCGGAATGCACTCTGTAATTCGCTCTATGTAACGGTTACCGAAAGCGTCTCTTCTCATATGAATGTCAAAGTTGATCACGCTGACCACCTGCTGCTCGGCAATGTGCTCTTGCCTGAACGCGCCGCTCTTGAGCAGGGAGTTGCGCAGGGATTGAACCAAATCCCTGAATGTCTTGGCATGATGGGTAAACACGGTAAACAGACTTGCCACTTGAGACATCTGTATCATCCATGACGCAACCTCGTCGCTAGCAACCTCACCAAGGATATTGACCGTACCGTCGGTTTTCTTCTGCAGATCCAGCCCTGCCTGTCCGCTGATATGCTCCGTTTCCCTGAAGCTGAGAATGTTCCTGCGGCTGTAGATTTTCCTTAAGTGAAGCTCGAAGGCCATCTCCTGAACCCGGAGGGTATAGGAGGCATAGATATGGCCAACCATTGCCATCAGCAGCGTAGTTTTTCCTGATCCTTGAGCACCGGTAATCGCCGTAATCCGGCTGCCTCTCATCATATATTTCAATAAACCGATCACCAGCTCGGAGCCGCTCCCCGTAATCAATTGATCAAGCGTAGCCTTGGGCAAATCGAACTTGCGTACAAAAAATGCCCAGGATTCGGCAAACGGTGGCCTTACCACAACAACCCTGGAGCCATCCTTCATCTCATTCACTTTATAACCGCTGGCTTCCGACAGCTGTCCCGGATGATTATATTTGTATATGTTTTGACATACCCGCTTAAGCTCCAGCATCGAACCAAACGATAAAAAAGCAAGATGAAGCGAGACACCCCGGTAAAAAATCCAGACGCTCTCACAGCCTGATGCAGGCAATTCGGCATTCGAAAGACCGAGCCCCAAAAAATCATCCGGTCCGTAAAAAGTATCCTGTCCGCTATCGCGGTCGACGGGAACGCCGCTGACTCCCCCACTGATCCCGTCAATCCGCTGATCCCTGATTTCATCCACGACGGAAAATCCTTTGTACTGCTGATAAATGCGCTGAACGACGATATCCAGCTTCTCCTGAAACAGAAGCGTACGCTGCTCTGACTCATAAATATAAGCAATGTCTTCCGCGGTAACCGCATAAACGCTGCCCTCCCCGTAACCGGGAATGACGCGAGGCTGCGCAAGATCGTATGTCTCCAGAAGTACGGATAAAGCATCCTCCCCGTGCCGCTGCTGGTACAAGTACAAGAGAATCTCGAATTGATCCTGGGCCGTTAATTCGGTTAGGCTTTCAAACGGAATGGCTGCATCAATGTTGGACTCGTTCAATCCCAGATCCTTGACAAGCAGCTGCTTTAAAAAATCCTTAACATACGCCTTGTCCATCGCATCACCGGATACGCAGCCCTTGAGCGCGCTTCGCAATTCGCTCCGCTTGTTCAGCCTGCGGCGATACGCTTCTTCGTGCAGCCCTAAATCAGACAATTGGCTGTGCGTCAGCTGATGCAGGCTTTCCTTAACAAATGCCGTCATGGCTTCGATCGAATAGGGATCCGAGCCCCGCGTTATAGCAGCCGCCGGTTTGCGGGTATCCATATAACGCAGATAGACAAACAACACGACTAACAAAACCAGGATGATGATCCACATCGTGTTCAAGGCGTTACCCAAAAGCATGCAGGCCCCCCGCTTTCGAACGGCCGGACGGAAGTCCGAGCTGTTCAGCCGACGCATCAGCCAGGTGACGGACGGCATTATACAGTGAATTCAAACCTTTCAGGTCCGCGCCCCCACGGTTGCGCTGCATGTAGGGAATAATCGAACTCATATTCCATGCATCCGTCATGCGGGAGCAATACGGAACGCCAACCGCCATCGTTTTGATTCCAAAGCGGCGCTTCATATTTTGCAGTGTGCAGCTGCTCTCCCGATCATATTTGCCGATCATGTACAAGCAGTCTTTTTCCTTCAGCTCCGGAGGAAGTCTTTCCTTCTCAAGCTCTCTCTTCAGGACATGCAAATTCTGATTCAATCCAACGATGATCAAGTCTGCCACTTGAAGTATTGCACGATCCGCAGCTCGGGGAACACCATTGCCGGCATCCGCTACGGTAACGTCATAACTTCGTTTGGAGGATGCCAAGACCTTGAACATTAGTTCAGTCCGATTCACGCCTTCCGCATGTCTAGCAGAACTGAAATCATTGGCCGACGTCGGCTTCGGTCCGCACAAAAGATCTAGCCGATCAGACAGCAGCGGCAGGGCATAATTGCGGACATTATCCGGACTCAGCCTCCCGCTTGCATTGAGCCGTTCGAGGGCATCCAATCCGGTATCCTGAAACGCCGCCATATAATCGAACGCTTCCTCCTTCAGCGCAAAGGCCTGTTCCACTCGTTCTCCTGCTTGTCCACCATGGGCAAGCAGCACTTTGACCTGGTATTCAAACGCCAATACGATCGGTAAACATGCGGCCAACAGCGTGCTGCCGCTCCCGCTTTTTAATGGGCTCCATACAGCAATCAGACTCATGCATGCCTCCTTCCCGCTTGCCTAAACGCCCGGCGGATATGCCGCTGCTCCATCTCCGTTAGGATCCGTATCAGTTCGGTAAGCGACCGCTTATACTGTCGTGACAATGGCTTGATGCCCAGTCTGCCTGCATGTTCGTTTTTTATTTTCAGCGCAAAAAACAACTCATCCCAAGGCATCTTCACAGGGGGGCCCAGCCATTGAATCCGGCTATCCTTCATAAAGCCTTCAATATAGGACCCGTCCGCCAGGTCTTCGATAACCTGTACGTATACGCGATGGAAAGGCGGCAGCGGGTCATCTGTTCTTGCTGCTCTTAGTTCATCCAGCAAGGCCGCGCTCTTTCGCAATCCCGTTACTTCGAATCCGCTGACCCAAACATGGGCATCCGCCGTATCCCACTGATCCTTGTCCATAAATTGCGGCTTCTCCACGTCCATCACAATATAGTCATATTTCTTCTCATTCATTTCTTCCAGATAATCCATCAGTGACGTATAACTCCCAAATCCTGTTGCCACGTCGAAACCGGCAAACTCCATGACCGGCAGCTGGGGATGCATTACGCTAATGCAATGTCTGTACTTCGCATCTATCGCGCCATCGACGAGCAGCACCCTGCTGTCTCCATTGGCTAGTATTTTGCACATGTACAGGAGCATATCGCTCTTGTCGCAGATGCCCGAAAATATCCACCTCTTCACTTTGGTTACACTCCTTCTCTTACCAACTGTTCTCAGGGGCTCACTTTGTCATTCCTACGGACTCGAGAATATGAAATCAGCCTCTGGCGGTGTCTTATCACTGCCGTCCTGGGCATCTGTCCTCCCGGTTGACCCCAAAATCTGCTCGGCCTCCGAAGCCTTCTCTTCCCGAAGCGTATCCTCCGTATTCACGTCATCGTTCGGGAGAATGCCATCGTAACTCGTTCCGGTAGCGGATTTTGCAGGGGGATTTATATTGGATGCCGGGCTCCAAGAATCCGGACTCCTGGCTCCGCCAGCATAGGCGGAATTAGGAGGCATGTCAGACACTTGCGCTTGCTGACTCGGCTGGAGTTTGCTTAAATCGTCTTCCAGCGTGTTTCGGAGCGTAAGCTCCAATTGCTTCTCGGCTTTCTTCACGATATTCGGGTTGCTTGCAATCAGCTTCGTCACCTCCGCGTTCGGCGGATAGTTCGGAATCGCTCTCTCTTGCAGCTCGGGTTCTACATAGGTAAGCGCATAGAGCGTAGCATCATGCAGATAAGCGTCAACCAATGCGCTGGAGAGCAATAAGATTTCCTGCTCGCTTAACGTTGTCCAAAATGCCGAATTTTGGAGCCTGTCGATCTTCTTTTTGGATAAAACGATGTAATCCTGTCCGGTTGGGAACTGGACTCTAACATCAATGACATTCCCCTTGCGCAAGTCGCTTGGCAGATATACGGATTTCATCTCCCGGTGACGGAGATCGGGCCGCGTCGGCTCCTCTTCAAAGAGCATCGCGCCGGTAATCGGCATTCCCTGAAGCAGCTCGATCTTGGCGCCCTTCCCGGCAATCTCTTCCCTGCCCGAGAAGAGATTGCCGGACGAGCCGTCATACGGCAAACGCACTTCCTTGATGTCCTCGGCTTCTATGAAATGACCCGGCGGAATATCTCTTACCGGGACCCATGCCGCCTGCATCGAATTGAGCTGCTGCAGCTGGGTCTCTTCAAGCTCCGCGATTCGCTGCTCGTATTGGGTGCGCTCCACGTGCCGCTCCTCTTTAGAGCCGTGCACATAATACAACATGGCGCCGGCACATACAGCCCCAGTTACGGCTGCGCCGGCAAGTCCGGCAAATATCAGTTTGCGGCTTCGCCTCCTGATAATCGGCATGGCTTCATCTCCTTCAGTTCAAATGCGGTCAATTCTTAAGAAACCTGAATCTTCGCTTCCGTTCAGCCTGCGGCAAGTAGTCCTGGAAGAGCCGGGCGAATGCCTGCCGACTGCTGTCAGGTATTTCGAAAGGGTCCAATTGCAGGGGCAAGGCATAAACCTTATTCGTGCCTAGCGTTTTCCTCATCTCCTGAATCGTTTCTTCTCCGGCAAGGGGCAGGGCATAGATCCGGCCCGGCTGCGGGTGCCTGGACAGCATTCGGGCCAGCGTTGCCACATCATGCCGCCTCCACTCCGCTCCCGAACCGATAACAATCGGCAGATCGGCCCGCAGGAATTCCTCCAGCCTTTCGCTGTCCCTGTACGCCCCCAAATCCAATACAACCGCATCGTAACTGCCCCCGAGCAGCGAAATCACTTCACTCCTCGCTGTTTGTCGCCAAAAGTGGATCCCGTTAATCTCGAATTTGCGGATAGAGCCGAGCCTTCCGCCCTCCGCTATTTCCTGTATGCGGCTGAACGAGGTGGATTTGGCGCTCATTTCAACGACAGCTACCTTTCCGTACCTTGAAGCAAGGAAATGTCCGAAGGCGATGCAGCTATGCGTTGTTCCTACGCCGGACGATGCACCTAGTACGGCCGCAACAAGCGTCCCGGGCACCGTGCTGGTTTGAACCGAAGATAGATTCGCGGAAATCGAATGCTGCCGCTTCAGCGCGGACCGAACTTCAGCTGCCGATTGATATCGATGCTCCGGAGCATATTGAAGCAGCTTTCGGATAACCGGCACTAACTCTCTTGGCAAATCGCCGCGAATATGGCGCTCCACTCCCGTGATCCATTCGCTGAATTTGCCGCCGGTCGAGAGATAAAGCAGAAGCGCCCCCAATCCGTACAAATCCGATCTGGCATCGCTTTGCCTGCCACCGTATTGCTCCGGTGCCGCAAATCCGACCGTGCCGAGCTTGACCGTATCCTCGCCGCTCTCATGCTTGTAGCTTCTCGCGATTCCGAAATCGATGAGTCGGACTTCCAGCTGATCGGTCAGCATGATGTTCGAAGGCTTTAAATCCCTGAATATGACTTGGGGCTCGTGAAGGTGAAGATACTCCAGGACGTCCAGCAGCTGCTCCGTCAGCTCCATGATGAAGTCCGGATTCACGTTTCCACGGTAACCCCGGAAATATTTGTCCAATGTCATGCCTTGAATGTAATCCATAACCAAATAGGTATAGCCGTTGTCCTCATCACGAAAAAAATCGACGATGCGCGGCAGACGCGGATGGCTCAGTTTAATCAGAAGCTGTGCCTCATCCTGAACGGTGCGCTGCATACCCGGTTCAGACAAAGTCTCCTTCACCGCCCATTGCTTCCCGGGCAGCTTCAGATCTTCGGCCAGATATACACAGCTCATGCCCCCTTCGCCGATGACGCGGTCAATGACGTAACGCTCACCCAATACATCCCCATGCACCAATTTGCAAGGCTGATTCATCTCAATGCCCTCTCCTCTGACTTACAAGCACAACAAAAAAGGAAAGCACTCCGCCGTATCACTGAAACGTGATCATAGCGGGATGCTTTCCCCTTAAGTTGCCGTTGGTTAATTTTGGAATCATTATAGAACAAAATACTTGAACTTGTAAAGGCTTTTTTAATACTTAATCATATAAAGCGTAATCTCGTCCCGATTATGGAACAACTGCTTCGCTCCCTGAATCTGCATTCTGGACGCTTCAAATACCGACATGATCTCCTTCACCAATGCCATTGGCTTCTTGGTCAGCAGCTTGACCGTGACGACGGCCGTGCCGCCCGTTTCAAGGCTGTGCAGTAGCCCGGTCACCATTCGGGCCATCAGTTTGGGACTCCAGCTCATATCGCATACCAGCAGATCGAACTCATGCTCTCTAAACGTTACGTCCGCAGCATTCTTGTGGATGACACGCAGGTTTTTATGCCCTTCCAGGGAGGGGTGCATTTTCGCCGGATCTACCGCCGTAACCTGCAAGCCGCGTTCCAATAAAAAGGATGTCCAGCCTCCCGGCGCTGCTCCGATATCGACAGCCTTGCGGAACGTCTCGAAGGGTATTCCAAACTGCTTCTCGGCTTCAAGTAGCTTAAATTTGGCTCTTGAGATTTGACCCTCTTCCCGCTGAAAACGGACCGCGCCTCCGTTCCAATCCGAGAGGTTGTCCTCCGGACGCGACACACCGGCATACCAGACATTGTCAGCAGCGAATAGTGAAATGATCCATTCGGGTGCCTGGACCGTGTATTCCAGCTCAAGCGGTGCCAAGCGAAGCTGCAAATCGTCCCGAAGGGCTGCAGGGCTCTCCGTCCATGAACTGTTCTCCGTCTTGCGGATTTGGATGGATGCGCGGCTTTGGCTAATCTCCTCCCGCCTCAGCACATGATCTGCTGTCAATTGCAGCGTTGCGTCTACGGATTCGGCCGCGATTTCCCATTGTACCGGAAAGAGATGCCGCAGGAAAATAGGCGGCTTTGACGTAATCAGCCGCTTAGCCTCAGCTTCGGAGCTGCCGAGTGTCATCAAAAACACCTCGCCTGGCATCATCATGGTGCTTTTTAGGCTGCCAAACATCCGGCGCAGCTCTTCCTGGGCATACGGAGCGAAACCATGATTTGCCGTGCATACCCATTTACTGTGAAAATCCCGATGGTTCTGATTCTGTTCCTCATGTTCCTGCATTACAATTAATTCGTCCAAACGGATTAACCTCCAGAAATAACTTTGATCCAGGGACGTCCGCCATCCCATTCCAGCTGAGCGTCGATATCATAAGTTTGTTTGATAAGTTCATGGTTCAATACTTCATCTTTGCGTCCCGCGGCCGTCAACCGCCCGTCTTTAATAAGCGCCACATGAGTAAATAAAGGGACAATCTCCTCGACATGATGCGTGACGTACACGACCGTAATATTACGCTGCCTCAGCCGGTCAATCTCATGCAGCATCTTCTCCCGTTCATACAAATCCAAACCTGCACACGGTTCATCCATAATCAGAATCTTCGGATTGGCCATAAGGGAGCGTGCCAGCATCACTTTTTTCCGTTCCCCTTGGGACAAGGTCCCGAGAGGCAGCTCCGCCAAGCGGCCGAAATCCATTTCGTTCAGCAGGCTGTAGGCTAAACTTCTGGCCTCTTCCGGAATGTCCTGATAAAAGCGTAAAAAGGCATACGCCCCTGTTGCGACAACCTCCCACACCGGGTCGCTCAGCGTCAATTTCTCCAGCAGCGATTGGCTGATATAACCGATGGATTTACGAACCTCCCGAACGTCACATTGGCCGTATACATGGCCCAGCACTTCTACGCGTCCACTGGAAGGGAACATATATCCCGTCATCATTTCCAGCAGCGTCGTTTTGCCGGATCCGTTCCTGCCCAGGATCGCCCAATTCTCATCCGATTTCATTTCAATGCTGACATCATCCAAAATGTGGCGGTTCCCCCGAATGAGCGACAGGTGCTGCATAGAAATCATGGCTTCACGCTCCTAATAAAACTGACGATATCCTGTACGGAGCCCATCCGATAAAGCACTTCCGGGTCTGCTCCAGGGCTTGATGGGATCGCGAGCAGTGCCGGGACGCTTCGAATTTGATACCGTTCCACGATGCCCGGAAGGAAATTCACGTCCGCTGCCAGCAGCTGTACATCGGGCACCACAAACTCCGCGACATCCAGCATCTTACGCGCTGCCGCGCAAGTACCGCATAATGGCGTATGCAAAAAAACGATGACAGGATCCGCCTTCGCGTCACGCTTCATCAGACGCTCCTGCCATTCTAGCCTCTCCAACAGTTCGCGCTGCGTAACCTCAATCATCTTGAACCTTGGGCAACTTCCCGCAGCACGGAATCGGGCATCGGTCCATTGTGGACCTTGACGCTTTTTGGCATGTGCTCATACAGCAGCTCATACATTTTTCTTCTGCCCGACGGGCTTGAGGTGTGCAAATATATTTCATTAGCCTGTAGATTCTCGGCAATCATGGCCGCAACGACGTCTCCGCCGTTCATCTGGCCATGCCCGAGTTCGAAATCAAGCGACAGAACGTCCACTTCGCATTCACGGAGCATCAGCAAACATTCTTCCCCGTTTCGAGCCAGCGCGAATCCTTTCGGATTGGGGCGCCAGTCGTCTAAATAAAGATGAATCATCCTACCCTCTCCCTATCAGGACCAGGACAGCACCTTGGCGATGTCTTCCCGATGCGTGCCGTCAGCTCCTTTTTCACTTTCCAAGACAAATGCCTTACCCGCAAGTTCCGGTGCCAGAACCAGGCGCTTCAATGCTTCTGTTCCTATCATGCCTTGCCCGATGCGGGCATGGCGATCTTTTCTTGAGCCGGCTCCATATTTCGAATCGTTTAAATGAACGGCTACCGCCGATTCCCAATAGGCTAGCTCCTTGCCTCTGGCAAGGAGCTCATCCGTATTCGATAAGTCCCAGCCTCCGGCGGCAAACAAGTGGCAGGTATCCAGACAAAAGCCTATTTTTTCCGGATAATCGGCAAGCTGTCTAACCTTAACGCACTCTTCAAGCGTCATTCCCATAGCTCCATGGTCTCCCGCCTGATTCTCGATCAGCAGCTTGGCCCTGCCCGCCCAGGAAGCCAGCACATCATTCATGCAGCGAATAATGTTCTGGTACCCTTCAAGCACGTTCTGGCTCTTGAGATGCCCAAAATGTACAACAATGCCCAGCGACCCGCAAGCCTCGGCAATCATAAGATCATTCTTAAGGGAATCCACGGTCAACCGATAAAATTCTTCTCCCCTGGTCAAACCGACCGCCATATTCGTTGGATAAGGCGTGTGCGCGATCGAGACGAGACCCTGCTCCTGACAAAACTTCGCGCAAGCCGCAGCATTGCGGACATCCGGCGTCTTCAAGTGAAGACTGCGAGGATTTTTCGGAAAATACTGATACGCCAGTGAACCGATCCCGGCTGCATGCTGGGCTGCCGCGAGAAATCCGCCCCGTGTGCTGACATGGCTTCCAATCCGGACTTTAGACTTCATGCTGGCAATTCGGGCAAAAGAAAACTTTGCGCGAGGCGTGCTCCGCCTTCACGATCGGCGTACCGCAGCGAACGCAGGGCTCTCCTTCACGATCGTACACTTTGCATTCGTCGTTATAAGCCCCTGTCAGCTCATCCCCTTCCTGAAAGGGCATTTCCATGTATCCTCCGCCGTCCGTTGCCTCGTGCATCACTTTGACGGTGCTGTCGTACAGCTGCTCTAGCGACTCCTCCGGCAAATCCTGAATTTTGGATAGCGGGTGGATTCGGGCATCAAAAGCGATCTCGTCCGCATAACAGTTGCCGATGCCGGCGACGACTTGTTGATTGACCAGCGTCGTTTTTAAGGCGCCCCGCCGTTTTCCAATCAGTTCGACGAAACGCGCTTTGGTCATTCGCCGATCCAGAAGCTCAGGACCAAGGTCTTTTAGGGCGTTCTCGGTTTCCCTCGCTGTTAGAAAATGCAGATAACCCAGGCGAAGGCCGATAAAATACAGCACCTGGTCACCGAACGTGATCTCGACCTGGGTCGAACGGGAAGGGCGCTCCTCATCCCTGCCTCCCAGATACAAAATGCCCCCCAGCATCAGATGCAGCAGGAGTCTGCCTCCGTTATGCAAATGGAATATGAGGTGCTTGCCTCTCCGCTCCACAAAAATGACCTTGCTTCCCTTCAGGGCCGAAGTAAACTCGTCAATCGTCACATTCAAGGATTTTTCACGGTTCACGACCACATCGGTGATCGGCACATTCAGAATGCTCTGAGATAACAATCTTCGGTAATTCTCCATTTCCGGCAGTTCCGGCATGATTCATCTTCCCTTTCGTCAAGACACAAGTTTATGTATAATACTTTTGCTTATCATGAACACAGCAGGCTGATCACTTCGTTCAAATCCCGGCATATATAGTCTGGCGTGACGCCGGCGGCTTCCAAATGCGCTTCCATATTGCGATCGGTCGTGATTCCGGTCATGACGAGAACCGTCTTGCAGCCGGCATGCACGCCAGCGGCAATATCCGTACGGATATTATCTCCGATTACATAAGTATCTTCCGGAGCCAAACCCAAGCGATCCGAGGCATACTTCATCAAAATCGAGGACGGCTTACCGATAACCGTCGGCTTAACTCCCGAAGCGGCCTCGATCGCAGCCCCAAGCGAGCCAGCACCAGGCATTAGGCCGGTATCGGATGGCAGCTGCAGATCCGGATTGGTCAAGATCGACACAGCTCCCTCCTGAATCCAGCGAACGGCACGGGTTAACTTCTCGTAATCAAACGAGCGGTCGATTCCTTGAATGACGTATTCAGGGGACTGCTCCACGATGGTAAGGCCCGCGGACAACAGCGCTTTGCGAAGTCCATCTTCCCCGAGCATCGCCACCTTGGCACCGGGCGACTCCTCAGCGATATATTTAGCTGCAGCGAGGGAGGATGTGCATACTTCCTCCGGCAAAGCAGGAATCCCCATCTCCATCAGGTGAGCCGCCACCTGCTCCGGCGTGCGTGAAGAATTGTTCGTTACATACAGGAACGGAATCTGCATTTCTTTCAACCGCTCGATCAGCAGGTCAGCCCCCTCGATTCGATTCCGGCCATGGTACAGCGTTCCGTCCAGGTCAATCAGCAATCCTTTTGGTTTTTCCATGAATAAACGCACCTTCTTTATTTCTTTCCTTCACGGCATAAATGATTCATCTGATGAAAAGGTGACCATTCAAGGCCGTGCTGTAAGGGTTAATCATCCTTAATATATGTATGGCTGCAGGCATTCAGCTGTCCTTTACTATAATGAACTTAGAAATACCGATAGTATTATTGTAAAGAAGCCCATTACCGGTTGCAAGGTTCATGCCGATCGCTTCATTCTGACGGTCGACGCGTCGAAAGAAATCGAAGACTGTCCAAGTCTTAGCGTTTATGAACCGCTTTGTCGCATCCTGCGCTTTCCCGGAAAATAATGCCCCCGACCACCCGATATTTCCACGTCATTCACCGCTGTGCGTGCCTAGGAACGCTGGATAGGATACAACCCGAAATCCTCCGCCAATCGCGTATTCGCAAATATCTCCCGCGCTTCTTTTAGCAGCGGCTGTAAATGATCGATATCCTTATACCGGGAGCTGAAGTGGGTCAAGAACAGCGCTTTTACCCCAGCCCGTTCAGCCGCTTCCGCCGCCTGTTTGGCGGTACTGTGATAGTATTCGTGCGCGAGCTCCGACAGATCCTCCATGAACGTGGCCTCATGGACCAGGAGATCCGCGTCCTTGGCCAAAGCCTCCACGCCTGCGCATGGCCGCGTATCCCCGAGAATCGTGACCACCCTCCCTTTTTTCGGTGTCAGGAGCACATCCGAGGCATGAATCCATCGGCCGTCGCCGAGTTCCACGCTTTCCCCTCTTTTCAGCTTGCCATAGAGCGGCCCTGGCTTGAGTCCATAGTCCGCCAACCGTTTCAGGTCCAGACTGCCGGGGAGATCCTTCTCCACGACACGGTAGCCGTAACTCTCGGCCCTGTGATCCAGCTTGGCCGATTCCACGAGGAAATTATCGTCTTCAAACAACACGCCACCGGTGTGCTCGATGACCTCCATCGTATAGGGGACGCGCGATTGGCTGATGCTCAGCGTAGTTTCAATGAAGACTTTGATGCCTGGGGGACCATATATCGTCAGGGGTGACGTTACCCCTTGGGCACCTCGGCTGGATAGCAAACCTGGCAAACCGAATACATGATCACCATGCATATGGGTAATGAATACCTTTTCAAGCTTGGACAGCTTGAGCGGGGACTTTAATATTTGATGCTGCGTGCCTTCTCCACAATCAAACAGCCACAGACTTCTTCGTTCTTCCAGCATTCGCAGTGCAATCGAGGTCACGTTACGCTGCAGCGTCGGAACCCCCGCATTTGTTCCTAGAAAATAGAGTTCCATCCCTCTTCTCCCCTTTCGGTTGTAAACCGGAGAAATCCCCCGAAACATTCGGAGGATTTCAAACCGGCTGTACCGGTATTCAAATGTTAAGCTTTATCCACGTTAAAATAATGAGCCTCCGGATGGCTGAACACCATCGCGGATACCGACGCCTCCGGTTCCATCATGAAACCCTCGGTAAGATGAACGCCGATATCTTCTGGCTGCATCAATTTGAATAAAGGCTCCTGATCCTCCAGATCCGGACATGCCGGATATCCGAAGGATACGCGAATGCCTTGGTATCTCGCTCCCAGGCGCTGTTTCATCGTCATGTCTGCCGGATCTGGGTATCCCCACGTATCCCGCATCATATGGTGAATTCGCTCTGCCAGCCCTTCAGCCGTTTCCAGGGCAACCGATTGAAGTGCATGGGAACGGAGATAGTCGCCTTTATCCTTCCATTCCCCGGACAATTTCCCGACGCCGTGCCCTGCCGTAACGACCAGGAACCCGACGTAATCCATCACCCCGCTGTCTACGGATTTCAGGAAGTCCGCCAAGCACAGATACGGCTCCACCTGCTGCCTTGGAAACGTAAAGGTATGCAATATTTTCGATGCATCCTTTGGATCGTATATGATAATATCATTTCCTCGCGACTGCGCCGGGAAGAAACGGTACATGGCATGTGCCTGTATGATTCCCGATTGAACTGCCTCTTCCAGAATGCCGTCAACGGTTTCCTTAAGCGATACCGCCTTCGGATCATTGGCTTTGAGGAGTTGTTCCACGGATCCTTTAAGGCCTAAATGATGTCCCAACAGCATCTGCATGTTGATATAAGGCAGGATGTGCGAAATCGGATAATTCCGGAGCACATGCCGCTCCATATCCGGCGGTATATACACCGGGGCTTCGGTCGATATTTTGGATCGGAGTCCTTCAGACAGCTTCGGCATTACTTTTACAACCTGTGGCGCCGCTGCATCCGCTTCCTGCTCCGCCTTAATCTCTTCAGCCATTTGGGTCCGCAGCACCGGATCGCTCAGCTGGTTGGCCAATGCAAGCCCGTCCATCGCGTCTTTCGCGTAGAGCACCATTCCGTCATATTCGGGGCGGATGCGCGTCTTCGTGAACTTCCGCGTCAACGCGGCCCCGCCAACCATGATCGGAACGCTAATGCCCGCGTTTTTCAAGTCCTGGGCGGTGGATACCATCTGCTGTGCCGATTTGACCAACAAACCGGATAACCCGATGGCGTCAGGCTGCTCCCGCCGGTAAGCCTCGATAATTTGCTCCGGTGGTACTTTTATACCCAAATTAATGATTTGGTAACCATTGTTGGACAAGATGATCTCCACCAGGTTTTTACCGATATCATGGACGTCGCCCTTCACGGTGGCCAGCATGATTTTCCCTTTGACCGACGACTCGTTTTTCTCCATAAAGGATTCCAAATACGCCACGGAGGCTTTCATCACTTCGGCGCTTTGCAGCACCTCAGCCACAATGAGCTCGTTGTTGTTAAACAAGCGGCCAACCTCGGTCATCCCTGCCATTAGCGGGCCATTAATGATCTCCAGCGCGCCGTATTTGGTCAAGGCTTCATCCAAATCCGGAATCAGGCCTTCCTTGGAGCCTTCCACCACATAAGAGGCAAGTCTTTCTTCCAGCGTCAGATTGGATACCTTTACCTTCTTCTCTACCTTTTTATCCCGGAACGCGGCGACGAATGCCGCCAGCGTCTCATCATTGGTTCGATAAATCAGATCCTCCGCCAGACGCCGCTCTTCCTCCGGAATGGAGGCATAGCGCTCGAGCTTTTCCGTGTTCACGATTGCGTAGTCCAATCCGGCCTTCGTGCATTCGTACAGATACACGGAGTTCAGCACTTCACGGCCCGCTTCCGGCAATCCGAAGGAAACGTTGCTGATGCCGAGGATCGTATGCACTTTGGGCATGGCTTCTTTTATCATGCGAATGCCCTCTATCGTTTCCTTGGCTGATCCGATGTACTGCTCGTCACCCGTACCTACAGGGAACACAAGCGTGTCGAAAATAATATCCTCAGGCGAAATGCCGTATTTGTTCACCAAGAGATCATAAGACCGCTGCGCCACCTTGAGCTTGTCGTCGCGATGAATCGCTTGACCGCTCTCATCGATGGTCCCTACGACGACCGCAGCGCCGTATTTGTGCACCAACGGAGTCACATGCTCAAATTTCTCCTCGCCGTCTTCAAGGTTAATGGAGTTAATGATCGCTTTCCCTTGCGAATATTGCAGGGCCAAGTCAATGACTGCCGGATCGGTTGTGTCGATCATCAGCGGCACCTTCACCTTTTTGACCACCAGCTCCAGGAATTGGATCATATCCTCAGCTTCTTCGCGATCCGGATCCTGTACGCATACATCAATGACATGGGCGCCATTCTTGACTTGAGCACGAGCGATCTCGGAAGCTTCCTCATATTTTCCTTCCACGATCAAACGCTTAAATTTGCGCGAACCTAAAACGTTTGTTCTTTCGCCCACCATATACGGGCGGTTTTCCTGCTCGATATATACCGGCTCGATGCCGGACAATGCCGGCAAGTGCCCGCCCTCAAGCGGACGTGGGGTGAAGCCATCCATCGTTTGTTTTAACGCCCGGATGTGGTCAGGTGTCGTACCGCAGCATCCCCCAGCGATGTTAAGCCAACCTTTTTCAGCAAAAGCCCCCATCTTTTGGGCAAGCGATTCAGGAGATTCATGGTATTGACCATTCTCGTCAGGCAGACCCGCATTCGGATAACAGCTGATCGCGCTTCTCGACATTTCGGATAAGGAACGGATATGGTCGCGCATGAACTCCGGACCCGTTGCACAGTTCAGGCCGATGGATACCGGATTCAAGTGTTCCAAAGAAATGTAAAACGCCTCGATGTTCTGCCCCGCAAGCGTTGTTCCCATCGGTTCGATTGTGCCGGATATCATGATGGGAAGGGTGACGCCTGTCTTATCAAACGCTTGTCGAATCCCAATGCTCCCTGCTTTCACATTGAGCGTATCCTGCGACGTCTCGAGCAATAGGGCATCCACGCCGCCTTCAATCAAGGCTACGGCTTGCTCCTCGTAACTCTCGATCAATTCGGCGAAGGTCACGCCGCCGGTAACCGACAGCGTCTTGGTTGTCGGACCCATCGCACCCACGACATATCGCGGGCTGTCTGGCGTGGAATATTTCTCAACTGCAGCGCGGGCCAGATGAGCCGCTTTCAGGTTGATTTCCCGGGCAAGTTCAGGTATATCGTATTCAGCAAGCACAACGGAGGTTGCGCCAAATGTATTGGTTTCAATCAGGTCGGCACCTGCTTCAAGATATTGTTCATGTATTTTTTGAATGATGTCGGGCCGATGAATGACCAGCATTTCATTGCAGCCATCCAGCTCCGGGCCGCCAAAATCTTCAGCCGAGAGGTCCTCTTGCTGGATCATCGTGCCCATGGCACCGTCAAGAATTAATATTCGTTCTTTAAGCACTTCTTGTAAGCTAGGCTTGTTCAACTCATAAACCTCCCCCGAAAACGTTAAATCTTAGTGTATCAGAATACTTTTCAATAGAAAAGTCGAAATATTGCGCAGCTATCGGTACAAATCAACATTTGCAGATGACAAATGCGGTGAGGGGGGCTATAATACATATTAATCCAACGGGAGAAAGAGGGTTAAAGCTATGGCAGAAATCGTGATTCGCAACACGAACGAACGCATTACTGGGGAAGAAAATGTTCGGGAATTCCTGAATAACCAAGAGGTTGTTTATGAGCATTGGAATATGGATAAACTCCCGGCAGATCTTCAAGAAAATTTCAAGCTGAGTGATGAAGATAAGCAGCGCATTTTGGACACTTTTGACGAAGAAATTCGCGACCTGGCTGCAAGACGCGGCTACAAAATCTGGGATGTCATCACGCTTTCCGAGTCCACGCCCAATATAGAGGACCTGCTTAAAAAATTCGAAGAAGTTCACACCCACTCGGAAGACGAAATCCGTGCGATCGTTGGCGGCAAAGGGATCTTCATTATTAAAGGCTCCGACGATGTCGGATACTTTAACGTAGAGCTTGAGCCGGGCGACGTTATCTCCGTACCGGAAAACACGCCTCATTTCTTCACGCTGATGGAGAACAAGCAGATCATCGCGGTTCGTCTCTTTATTGAAGAGAACGGCTGGGTAGCTACTCCGGTAGAAGATCCCCAATTCCAATAAGCCTTAAGCGGTTGACTGAATAGGAAAATGGAATAAGGCAGCGCATGATCCGCCCAACGGATGGATGCGCTGCCTTATTTATTGGCTGTGTATGGTGTATTACTCGGTTACCGTCAATTCCTTCAGCGGCATGGAGTGCTGCCCTCTAGCCGTGACATGGGAAACGATGCGATAGGTTCCTGCTTCCTCGAAGGTTTTCTCCATTTTGTAGACCCCGCCTTGATCATGTTTAACCGGAACCTTTGCCTGAACGCCTCCGCCTTCCAGCGTCACTTCGAATTCCACGTCGTTTGCATCTTCGACCGGGCTGCCTGCTTGTGTTACCTTCGCTTCGATCAACACTTTCTCGCCTGCCTTAATGCTCTCTGGCGTCAGAGAGAGCTCTACGATAATCGGCTCCGCCATCACATCATCACTGGGCGCCGCCTTGCTGTCATTGCATGCGGCAAGCGCAACCGCCATCAACACCATGGCTGCAATAAAGGCCATCTTTTTCCTGGTCATCCAACCACCTCTTTTACGAATTCATGCTATGTATGATTTATTCACGTAATGGTCCATTCCAAACAGCGTCATTTTCCTAATTCATTATATCGCATTATTCTTTAACTTCTATCTCATGCAGCTTACAATTGTGTGACGTTTGTCACTGCCAACAGCCTCTTTCCTTTCAAACTTGGCAACCAATAAAAAAACAGCCCCGAATCGCATCAGCTGCTGCCAGGACTGTTCCTATGTACGCTAATATATCTCGCTAATAGATCTTGTAGAATAGTCGTGAACTCTTGATCACGTCATTTATAAGGACGCCACAATAGCATGCAGCTCGGATAAATGTTTGATCTCAAACTTCGGCTGAATGGCCGGATCATGAGGCCGGTCTACCCGATTGATCCAAACCGTATGCAGTCCTGCGGCATTGCCGCCTTTAATATCTGTGGTCAGCTTATCTCCCACCATCACGGCCTGATCCGCCTCGACGCCTAACAGATCAAGCGCATGCTTGAATATGGAAACATCCGGCTTGCCTTTGCCGAAATCACCCGAGATAATAATGTGGTCAAAATAAGGGACCAGTTCCGGAACGCCATCAAGCTTCTCCTGCTGCAAATCCGGACTTCCGTTCGTTAGAAGCAGCAGCTTCACGTTACCCTGCAATTCCTTCAGCACTTCAAAGGTTTCTTCATATACGTAAGGTCTTGTTCTGCGTTCCGCAGCAAATTGCGTTGCCAACGTCTCAGCCAACGCTTCATTATCAACGCCAAGGCGATGAAGTCCGCGACGCCAGGATTCCTTGCGGTATACGGGAGCCAATTCTTGCAGCTTTCGGAATTCGGGCTGGGATCCAGCCGTAAAATTAGCCCACAAGCCTTCAAACGGATTGATCCCGATCATTTTGGTAAAAGCAAAAGTATCATAGGATTCATACAATGCTCTTGCTTCT
Organism: Priestia sp. BR_2; assembly: GCF_041954005.1. Lineage (NCBI taxonomy): Bacteria > Bacillati > Bacillota > Bacilli > Caryophanales > Bacillaceae > Priestia > Priestia sp. BR_2. The sequence continues at coordinate 49,969 of NZ_JAVFHM010000185.1, read as the reverse complement.
TCACGCACCGCGGCCAAAAGCGCGCCGGCATCAACGCCGGTTTCCGCCGCTCCGGCTTGGCATGTCACTTCAAACGCTTCTTCTACACTGCGTTCATCCCACAACAACGTATCGTCCAAATCAAACAAAACCGCAGCAATCGGCATTTCTCTCCCACTCCTCATATACATTGTGATCTACTCAATCGGGTTAGTTGTGCTCCACTGGAATTTGATGAGTCTTTGCAAACTCTTCCAATCTTTCGCCCATGGCTTTGGTATCGTAAAGATTCATCATTCGTGAGAACACCCAGTTGCCTGCTTTTCCCTTGCCTTGGATCACGACGGAACCCGAAGCCAATTTGATCTTCTCGATATCCGATACGGCCAGACGGCGTTCCCGGTTGAACTTCATGGTCGACACGGAAGCCCGCTCAATCTTCAAATAAGGCTTGCGGAGAAATATCATGAGCGCCAACAGGATATACAAGCTGACGCCAACCCAATTCAATACATCATTGCTTCCGCCGGCTGCCTGTGAAGTTGCCGTTCCGAGAAGCGCATACAAACCGGCCAATGCAACAAGCACTAACGGAAGTACATACTTACGTCCCTTAAACACGTCATGCTTATCATTAATCGCAGACCCTTGATACGAGGTCAATCCCTGCTTTTTGCGCTGTTTGTTAAGTTGCGACATATTTTTGCTGACTTTTCTTTCCCATGAACGTGACATTTGGTTCCCCCTGAACTCATAATCAAAATGTTTATAAACCATATAAACTTGGGGTAACCGTAATCGATTATCCGAATGACCGGTACCCCAAGTATTATTATGCTATCCTTCGATCTGTTCGCGGATCCTCTGAATATATATCCTTGAACGGTTATCGACTAGTGCTTTAATCGCGGGCCGCCTTTTTGTTCGTTTTCATCAACCCATTCAATCGATTCCAGCTGTTGTCTAAAGTTACTGCGAATATTGTTAAGGTATATTTCCCGAAGCTCGGCCCGTTCTTTGAGCTCCTCCTCGGTCAACCCTTCATTCTTCTTCTTTCTTGCTAATACATTGATGCGTTCTACCAAAGTATCGATGTCCATGACTTCTCCTCCAATTTCGATATCATGTATAACTTAAACATGTGAAAAAGAGCTTGTCAAGGCAACTGAGCCCTTGCAAACTCTTCTAAGAACAAATAGGAACATATGATGCGCATAAACGAATACCGTCTATGGGGAGGTAATCTATAGTTATCTATTGTAAACGCGCTATTACGCGTAAATGATTCAATCTGACAAGCAGAATATGATGTGTAATTAAACAGGAAGTAACCAGTAGTATGTGATGATTATATGGAGTATGAATGCCAATTGGTTAGAAGCAACGTCAAATCACCAAACCGGCAATGACAGCACTTCCCCAGCCTGTATGTCCGGACCCTTCAATCCGTTCATTCTTCGTATGCTATCCAGATATACGCGTGTATCCATATCCGCAGGTTTGTGAAGGGAAGCAATTCGCCACAAGCTATCGCCATATTGAACGATCACCTGCTTCTCTCCAGTCGGCTTCTCTGTCCCACCGGCAAAAACGGAATATGCACCTGTCCAAAAGATGGCCACAATTAGCAGGGTGAACAACAGTTTATTCAAAGGGATCGAAGCTATCTTCGATTTCAAGTAAATGCCCAAAGTCTTCGATGATTGTTCTGTTACCACCGGAACGTTCTCATAAATGCTGCGGTATGTACTGTATTTCAACATGGAATCATCATCTCCCAAACAAGTGTTCTCTTATGGATTCATCTTAACACGAACACTTGTTTGATTCAATACCCAAAAGAACATTTGTTCTATTTTTATTTTAGAACTTATGTTTGTACGAACGGTAGTTCTATGTTATAATTTTCCCAAACGTTACTAAATGGGGTTGATACGGCATGTCGAAAATTTCCAGCCGCCAGCTGGCGATCTTAGAGTTTATCCGCAACGAAGTTCGTAGCAAGGGTTACCCGCCTTCTGTCCGGGAAATCGGCGAGGCTGTCGGACTAGCTTCCAGTTCTACGGTCCATGGTCATCTGGACCGTTTGGAGAAGAAAGGCCTGATCCGCCGTGACCCTACGAAACCAAGAGCGATCGAGCTGCTTGGCCAAGAAGAATCCGAGAGCGCGAATCTGTTTACGCACACCATTGCCAGAGTGCCTGTCGTCGGGAAAGTCACAGCAGGCGTGCCGATTACGGCCATGGAGAACATTGAAGACTATTTCCCGCTCCCGCAGCATTACGTGGGCGACGATAAGGTGTTCATGTTGTCCGTAGTCGGCGACAGTATGATTGAAGCCGGCATTCACAGCGGTGACTACGTCATCGTTCGCCAGCAGCAAACCGCGGACAATGGTGACATTGTCGTAGCAATGACAGAAGAAGATGAAGCAACCGTGAAGACCTTCTATAAGGAGAAGGATCATGTACGATTGCAGCCGGAGAATCCTACCTATGAGCCGCTGCGCTTGAACCATGTTACGATTCTCGGGAAAGTGATCGGTCTCTTCAGGGACGTACACTAATTCCGTAGAATTATGAATAAGAGGTTACCTTCCTTATTTGGATGGTAACCTCTTCGCTTTTTGTATATAGACAATGGAAGATAATCCTGACTAGTTTGCCAACACCATTACGCCTTGCTTAAGATCCAGTCGATACATCCGCTTAGGTTTATATTCCGGCGAACCTTCGCCTCCCGGTCCCTCCGTAGACTGCAGAACAAGCTTATTCTCCTTCACCTCGGGAGTCGTACCTGGTCTATAATACGAAAAGTAGGATACCAAGGACTCATCCTGAAATCGAAGCTGCACGGCATTACCCGTTTCATGCTCTACGGCGAACGAATAGATTTGTATGCCATGACAGTCCCTATATTGCGGTGCGAGTATAAATACATCGGCATCTTGAAACGGCAGGCGAATCATATCAACCGGAGCAGATGTCGGTTGAATAAATGTAAGCCCCTCCAGCGTAGTGACTTCATTTGTAACTTGGTTAGTGCTATACTGCACGCTGTAGTTTCCGGTAAACGACCGATCCGTTTCGATACCGAAGCAGCTCGGTGCACCCAATGTCGTTATTTTTTCCTGTCCAACTGCAATAACGTTTAACCGTCCTTCATCCGTTACGCCTTGTGCCCGGATTGTCTCCTCCTTAGTAGGGGGCATAGTCCCTGCTTTCTGTTGTTCGTCCCCGCCATAAGGCAATTGAAAGGCAATTAAAATAATCAGAAGCATGCACCCGCCAGCCAATCCAACTTGTAAGTACTTTCGACGTTCAGGTTTGCTGTCGGTGAAAATCACGGACCTATGCACGTTTTTTTTCATTTCGGACGTGAACTTTTCATTTGAAAAAGGAGCTTTTTTAGCACGGTTGTACCAGTCTGGTTTATCCTCACTCATCGTTCTTCTCCTTCATTAGTTTTTGTACTTTTTTCCTGGCCCGATGCAATCTGGATTTTACAGTGCCTATCGCAATATGAAGCAGCTTCGCAATCTCATGCATCGGCATTTCATAGTATAGGTCCAGGACCAATACTTCCCTAAGCTTGCTCGGCAAAGTCATAATCATTGCCCATATTTCATCCGTATACTGCTCGTCCCAATATTCCGCTTCTGCTGACCGGCTTGACGAACTGGCGGTAAGCTTGTCTTTAAGGATGACTTTCCGAAAGAAAAAAGCCTGTTTGTACCGAAACGCCGTATGTCGCGTGATCGTAAGCAGCCACGTTTTCAGCGTCGCCTGACCGCGAAAGGTATGTATGCCGTAATAAGCCTTAATAAAGGCTTCTTGTGCAATATCGTCTGCCAAGGCATGCTGTTTGGTCAAAAAATACGCATAATTCCACACATCGTTTCCATATTCATTCATGATTTTATCCAGCGTCTGGCTGTCCATGACCGTCATCTGCTTTAAGTATTCGAGCTCCAACCGATTCACCTCATCTAATTAGAGTCATGGAAGCGAGCAAAGGTTCCTTTTTTCGTAAAATAAAAAAGAATCTCCCGTAGGTAAGGGAAGATTCTTTATGGACTAATATTAGTGCGTGACTGAACTGATTCTGTAAAAGAATTATTTATATGTACCTGTCAGGAATATAGTGTCATCTCCTATTATATCTTTCTGAAATTTCACATTTACTTCAATTTGATTTGCATCTTCAATATCAATAACGATATGCTGTCCAATATCTTTAGGCGACAGCATAAGTTCTTTTATCTTTGTCTTGCCATTATATATCGTTACTGAGATATCATTACGGATATTAATCGGTAACAATGAAAGATCTAGTACTTTATATTTTCCTTTTGGTTCAAGAATGATCGTTTTTTCAGAATTATTAATTTCTCTCATTACGATACCTGAGCCGTAATCTTTTCCATTATGTTCGGTGTACTGCTTATCACTTGTGGTAAAGGAAGTGCTATTAATTTTGATTCCTTCTTTGGTTATAATTGTTGTATCTGGTTTTTCTCCGATAATAATTTTTTGATTCTTGCTATCATATTCAACGACCGAGCCAAGTGCCTCGGAGATCGCTTTTACAGGGATATAATTTGAGTTGTTGTATGTAATTGTTGCAAGTCTTTTTCCTGATTGATCTTTTGGAACCCAATCTTCACCATTAACCTCATATTTAATTCCCCAGTTTAAATTTGCACTTATTTTTTCTAGTGCAGGAGCAGCTCCTACCCCTATTGTCATTCCTCCTAACATCGTTGCAACTGAGAGTAATAGAATATATTTCTTTTTCATCACCCGAACCTCCTATATATTGGAATTCAAGTAATATTGTAAGTGACTTCATGGATGAATTCAATCACATAAAAACAATGGAGTGTCGTCTTAAAGACCTTAACGACTAAAAGTTATAATACCTGAGTTGTTCAAACACGTAAGCTAAAAACGTACTTACGGTTTAGACAAAAAAATCCCCGTTGCCACTTGGCAGCGGGGATTCCTCTATTAATACATCGTAATGTACTGATCGCGTTCCCATTGGTGAACTTGCGTTCTGTACATATCCCATTCGATCTCTTTCAGCTCGTAGAAGTGAGCCAGCGCATGGTCACCGAGTGCATCGGAAATGACTTCGCTGCGGATCAATTCGTTGAGCGCTTCCTTCAGGTTTGCCGGCAAGCTTGGGATGCCTTCCTCGATGCGCTCTTCTTCCGTCATCACGTAGATGTTGCGGTCGATCGGTGCCGGAAGCGACAGCTCACGCTTAACGCCGTCCAAGCCAGCTTTCAGCATGACAGCCAGAGCCAGATACGGATTCGCAGCCGGATCCGGGTTACGCACTTCGATGCGCGTGCTCAGACCGCGGGATGCTGGAATACGAATCATCGGGCTGCGGTTACTTGCAGACCATGCCACGTAGCAAGGTGCTTCGTAACCAGGCACGAGACGCTTGTACGAGTTCACCGTCGGGTTCGTGATCGCAGCAAACGCGCGTGCATGCTTAAGAATACCCGCCATATAGTTCCGAGCCGTTACGCTCAGGCCAAGCTCGTCGCTCTCATCGACGAACGCGTTCTCGCCGCCTTTGAAGAGCGATTGGTTGCAGTGCATGCCGGAGCCGTTTACGCCGAATAGCGGTTTTGGCATAAACGTTGCAATCAGCCCATGCTGACGAGCGATCGTCTTAACAACCAATTTAAAGGTTTGAATCTGGTCAGCCGCTTTGATCGCATCTGCGTACTTGAAGTCGATTTCGTGCTGGCCAGGCGCAACCTCATGGTGAGAAGCTTCGATTTCGAAGCCCATCTCTTCCAGCGTCAGCACGATGTCACGGCGGCAGTTCTCGCCGAGATCCGTAGGCGCCAGGTCAAAGTATCCGCCTTGGTCATTCAGCTCCATTGTCGGATTACCTTTTTCGTCGGTTTTGAACAGGAAGAATTCCGGCTCCGGACCGACATTCATGGAAGTGAAGCCCATCTCTTCGGCTTCCTTCAGTGCTCTCTTCAGAATGCCGCGCGGATCTCCCGCAAACGGGGTGCCGTCCGGCATGTAAACATCACAGATCAGACGTGCGACGCGATCCTCGGATACCCAAGGGAAGATCATGAAGGTATCCAGATCCGGGTACAGGTACATATCGGATTCCTCGATACGCACATACCCTTCGATGGAAGAACCGTCAAACATCATTTTATTATCAAGCGCTTTAGGCAGCTGGCTTACCGGAATTTCAACGTTTTTGATCGTTCCCAGCAAATCTGTAAATTGCAAGCGGATAAATCGAACATTTTCTTCTTTGGCAATGCGTAGAATGTCCTCTCTGGTATAACTCACTTTATCCTCTCCTTTTTAAATAAAAAACTAGACTCCATGAAGAATGACAGCATGGCAATCCTTATTTATTAAAAAACCGGGATAATTCCCCTTGAATCAATGAAACCTGACCCGGTCTTTTAGCGGTAATCAATTCCTGCTTCAGCAAACGGCGCAGCTGCGATTCCGACATCTCACGGCGTCTGTTCTCCGTATCCGGCGTAATGACGGTAGCCTCTTCAGACTCTTTCGTGACCGGGTTCATGACTTGCTTAATACCGGCAATGTTCACGCCTTTTTCAATCAAAGCCTTAATCTCTAGCAGTCGCTCCACATCATTGAAGGAAAACAGGCGTTGGTTGCCCGACGTACGGGCTGGGACAATTAAATTATGCTGCTCATAATAGCGAATTTGTCTGGCAGATAGATCCGTAAGCTTCATAACAATGCCTATCGGAAATAACGCCATATTCCTCCGAATCTCATCACCCATATCTCATCAACCTTCCAAGTGGTTATTCTGATCCTATTGTACATTTCCTGATCAGCCACGTCAACCGCATGTAAGGATAACTTACAATAGTTTACGATCTTTCATGCTTTGGAGTGCCATAAGTACCCCATATTTAACATGAGAATAAGTCAAACCACCCTGCATGTAGCCGATATAGGGTGAACGGATAGGCGCATCCGCGGACAATTCCAGGCTTCCTCCCTGAATGAACGTGCCTGCCGCCATGATCACCGGATGCTCATATCCCGGCATATCCCAAGGCTCGGGAACCACATGGCTGTCCACGGCAGCGGCCCGTTGAATCCCTTGTACAAAAGCGATCAGATGTTCCGCTCCGCTAAAAGATACCGCCTGGATCAAATCGGTACGCTCATCCTGCCAGCCCGGCTTGGTCGTAAATCCCACGGCTTCAAACATCGCAGCAGCATAGACGCTTCCCTTGATGGCTTGCCCGACGGTGGAAGGTGCCAGGAATAAGCCCTGATAGATTCCTCGGGTTGTTCCCAGCATAGCCCCGACTTCACGTCCGATTCCGGGTGCAGTCAACCGATACGCCGCCTGCTCGACATAGGCTGCTTTGCCGCATATGTAGCCGCCGGTTTCGGCAATGCCGCCGCCAGGATTTTTGATTAGGGAACCCGCCATCAGATCAACGCCGACCGCCGTCGGTTCCAGACGCTCCGTAAACTCACCGTAGCAGTTATCCACAAACACGATTACATCCTCGCGAATGGACCGTATACGGCTTACCATCTCGCCAATCTGGGCAACGGTAAACGAAGACCGCCAATCATATCCCCGGGAACGCTGGATACCGATAACTTTCGTCGAAGGCGCGATGGCACTCTCGACCCGCTCCCAATCAATGTCCCCTTGTTCTGTCAGGGCCACCTCACGATAGCCGATACCGAAATCGCGCAGCGATCCGGTGCCGTCCCCGGGCTCGCCAATGACTTTATGCAGCGTGTCGTAGGGACGCCCTGTAATATAAAGCAGCTCATCTCCCGGTCGTAATACACCAAACAAAGCCGTCGAGATCGTATGGGTTCCCGAAGCAAAATGGGGCCGGACCAGGGCCGATTCGGCTCTGAATACGTCAGCGTAAACTTCATCCAGCACTTCACGGCCACGATCATTATAGGCATAGCCGGTGGAACCCGCAAAATGGAAATCACTCACCTGAAACTTCTGGAAAGCATCAATGACCTTCCACTGATTAAAATCAACAATGGTGTCAATCTCCCGTATACGCCGACTGATTTTGGACTCAATCTCACTGCTCAATTCAAGTATATCTTGCGAAAATCTTGCCATGACGAACTGCTCTCTCCTCTTATACACATGATGTCTCACATCTTAACACATATTATTGTTACATAGAACTCATCAACGTTTCAAACCGCCCCGAACACGCAATATAAGCCCCTGAACAGGGGCTTATGCGCTTTTACTCCTATGCTTAAGATCCATTCTGAACGTACTCATGAAGCAAATAACCCATCTTTTCATAATCCGCTTTATTGATCCGGACCTCATAGAGGATATCATTCTCGTCAAAAGACTGCTCCAGCACGTCTCCGACCCGGTATACTACCGAGTTCAAATCGCCGCGGTCGGCCGGAATCCGGAACGTGACGTTGCCCCCGGAGAGCCGGTCCTGAATCGCTTCGCGCACCGATTCCAAGTCCTGATCAACGTAAGCGCTGATCTTTAATTGCCCTTCACCCGTCGGCAGCATTTCCAGCTGGCCCGGCTCACATGCATCCTTTTTGTTAAACAGGACGATTTGAGGTTTATCGGCGGCACCCAAATCCTGAAGAATGGACTGAACCACCGCCATCTGTTCGTCCCGCATAGGTGAAGAAGCATCCACGACATGAAGGATCAGATCGGCTTCGTTTGCTTCTTCCAGCGTCGCACGGAACGCAGCCACCAGATCATGGGGAAGATTCTGTATGAATCCTACGGTATCCGTAAGCACGACTTCTTTGCCGCTTGGCAGCTCCAGCACGCGCGAAGTGGGATCCAGCGTCGCAAACAATTGATTTTCGATATAAACGTCTGCGGCCGTTAACCGATTCAACAAAGTCGATTTGCCGGCATTGGTGTAACCGACAAGCGCAACCTGCACGGCCCCGCTCTTCTTCCGGCGTTCCCGATGGAGCGTCCGATGCCGGGTGACTTCATCCAACTGCCGCTTCAGATCGCTGATTCTGTCGCGAATATGCCTGCGGTCGGTTTCGAGCTTGCTCTCCCCCGGTCCGCGCGTCCCGATTCCCGCTCCGAGCCTGGACAGATTTTTGCCATGTCCCGACAACCTCGGGAGCAGGTACGTAAGCTGGGCCAGCTCCACCTGGATAATTCCCTCACGCGTTTTCGCCCGCTGCGCGAAAATATCCAGAATCAATTGAGTCCGGTCGATAATCTTGACATCAAGCGATTCTTCCAGATTTCGAACCTGCGCCCCCGATAATTCCTGGTCGAATATGGCCGTGGTTGCCCCTAAGCCATCAATCGCCATGCGCAGCTCTTCGACTTTCCCTTTGCCGATGAACCATTTGGAATCCGGCACTTCCCTATTTTGCGTAATGACATCCAGCACCTCTACTCCAGCGGTTTCGGCCAGCTGAACCAGCTCCTGCAGCGAGTGTTCCGGATTAATCCCGGTGCGTTTAACCGCATCCGTTACCAAACTGACCAGAACGGCCTTATCTTCGATCTCTGTCCGGGTATCATGCGTTATATTTGTCATATAGCCAACTCCTTCTAACGATACGTCTCCTAATTTAACTAACCGCTGCTGCCTGCAATAAACATTATGATCCAAAGAAAGCAGCGTTACCCCTTCATTATGTTCGAAGACAAGCTTAAAATCATTGTAATTTTCCGTTTAACTTAAAGTCCTCCGGCCGCAGGGTCATAAGCTCCAGCTTGCCGGGATTTCCGGTTACGTACTGATTCAGCAGCCGAACCGATTGATTCCTTATCGATTTCTCGATGACATTCCTTACATAACGTGCATTACTGAAGGCGTGTAGTCCGTGATCCTTCTCCATCTGCAGGTGTTCCTTGAGCTTGCTCAGCGACTGCGGCATCAAGATATAATCCCTCTCCTTCGCCATCAGCTCCGAAATCTGGATTAGTTGATCCAGATTGTAATCGGGGAAGTCCATCTGGATCGGAAAACGGGAATAGAGACCGGGATTCGAATCCATAAAAAAATCGATCTCGTCGCTGTAACCCGCCAGAATAAGAATGAACTGGTTTTTATGATCCTCCATGGCTTTGACAAGCGTATCGATCGCTTCCTTGCCAAAATCCTTCTCGCCTCCGCGCGCGAGGCTGTAGGCCTCGTCGATGAACAAAATGCCACCCAACGCCTTCTTGACCAGTTCCCTGGTCTTTTGTGCCGTGTGGCCGATATATTCGCCTACGAGGTCCGCCCGCTCCACTTCGACCAGATGACCCTTATTCAGCACGCCCATCTTCTGAAACAGCTTCGCCACGATGCGGGCGACCGTCGTTTTGCCCGTACCGGGATTTCCTTTGAAAATCATATGGTATACATGACCGCCGCTTAATAAGCCTGCTTCCGAACGCATCTGGGCTACTTGAAGCAGAGCATAGATTTCAAACACCAGGTCTTTGATCTGTTCGAGACCTACCAGTTGATCCAGCTCTTTTTGTATTTCCTGGAATAGACTGTGCTGGGAAACAGGGTTCGGCGAAGGGGCCGGTTCGCGTTCCGGAACCGCACTGCTGATGAGTGGGGGTTCCGCGCTGCGGAGCACGACATTTATCTGCCGGGATGGCCGTCCTTCAGATCGGCCGTTAGCGGCCGTTACACGCCCGTTCATTGCTCCTCACCTCTTTATCCAAAGGGCTGACTATCTATTCCAATGTATTCTATTTACAGCCTGCTTATTAGAAGTTTCGTCCTCATAGGACACCCATGGCGATCAACAGCCGATCCGCCGTCCATTTCGTATAAGCCAGCACTTCCCGGGACTTGTGCTTGGCCATGGGCAGAACGGTAGATTCCGTCAGCGACATCGAGGGTTGATCGTAGCCAAGGGCTGTTGCGACCTCCATGGCCCTCGTCCCGTGGTAATCATGGGTTACAATGATAGCGGTGTTCCACCCGTGCTCCTCCATGATCGCTTGGCTGTATAGCAAATTCTCGTAAGTGCTCGTAGCTTCGTTCTCAAGGAAGATTCGTTCTTCGGGCACCCCTGCCTCGACCAGGAAGTTTCTCATCCCCTCGGCTTCGGTATAATTGTAGTCGGGTTTATCCAGACCGCCTGTAACAATGAAGGTATCAAATCGACCGGCATTATACTCAACCAGCGCATGCTCAAGACGTTCGCGAAGGCCGGGACTTGGTTGATCCCCCCACATGGAGGCGCCCAAAATGATGCCGACGTCCGCTTTCTCCGCCGGTCTGCTGACGGCGCTTTCGATTTTCCAATACGCATAACCTGACCATAAAACTCCGAGAACTACGAGCGAGAGCAAGGTATAGATCCCTCGCCGATACCACGCTCTCTTTCTTGTGCCTGCGGTCGGCAGGCCTTTATGTATTTCCTGACGCATTATTTCTTCCTCCTGAACTCTCCGTTATGAAATAACTGGTCGCGATGCTTCAGTGACATCATAAAGTAAGGAAATTCATGTGCGTCGATGGCCCGAAGCAGGTTCCGAGCAGTCACCTTGGCAAGCCTGTAATCATCCCGGGTAATATCATTCCGGCGCAGGGCATCCTCAAGCTCATCTTCATCCAGCAAGAACACTTCGCCATTCTTGACGACCACAACGTCCAGGTATAGATCGTCAAACCATGGAACGCCCTGATCGGTTACACCCTGTTTCTTGCAAATATCGATATACCATTGAACAATATTTCGCTTGTCGTCAAACATGGCCGTAACGATGTAATGGCTGTCCTTGGGATAATACTGCAGCCATGAATAGCCTTTGTCCGCGATTCGGTAAGTATGACGGCCATACGTCTTCCACAACGGTTCTTTCAGGCCATAGATGGTATATAACGTGAGATACCCTGTAAATTGCTCACATTCCACATACCGGGAAGTGAAGTGCCGGCGCGTGATACGGCGCCAATTCGCCCGATCTCCGAATTTACGTTTCATGGAACTTTTCCTCCCCATTCGTATTCCCAGCTTACCACATTTGGGTAACACACTCAAAACAAAGAAGCCTCCGCAAACATGCGGAGGCTTCCGAATTTATTATGGGCTGTCTTGGGACTGGTCAGGCGCGTTCGCCGGATCCGACGGATCCACGATCGTTCCCGGAACCGTAGGGATATTGCCGCTATCCGTGTCGGTTCCTCCCGTGCCACCGTCACCGGAGCTCGTTCCATCTCCTGAGCCATCCGTTCCGTCGCCGGGATTTTGGCCATCCTGACCATTCCCAGATCCGTTTCCATTGTCAGGCGGAGTCGTTCCGTTTCCGTTGCCGTTTCCATTCCCATGGCCTTCGCCATTGCCATTGCCATTGCCATTGCCCGGTTCGCCCGAACCGTTGCCGTTGCCGTTGCCATTCCCATTGCCGTTACCATTCTCATTACCCGGCATCTCGTTTCCTTCCCCGTTCTCACCATTATCCACCGGTGGCGGTTCTTGAGTGTCTCCCGGATCGGGTTCCAGCTCTTCAGGCGGCAATTCCTCGGAAACAGCCACGATCTGCAAAATGTTCGAAGGTTCCGATTCATCGCCGGTTGATGGATCGAAGGCCGTTACGTAATAATCGTATGTCAATCCTTCCATCGCACTCATATCCTCAATGGAGGTTCCACCCAAAGAATCGAGGATGCGCGTGTATTCGGACTCGGACGTTTCCTTACGGTATATGCGGTACTGAACATTGCCTTGAACCGGATTCCAGCTCAGTGATACGGTCTGGGTCTCCCCGTTATAAGAGCCCGTCAAACCGCTGACTGCGCTTAATGCCGGTTCTTCTACAGGCGGCTGTACCGGCTCGACATTCGGGAAATTCTTGGCTTCATAGCCTTGAACCGCCTTCTCCATCACTTTGCCCCATAAGGAAGCAGAGATCGAGCTGCTTCGCTTCAGCAGATGCTGGCGGTCAGGATTATCGTAACCCATCCATACAGCTGCCGTTAATTCCGGCGTATAGCCGACAAACCATACGTCGCGGTTCGAGCTGACGCCCTTGTAGCCGCTCTGCGTGGTTCCCGTCTTACCGGCTACCGGACGGCTGATCCGGGCATTCTTACCCGTTCCGTCCTCTACGACGCGGCGCATCATGTCCGTCATTTGCGAAGCCGTCGTCTCGCTCATCACGCGCTTCCCTTTGCTGCCTTTGTTCTCATGCACAACCTTGCCTTTGTTGTCTTTAATTTGTTTGATCGCAAATGCCTCTTTGAATTCTCCGCCATTGGCAAAAGCGCTGAAAGCTTGAGCCATCTCAAAGGTGTTCGTACCGGTATCCATGCCGCCGAGGGCCAAGGATAGGTTCGCATCCCCTTCGGACATCTTGATGCCGAGACTTTGGGCGAAATCAAATCCGGTTTTCACGCCGATTTGGTTCAACAGCCATACGGCCGGGATGTTCTCGGAACGCTGAATCGCTTCCGGCATGCCGATCGTCTCCGAGTAACCGTGCAGGTTATTCGGACAGTAATTGCTGCCGAAACACTGCTTCTTGTTGCTGAGTCTCGAATCCTTCGTAAATTTGCCGGATTCGAGCGCCGGTGCATAGGATACAATCGGCTTCAAAGCGGAGCCCGGCTGACGACGGCTGTCGGTAGCCCGGCTGAACCCGCCGCGCGTATACTCCCGACCGCCGACCATGGCGACGATCCCGCCGGTCTCTTGGTTAATGATGACCATGGAGCCTTCAACCTGCACGTCATCCGGACTTTCTTCGAAGTTGGCCGGATTATTGAATTCCTCTTCCATGGCCGTCTGGGCATTCACGTCCATCGTGGTATAAATCTGATAACCGCCAATGTTAACGTCATCCTCGGTAAGGCCCCACTTCTCTTCGGCCTCTTCCATGACATAATCGATAAACGCCGTATACTTCTGTTGTCTTTCAGGCGGCGTATAGGCATAGTCCACCTTCTTGGCTTCCGCTGCCTCTTCGGCCGTGATATATCCCTGTTGTTCCATCAGGGTAAGGACGACCGCGCGCCGCTCTTTGGAAAGGTCGGGATTCTTGAGCGGATTATAGCGGGACGGCCCTTTCGGCATTGCCGCAAGCGTCGCCATTTCCCATAAATCTAGCTTGTTCAGATCCGACTTGCCGAAATAACGCTCGGATGCGGCTTTGATGCCGTAATAAGGTCCGCCGAAGTTAATCCGGTTCAAATACATCTCGATAATTTCTTGTTTGCTGTGCTGACGCTCAAGCGCCAGCGCGATCGACATTTCAGTCGCCTTACGGAAGAATGTTTTGTCCCGGGTCAGGAATATATTCTTCGCCAGCTGCTGCGTGATCGTGCTTCCGCCTTCCACCATGGACCGGGCCATGATATCCTTGACGGCTGCACGGCCGATCGACCACATGTCCACGCCGTTATGCTCCATGAACCGTTTATCTTCAGTTGCAATGAATGCTTGTATCAATTTCTCCGGAATATCCTCGTACTTCACGGGATCGCTCTTCTGCAGGGACAACTCGCCCATCAGCGTTCCGTTGCGGTCATAAACTTTGGAAGTACCGTAAGCGGTCAATTTATCCTGATTCTGTTCCAGCAGCTTTTCTCCGCTGATCAGGATGAACAAATAACCTGCAAGCGCGCAGAAGATCGCAATGACGGCCGTGAAAAACAGCGCCCATGCAATTCGCTTTCCCTTGCCCTTTTTCTTCTTCGCATTCGGTTTCGTGGTTTTGGATGTCTTCGAGTTGTCTTTGTTTTTATTCAACCGAGACATCTGATTATCTTTTCCAGCCATTTGTCCCCCTCCTTACTCCCTTGCGGGATCAAACCTTCTGACTCTCGAGTGGTGCCTCGGAAAGAAAAGAACAACCTTCTCAGGTTGCTCTCTGCACTCCTTATAAGCTAAACGAATTATAAACCAAAAAGTTTCAAATTAATCAAAGGCGGTATGATTTTTTGCTCTCTATGAATCCATTCTAAAATCTATTGTTCGCTGTTGTTATCCTGCATCAGGGACACATTACGCTGCGGCATGAACGTGGAGATAGCATGCTTGTACACCATTTGCTGACGGCCGTCGCTGTCAATCACGATGGTAAAATTGTCAAAAGCTTTGATCGTTCCACGGATCTGAAAGCCGTTTGTAAGGTATACCGTGGCCGGAATGTTCTCTTTGCGCAGTTGGTTCAAGAACGTGTCTTGGATGTTAATGGACTTGTTCATTAGCCGTACCCCCAATGGTTCAATTAGATTGTTTTGAAAATATATTCAAGATTTCAGTGAAACTTTCCTGCTATTATAGCACGGATTTTTTGATAGTTAGCAGAAAAATTTCCCGAGTCGGTGACGTCTACCCACTCGATGTCCTTCATGTGGCGAAACCAAGATAGCTGCCGCTTAGCGAAACGGCGCGTATCGCGCTTAAGCAGCACGACGGCCTCCTCGTAGCTGAACTCCCCTTTAAGGTACGACACGATTTCCTTGTAACCCAGCCCTTGCATGGATACAAGCCCCGGAGCGAACCCTTTGTCCATGAGCGCCGCCACCTCATCAACAAGTCCTTGGCTCAGCATAAGGTCAATTCGCTCTTCAATACGGTTATATAGCATTTGCCTGTCCATTGTCAAACCGACCAAGCATAAGTCATAGGGAGACTGCTTGGTTTGAGGCGCCAGCTGGGCCGAAAGTGGGATGCCGGTCACATGAAATACTTCCAAAGCACGAACGACCCGGCGTAGGTCGTTAGGGTGAAGCCGCTCGGCAGTTTCAGAATCGGCTTCTGCCAATTTCTGATGGAGAGCCTCTGCTCCATGTTCATTGGCGAAGCGGAACTGCTCCTCCCGAAAAACTTCATCCGCTCCGGTCTCGCTGAACTGATAACCGTAGCATACCGACTCTACGTAAAGCCCGGTTCCGCCAACGATGAACGGAAGCTTCCCCCGTTCCGTGATCTCGGCGATCAGCCGCTGGCATTGCTCTTGAAATTCGGCTACCGAGTACGGGTGATCAGGTTCGTGAATGTCAATGAGATGGTGGGGGACGCCTTCCATTTCCTCCTCGGAAATTTTGGCCGTGCCAATATCCATGCCCCTGTATACCTGCATCGAATCGCCGGATATAATCTCACATCCGAATTCCTTCGCTATTTCAATGCTCATTTTGGTTTTGCCTACCGCTGTCGGTCCGATGAGAACCAGCAGCTTCGGTTTGGTTTCATCTGTCAATGGAAATCACTCCGTACGTTATTTTGGATTTTCCCCGTTCAGGCAGTGCAAAGCCGAGCCGCTCGAATTCTCCGCTGGACCGCGCTTCCTTCATGACGACGGTTTTGCGCGCGACCCTGATCGCTTCCCTCACGCTTTCCGCATCCAAAGGCTCGCCGTTAGCATAATGCCTTAACGGGTTGATGGAAGCCGAGTCGGTGATCGGTTCGCGGAACATCGGGTCAAAATAGACAATGTCGACGCTTTGGTCCGGCAGCGATTTCAAATAATCCAGGTGATGGCTGTGCCTGACCTCGATTCGCCGCATCGCCTGATCGCTGGCTTCCAGATGGCTTTCATAGGTCCGTAGCCCCTCTTTCAGCAGCGCAAACAAAGGCAGCGAGCTTTCAAGGGCGGTGATCCGGCTGTTCGCCCCTCCCTTGCCCGAGAATACCAGGGAGTCGGCTCCAAGGCCCGCCGTGCAATCCAGCACGGAGTCCCCTTCCTCCATCCCCGATGCCTCCAGCATGGGATCGGGTTTTCCGTTCAGCACCCGCTTCAATCGGACAAAGCCCATGCTCGGGTGAAATTCCATGACAGAGCCGCCAGGTCCGCTCAAACGCACATGTCCGTTCAGTACCACCAGTACGTCGTCGTCCCCGAACCTGCGGGCTAATTTTCGCAATGAATGGCCGCCGCGCTGGACGTAACGGCAGCCGGTTTCCTGGGCTAAACGTCTGGCGCGCTCGACGATGTCAGGCGCTTCCGCTTCTCCAGTTGTAATGATCATGAAGGTCCTCCTTGCTGTTACATGACGCGTTTAAACATTTTCTCCAAATCGTATGCCGAGAACGAAACCACGATCGGTCGTCCGTGCGGACAGGTGTAAGGCTGCCGGCAGGCGCCCAAACGCTGGATCAACGTCATCGCCTCCTGCTCCGTCAGCTTCTGGTTGGCTTTGATGGAAGCCTTGCACGAACACATGATCGATGAGGTTTCTCTCAGCTTGGCTATATCGATATTGCGCTCATTCAGCACCCATTCGGCCATCTCTTCGATGATGGCCTTCTCTTCGCCTTTAGGGAACCAGAAGGGGTGCGAACGGACCAGGAAGGTATGGCCGCCAAAAAACTCCATATAAACGCCGACCTTCTCGAACCAATGCAGCCGTTCCTTTACCTTCTCCGATTCCGAGGGCGTGAATTCCAGCGTGATCGGCAGGAGCAGCTCCTGCGATGCGTCCGCCGGGTTGCCGAACTGCTCGTAGTAATACTCGTAGTTAATCCGCTCATGCGCGGCATGCTGATCGATCAGATACAGACCGGTATCATTCTGCGCAATGAGATAGGTGCCGTGATGCTGGCCGATAAGCGTTAGCTCCGGAAAAGGCGGAATTTCGGGAGCCGGCCCTGAAACGGCCTGCAGCCACTCCTTCGTCACGGCAGGGATTCCCGTACCTCCCCTGGCCTCATTGCGGTAATCGCTCCGATACGAAGACGAAGCGGCCGTCTCACGCATCTGCGAAGCTGCGGCTGTTTCTGCTGTTCCGTCCCCGTAAGAACGCTTGATACCGTTTGGGGACGTTGCAAGCGTCTGCTTATCGGGCCACGCTGCAGGCGGCGTTGGAAGCGGCGTGTTTCCTCCCGCGGATCGCTCGTCGCTGCCTGGGATCTCAAGATCCCGATCCTGCCCGCCGCGGGCCGCTCCGACATACCCTTGTGCCTGTGGAAATGACAGCTGTTCCTGGATATACGCATTGTCGCTTTTGCCGATATTCTGTTTGGCCGGACGCGGAATGAGGATTTCCTGCTGCATCACCTTGCGGACCTCTTCCTCCACGAAAGCGAACAGCTCCTGCTCTTTGCTGAACCGCACCTCCAGCTTGGAAGGATGCACATTCACATCGATCAACGAAGGATGCATGGACAGTTGAATGACGACGAGCGGAAACCGGTTGATCGGCAGCAGCGTATGATAACCTCTCAATATCGCCTGCATTAACCCGTAGTTCCGGATATACCGCCCGTTTATGATGAGCGACATGCCGTTCCGGTTGGCCCGGGTATAGTCCGGACGGCTGATATACCCGCTTAACGTATAGTCCATATTCTCGGCTGCGAACGGCAGCATGGCTTTGGCCGATTGGGTGCCGTATACGGCCGCTATGACCTGAAGGGCATCGCCGTTGCCCAGCGTCTGCAGCAGCGAGTTCCCATTATGCCGGAGCGTAAAAGCGATATCGGGCCGGGAAAGCGCCAAACGGTACATATAATCGGATATATGCCCTAATTCGGTCTGGATCGTTTTCATATATTTCAGCCTTGCCGGCGTATTGTAAAACAATTCCTTCACGAGGAAATCCGTTCCTCTGGGCGCGGCCGTCTCTTCGTTCACTCGCAGATGGCCGCCTTCGATTTCGATCTTCCGTCCGCGGCCATCCTGGGCATTGGAGGTAACCAGGCGCACCTTCGATACGGCTGCTATGGACGGCAGGGCTTCCCCCCGGAAACCAAGGCTGGTGATCTGAAACAGATCGCGGCCCTCGGCAATTTTGCTTGTCGCATGGCGATAAAAAGCCGTTTCGCAATCCTCCGGATCAATGCCCGCGCCGTTATCCGTCACGCGAATGCTGTCCAGTCCGCCCTCTTCGACCGAGACGTCGATCTTGGTGCTCCCGGCATCAATGGCGTTCTCGACCAGCTCCTTGACAACGGAGGCAGGCCGCTCCACCACCTCGCCGGCAGCAATCTGGTTTGCAATATGCTCGTCCAAAATCCGAATAATCCCCATTGTTCCTACCTCCGTTCCTTTTCATTCCCATGCAGACATCACATATCCTTCGCTTGAAGCTTAAGGTCATTCAGGAACTGCATCGCCTGAAGCGGCGTCATGTTCATGACGTCGGCACCTTTGACGGCATCTATGATGCTCTTAACAGCAGGATCGTGAACAGCTTCTTGCGGAGAAGAGTGCTGATCCTTGCCCATCTTGGCGTTCCGGGATTCAGGCACTTCCTCCTCGCCGAAAATGGAGAGCTGCACCACGCCGCCTTTCGGGTCTGCTCCGTTCAGGCTGCCGGCATACGGCATCGTCTCTTCACGGAATTCGTGCAAAGCTTCCGGACCGCTGCGTCTCACATCCGAAGAGGCATCGGACGCAGGCTCCATCCGATGGACCGCGACCCCTTGCTCCGATGCCACTGCGGCCAGGGAAGCCATCTCCAGGCCCTGCAGCAGCCCATAAGCGCGATCAATGATACTGCCGGGCAAACCTGCCAGTCTGGCACAATAAATGCCGTAGCTGCTGTCCGCCGCGCCAGGGATCAGCTTGCGGAGAAAATGCACCTTGTCGCCGCTTTCCTGAACCGCCATGGAATAATTCTTAAGCCCGCCAAGGCTCTCCTGAAGGTGAGCCAGCTCATGGAAATGCGTCGATACCAAAGCCTTGCAGCCGATATGATCATGCACGTATTCAATCACGGCTTGCGCAATGGCCATGCCTTCACTCGTGGACGTACCGCGCCCAAGCTCATCAATGATGATCAGGCTGCGTGGCGTCGCTTTTTCCGTCATGACCTGGATATCCGCCATTTCCACCATGAAGGTGCTCTGACCGCCGATCAGGTCGTCGGCGGCGCCGATGCGAGTAAAGATCCGGTCGACCAGCGGGATAACCGCCCGCTCCGCCGGGACAAAGCAGCCCATCTGCGCCAAAATGGATAACAGAGCCACCTGGCGCATGTACGTGCTTTTGCCGGCCATATTCGGACCCGTTATGAGCAGGATCGAAGATCCGTCCTTGCGTAAATCCGTTCCGTTCGCGATAAACGACGAATCCTTCATGACGGCTTCCACCACCGGATGACGGCCGCCTTCAACGATATAATCATAGCCCTCGCTCAGCTCCGGCTTGACGAACCGGTACTCCGCGCTGACGGCAGCCAGCGACTGATAGACGTCAATCTCGGCGATGCGCTCGGCGAGTTTCTGCAGCCGGCTCACTTGGGTATTCAGCTTATCCCTCAGCTCGGTAAAGAGCGCATACTCCAGATCCACCATTTTCTCCTGGGCTTCCAGGATCAGTCCTTCTTTCTCCTTCAGTTCGGGCGTGACGTAACGCTCCGCGTTGGCCAGCGTCTGCTTGCGCTCATAGCGGCCTTCCGGCAGGGATGACAGATTGGATTTGGTGACCTCGATATAATAACCGAACACCTTGTTATAACCGATCTTCAAAGACTTGATCCCGGTAGCGGCACGTTCCTTGGCCTCCAGCTCGGCGATCCAGCGTTTGCCGCTGGTGCTCGCTTCCCGAAACTCATCCAGCCGTTCGTGGTACCCCGGCTTGATGATTCCTCCGTCGCGAACAGACACCGGCGGCTCATCCACAATCGCATTCTCGATCAGTTCGCACAGATCGTCGCAAACATCGGTATCCGCTGCCACGCGCCGCAGCGTCTCGGAAGGCGACTGGGCACACAGCTCCTTCAGGGAAGGAATTTGCCTCAATGACAGCTTGAGCGCATTCAAATCGCGTCCGTTGGCGCTGCCGAACGCGATCCGGCCGACCAGCCGCTCCAAATCGTAAATCTCTTTCAGCGCCATCCGCAAATCTTCGCGCAGTATGTACTGGTTATACAAATGCTCGACGGCCTCCAGCCGCTCCTCGATCCGGCTTCGGGACAGCAGCGGTTTATCGATTCTCCGCCGCAGGAGTCTGGCTCCCATGGAGGTTTCCGTACGATCCAGAAGCCATAGGAGCGAGCCTTTCTTCGAGCGTTCACGAACCGTCTCGACCAACTCCAGATTCCGCCTCGTGAACGGATCCAGAACCATGTATTGTCCCGGCTCGTAGGAAGCGATTTGAGTCAGCTGCCCCAGCGACCGTTTCTGCGTCTCGCTTAAATACGAGATGAGCAGGGATACGCAGGCTCTTCTCTCCTCTTCGAGGCGGGCCCATGCCGCTTCTCCGAATTGGGTCCGAACCAACGCGTCTTCTCTTCGATCCCAGGCCGTATATACGATATTTCGGCTGCCCGGCAGCGCCTGCGATGAGATGATCCCAAGCAGCGATGCATCCCCGATAATTTCGGAAGGCTCATAAATGCCAATCTCGTCCCTCAGCCATTCCTCCGATGAAGGCACCGACGTCACGTAGAGCTCGCCGGTGGACAAATCGCATGCGGATAAGGACATGAAGCCGCCCGCTTCCGTTACGCACACCATGTAATTGTTCGATTTGTCGTGAACGACCTTGCCGTCCATGATGGTCCCCGGCGTGACGACCCTGACGATTTCCCGCCGCACCATGCCTTTGGTGACCGAAGCATCCTCCATCTGTTCGCAGATGGCGACTTTGTACCCCTTTTCAATCAACCGTTGGATATAACCTTCTGCGGAATGATAAGGAACCCCGCACATCGGTATTTTCTCTGCACCGCCGCCTTCGCGGCCGGTCAGCGTAATCTCCAATTCCTTCGACGCAAGGATCGCGTCATCGAAAAACATTTCGTAAAAATCGCCCAAGCGGAAAAAAAGAAACGCATCGCGCGCTTGTTCTTTGACTTTCAAATATTGTTCAATCATCGGCGTATATTTAGCCATGACGTACCTCCATTACCTTTCTAGCTTGACCTCCATTATAACAGAAATTGACCGTAAGGCATCACGGCTTGGTTGGAATATTCCACAGCGGCCGGATATCCCTGCTCTCATCCCAGGTTCGCCCCGTCTCCATGTGCGCTACAGCCCGTTCGATTTCACGGGCGAAATCCGGGTACTCCGGCAGTGCCGACAGATCCCTGTGCCAGCCTGCAATACACTCTTTGAGCACGGATTTATCGCCTTCGTAATAGGCACGGTGATACCGTTCGGTGTTTAACGGCCTCCCCGGCAGGCGATCGCTGTAGCGGGCAGCCAGGTAAGCAACGCCAAGCGACACCTTCGCGACGAGCGGCGAGACGAGAAAGCTGGGCAGCGTACGGTATTCAAACCCGCCGTAAGGCTGCCTGCGGAAATCCCCAAGGAAACCGTAACGGGGCCTCCGCAGACGCCCGTTGGGGTCTTCGAGAAGCGCCAGCGGCAGAGCCACATAATTATCCAGGGTCTGAAGAAGAGACAGGGACAGCGGCACGCCGCTGAAGTGAATATGGCCTCCCAGCGGAAAATCGCCATAAGGCAGGGCGCCTGCCTTCCATGCCAGCGAACGATCCTGAATCAGGAGATGAGCTTCGCGCAGAGCTTTTTGCATTTCAAGCAGCAATTCCTTCGGATTCGCCTTGGGCGACGGCCTGAGCTCGGCAATAGGATAAATCACCTCGCCCCGTAAACGAACGGCATCGCTTCCGACCGACCCGCCGCGTTCCATAAATTCGGATGCAAACACGATGTCTCCGTTATCCTTCATCAGGACAAACTCCGGATCCATGCCCATGAGTAACGATGAAACAAGAGAAGCATCGCCTTCTTCGTTGTTAGCAGGGTACCCTTCCGTCCGCCGTGACCGCTGACCCTTGGCACTCATTACGGCTTTGCTGCGGTCAGCTGGCATGCGGACATCCTCCACTACGTATCTTCGACCGGGGCGGGCCGTAATGATGACCTCCCCTTCATCGACGCCCAGCGTGTACAGCGACCGCAGGGCCGCTTTCTCCAATCTTCGATGCAGGCCATCTTCATATCTTCCGCTCTCGGGATCGGGCATGAACACCGCTTCGCTGCCGCCCATCTGATGTTGGCGGATCTTGGCTGCAGCCAGCCGGTCGACATGCACCGCGTACCTGGCGGCGTAACGTTTCTCCTCGACTGAACCCGAATTCAATCCACACGGAATCCCGGATCGGATCAACCGTGCTTGCGCCAAGAGCAAAGCAGATCCATGAAGCGACACATGTTTTTTTTCGACCGCCGGTCGTACGATCATTCTAACCATCCCCATTCCCCCTGCAAATAAAAATAAAAAAGAGGGCATCCGCCCTCCGCAAAGCTGCCCTCGCTGCATATGCTAAGATTATAATCATTCCTACAGGAGGGTTAACTTACAGTTCATCCTCCAGACCTTCGTAATCTTCGTAATCATCGACGTCGTCTCCCAGGACGTAGTCGAATTCTTTGTCTTCGTAGTCGCCGTGAGGGTAGCTGCATACTTTGACAACGACCTTCGTTTCGGCTACCAGTTCCACCGCATACTCTCTCTCTACCCGCAGAATGACGCTCGTGCCATTCGAGGATACGCTGGCCTCGACGCAGCTCGGCTCCTGCGTCGCTTCAGCCGAAACCTCCACCGTGGATGCACGATGCTTCGGATCCAGATAGGAAAGAGGCACGCGTTCTACATACGATACCGTTTCTTTCGCCACATCGGTCTGCGAATTTTTGTCATAGGAATACCAGATGTTTACATCGTAAGTACCAATAACTTCAATTCCGTCTCCGGCGGCAACCGCCTCGTACTGATGGTTTATAATCCAAGCCCCCAAAATACTGGTCGGATTATTAGGCGGAGTCACGGTATGTGTTACGGTAGAGAACTTACGACCCTTGCCGCAGATCGCCTTCGTGATGATTTCTCTACATTGGTGTTTATGACTCAATGACATCTTCGAACCTCCTCCATACAATCATTCCATACATGTGTATGCAAGACATGGGCGAATGTTGAATGAAGTGGTCCAAATAAATTCATATGATGCTAAAAATATCAGATTTATTTTTGAAAATCGCTAAGCTATACGGCCGAATCCGCGCGCTTCTGCGGTTTTTTCGCCGTGGGCGCTTTATACTTTTTCGAGATATTCAAATAGTATTCCAGCTCGTGGCAGAGCTGCAATATCGCAGAACGGACCTCGAATTCCTCGCGGGTCGTCGGGAGCTCCATCTCCTTGAACCTGTCCTCCAGCTCAATCAGCAGACCTTCGGACTTCCCCGTATAGCCTTCGGCAACGACATCCTGGCTTAACTGATCGAAAATTTCAGCCGTCAGCACGCCGTGCGGAAGCCGCTCGTACACCTGGGAGATCTGATGCATCATGCTCTGGATATTCTCCATCTGTTCCTTACGCATATAAAAATAGATGTTCCAGGAGCCGTCCGGATGAATCATCTGGTTCTCCGAAGCCCGCTTTGCTTCCTCTATCCCTTTTTCGATCTGCCGATTGGCCTCGATCAGCTCTTTTCCGTCCCATATATGTTCGGGGTTTCGAAGCGTCAGCGAGAAATGATGGAAAATGACGGAGAAAAGCCCATCCACCTTGCGGCGGATCTCCATCATCGCCCCCTCGCTGTTCGGCATATAAACCAGATTCACGAGCATAGCCGACCCGAGGCCGATAATCAGGAGTTCGATTTGCGTGAGCAATATGCCGAGTCCGATCTCTTCCCCCTGAAACACCCGAAACACCACAACCGAACTGGTCACGATGCCTTCCTTGAAATTAGCCCTCGATATCGCGGGAAATGCAAGCAATATGTACAAGGCCAGCACCCAGTAATGAAAACCGAGAAAATAAAATAAAATGCACGCCAGTACAAGTCCCAGCAATGACGCAAAAAATCGGGACGATATGGAGCGCACGCTCCGTTTGCGCGTAACGTCAACGCCGAGTATAGCAAGAAGACCGGCGGACGTAGCCCCCGGTATGTTCAAAGCATCTGTAATTAAAATGGCAAGCAGGCTGGCCGCTGCTGTTTTGATGACACGAAATCCCATGTGATGAAGAGCCTCCAGGCGATTTGTTGATGGCTATATCTGCTTCTTTATCATGTTAGCCGCATATATAAGGTATCTTCATCCTAGCTTATTTTTATGCCGTTAACAACCATGCCTGACGCCGCAGGTGATGCCTGCTTAGCGATGGGTCAACAATTTCCTTTCTATATATACCACGATTTGATACATGGCCGTTGCAACAACGGCAATGATGAGCAGACTCGATAACACGAGCGTGAAGTTGAATACCTGAAAACCGTACATAATCAAGTAACCGAGACCCGATTTGGCAACCAAAAATTCGCCGACGATGACGCCGACCCATGCCATGCCCACGTTAACCTTGAGGGTCGATACGATCGCGGGATAGGAAGCCGGCAAGATGACCCGTTGAAATACTTGGCGCTTGGTTCCGCCGAACGTGCGGACGACCTTGATCAGATTGGAATCCACCTCGTTAAAGCTATTGTATACGACGAGCGTGGTCACAATGACCGTAATGGATAGCGTAGTGACGACAATGGCGGTAAAGCCGGCGCCGAACATCACGATGAATATGGGACCCAGCGCCACTTTCGGCATGCTGTTGAACACGACCATATAAGGATCCAGCACTTTATTGAGAAACGGGGACCACCAGATCAATACGGCCATCAGCGTGCCAACGAGCGTGCCGAGCAGGAATCCGACAACCGTCTCCCCTACCGTGACCCCCAGGTGTCCCCATAACTCGCCGCTGATCATGTTATCCCATATGTTCGCGAAGATTTTGGTGGGGTAGCTGAACAGCAGCACGTCGATCCATTTGAATCTGCCGGCCGCTTCCCACCAGATAAAGAACAGCAGCAGCAGGCTGAGCTGAACGGTCAGTACCCGGTTTTGCATGCTTTTCTTTCGCTTCATGTGGTTTGCATAGATATTCTGGAGCCAGCCCTTCGAAGAAGAAGCTGACGGCTCATCCCTTGATGTCATAGGCTTCACTCCTTCCCGATCGTTTGCATTTCGCCCCAGATTTCATGAAACAATTCATTGAACCCCGGCTCCTTGCGAGCAAAAAACGGCTGCGCCCGGCGGATGTTGTCGGGAATATCAAACAAACGATGAACCCGCCCGGGATTACGGTTCAAGAGAATGACCCGGTCGCTCATCGCAATCGCTTCGGATAAATCATGAGTGACCAGGATGGCCGTCTTTCCCCGCTCCTTCAAGGTTTCCACGATCAAATCCTCAAGCTGCAGCTTCGTCTGGTAGTCCAGCGCGGAGAAAGGTTCATCCAGCAGCAGCAGTCCCGGATCCGTAGCTAAGGTCCTGACGAGCGCTACCCGCTGCCTCATTCCGCCCGACAGCTGCGCCGGAAACAGATTACCGCTCTCCCCGAGCCCCATCTCCCTGAGCAGATTCCCTACCACGCTTCGGCTTTGCGGATTCAGCCTTTCCGTCAATTCCAATCCGATCAAGGCGTTATCCATGATGGTGCGCCAAGGAAATAAATAGTCCTGCTGCAGCATGTACCCGACTTCAGGCGACGGTCCGTTTACCGGTTTGCCGTTTACGTAAGCAGCCCCTTTGGAGGGGGCAAGCAGGCCGGCAATGACGGACAAGATGGTCGTTTTCCCGCAGCCGCTAGGCCCTACCAGACTGATGAACTCCCCCGGCTCCACCTTCAAATGAATTCCTTCCACAGCCAGAGAGGCTTCCCGATCGGTGACATATACATGAGCGATATCATTCAATTCAACTACCGGTACCATGGTGCTCTCTCCTTTCGTTCTATGGATCAGGAGTACGTGATTATTTAGCTTGCTTGGCTTTTTCGGCAAAGCTGTTGTTGACGATGGCATCCGGCGCTACCCGTTCCTTCAGTTCCCCGGCTTGCTCCATCACGTCCAGCAGATTGTTCCACTCCGCCTCATCCACGATCGGATCGCTGGCATAACTGCCCTGCTCTTTGTAGCGCTTGACCGAGGACACCACGATATCGCGGTCGCTGTCTTTAAAATAAGGCAGGATCGCATCCGCGATATCTTCGGGGCTGCTCGCATCCACCCATTGCTGTGCCTTGTACAGGGCGTTCGTAAACTTCTGCACCGTGGCATCGTTCTTGTCGATATAGCTTTGCTTTGTCATAAACACGGTGTACGGCAGATGCCCGCTTTCTACGCCAAAGGAAGCCACCACCTTGCCGCGGCCTTCTTTTTCAAATATGGAGGCCTGCGGCTCAAAGAGCTGGACAAACTCACCCGTACCGGAAGCATACGCCGATGCGATGTTCGCAAAATCGATGTTCTGAATCAGCTCCAGGTCCGCATGCGGATCGATCCCTTTTTTGCGGAGCGTAAACTCGCCTGCCATCTGCGGCATTCCGCCCTTACGCTGACCGAGGAATACTTTGCCCTTCAGGCTGTTCCAGTCAAAATCACCCGATCCATCCCTGGCCATCAGAAACGTGCCGTCCGTCTGCGTCACCTGCCCGAAATTGATGACCGGGTCTTCAGCCCCCTGTTGGTACACGTAAATCGAAGTTTCCGAGCCGACAAGCGCCACGTCGATGGCACCGGACAGCAGAGCCGTCATCGTCTTGTCTCCGCCCGGGGTCGTCTGCAGCTCGACATCCAGCCCCTCTTCCTTGAAAAATCCCTTCTCCAATGCGACATACTGCGGCGCATAGAAGATCGAACGCGTCACTTCGCCGATCTTGACCTTCGTGGCCGATCCGCCGCCCCCGCACCCGGCAAGCGCAACTCCGCAGGCCAGAAGCAAGGATAATGCCAGCCCCCACCATTTTTGACGCTTCATTCGATAACCCTCCATTCCCATAGACCCAATGTTTCTTTTCAGCATATGCAAGCGTCAGCCCAAAGGTTAAACGCCTGGTTAGAGCATGCCGGCAAATTTGGATTGGCTCCACTTACGCAGGGAACGAATAAAAAGGACCCGGTTTCAAAACTCTTCCGAATAAAAAAAGCGCAGCCTCTCGGGCTGCGCTTCTCGTGATTATGACAGTTTGTAGATCTCTTTATATTTCTCTTCGAGATAATCGGCCAGATAATCCGGATTCAGTTCTTCACCGGTGACGCGTTCGATGATCTCGGATGGCTTCTCGCTCTTTCCGTATTTGTATACCTTGTCCGTCAGCCACTCCTTGATCGGAGCCAGGTCCCCGGCTTCGATGAGCTGGTCCAGATTCGGCAGCTCTTTGCGCATGGTGTGCAGCATCTGGGCCGCGTACATGTTGCCAAGGGAGTACGAGGCGAAATACCCGAAATCCCCGCCGGACCAGTGAACGTCCTGAAGCACGCCCATCCCATCGTTCGGCGGCATAATGCCGAGGTATTCTTTATACTTCGCGTTCCAGGTCTCCGGAAGATCCTTCACCGCCAAACCTACGTTAAAGAGTTTCTTCTCGATCTCATAACGAATGATGATATGCAGGTTATACGTAAGCTCATCCGCTTCGATGCGAATCAGGGAGTTCTCCACCTTGTTCGCGGCCAGGTAGAAGTCCTCTACGTCCACGTCCTTCAACTGTTCCGGGAAGTGCTGCTGCAAATCCGCGAAATAACGGCGCCAGAACGGACGGCTGCGGCCGATCATATTTTCCCACAGACGGGATTGGGATTCATGGATGCCCATGGAGGTACCACCGGAGAGCGGTGTCCCCGCGAGCTCCTTGTCGATATTCTGCTCGTAAAGGGCATGGCCTCCCTCGTGCAGGGAACTGAATACCGCGCTCAGCACATCGTCCGGCAGATACATGGTCGTAATCCGCACGTCTCCCGGGTTCAAGCCCGTGGCAAATGGATGCACGCTCTCGTCCAAGCGTCCCGCTTCAAAGTCGTAGCCCATCTGCTCCAGCAGGAACAAGCTGAATTTCTCCTGCTGTTCTTTCGGAAACAGCTGCTTCAAGAAGTCTGCTTTCGGCTTGAAGGGCGATTCCTGGATCGCATGCACCAGCGGTACCAAACGCGCTTTCAAGCGGTCAAAGATGGCATCCACCTTTTCCACCGTCAAATCCGGCTCATACATATCAAGGAGCGTATCGTATCTGGTGTTTTTCACGCCCCAATAATCAATAAACTCTTGCTTGAACGCAACGATCTTCGTTAAGTAAGGTTCGAAGCCTTCAAAATCGCTGTTCTTTTTCGCTTCCTCCCACTTCGTCTCCGATTGGGCGGCGAGAATGGAATATTCCTGGAAGCGCTCAGGCGGGATGGACTTGCTCTGGTCGTATACCTTGCGCACTTCTTCAATCATGCGGCGTTTGCGATCATCCAACTGCTCAGCCTGTTCCGGCTTGGCAAAGAAAGACAACAGCTCTCCCATCTCTTCCGATATTTGCAGTTTAAATGCCTCTGTGGAGAGAACCCCGATCGTTTCCGAGCGGATCTCGGTTCCTTTGCGCGGAGCGCCTGTCCGTAAATCCCAATGAAGTAGGCCAATAGCTTCGTAGTAACTCATGATTTTGCGAACCAATCGTTCAAATTGTTCCCATTGCTGTAAATGTTGTACTGCCATACCGGCCCACCTTCTTTTTTTTATGATAGGATTCTTGTTTACTCTATTGATGATACTTTTTACAAGGTATATAATCAACTTCCAGAAAGAATAAATAACAATCTACATATAAAGGAGTGTCAGGATGCCGTGAATATTCAACTTACCCCGCAAGCCGAGCTGAAGCTGCAGGACAAACTCGGGGACAAGCCGGGTGCAATCAGGCTGATCTATGACACGGAGGGATGCGGATGTGCCGTCAACGGCGTCCCAGGCCTGCGTATTGTAGATGAGCCGACGCCGGATGATCTTGCTGTCGAAACGGACAGCCCGGTAACGTTTATCGTGAACCGCAAGCAAGCTGTTTTTTTTGAAGAGAAGATGAAACTCGATGCCGATCCGGCCGCATACGCCTTCCGTCTGGACAGCAGCGGACAGCATTATGGCACCAATATCCAGGTAGTGGATACCAGAGCGTAAGCAGCAGCATTCTAAATGAATAATAGATACACAAAAGGAGAGAAAAATCGATGGAAAAACACCTTAACAGCATACTGGAACACAATCGCAGCTTTGTAGAGAATAAAGAATACGAATCCTATCTGACAGGGCGTTTTCCTGAGAAGAAACTCGTGATCATCACCTGTATGGACACGCGCTTGGTCGAACTTCTGCCGAAAGCGATGAATTTCAAGAATGGCGATGTCAAAATCATCAAAAACGCCGGCGCAATCATTTCCCAGCCTTTCGGGAGCGTGATGCGGAGCGTCATGGTTGCGCTGTACGAGCTTCACGCGGAAGAAGTCATCGTTGTGGGCCACTACGAATGCGGCATGGCATCCCTGAACGCAGAGGATATGATCCAGCATATGAGAGACCGCGGCATTTCCGATGAAGTGCTGTCCACGCTGGAAAACTCCGGCATCCGGTTATCCAAATGGCTTCGCGGTTTCGATAACATTACGGACGGCGTAAAAAATACGGTCAGCCTGATTAAAAACCACCCGCTCCTTCCTCCAAACGTACCCGTCCATGGCATGGTCATCGACCCCAACACCGGTGCGCTTGATCTCGTCGTGGAAGGATACGAGAACGAATAAATCAACCAAAGTCAAATGGAAGCACAAACGCGCACGCGTTTGTGCTTTTTTAGTCACAATTTTGTCAAAAGCAGAGAGAAAGCCCCCTCCCCCGGTTGTCAAACCATACAGTTTCAGTGTACACTTTTTATCAACCGGACCGATAGGCGGATTATCATTCCTGCCTTGGCGTCCACGATATGCGTTTCAAAGGGAGTTATGTCCATGAATACGTTGTCATACGGCTTGTTAGGATTACTAGCAAGAAGAGAATCATCAGGATACGATTTGATGCTTCGCATACAGCCTTTTTGGCAAGCCAAACACAGTCAGATCTATCCGCTGCTGTCCGGCATGGAGGAGAAACAGCTGTTGTCCTCGCACTGGGTTCAGCAAAGCGATAAACCGGACAAAAAAATTTATGCGATTACAGACAAAGGCATGCAGAAGCTGCGTGAATGGATGTACCAACCGATTGCGCCTGCAGTCACCAAGGATGAGCTTTCTCTTCGAACCTTTTGCCTGTGGTTGACGGAGATCGGCATCGCCGTCGATATTTTCGAGGACCGCAGAATCGGTTATCTGGAGAAAAAGCGTTACTATGAGCAGATTTTAGCGGGGATTCCGGAGGACACCCGCGAGATCGGAAGCAAGGCGTTCAGCAATTACGTGCTCGCTACCAAAGGACTGATGATGGCTGAAACCGAGCTGAAATGGTGCGATTGGGTTCTGGAATTACTGAGACAGCAGCAACGCGCTACAGCCTCAAACCATGGCCGCACAAATTTTGAAACCCTATCGTGACTCGTCCGTATTACTCTTTATACTCTAAATTAACTGGGAGGTTCGACAGAACACGATGAAAAAAGTATTGACGATTCTAGTAGCGATTACACTGTTCTTTGTAGCGCTGACGCCTGATTCCGCAGATGCCAGAAGAGGTGGCGGAGGTTTCAAATCCGGAACCAAGTCATACAACAGCACTCCGAAAAAGAATGATACCAATAATGTGCAACAAACGAACAACCGATCCAATACAGGGGCAGCCGCTAACACGAAAAAACCAGGATTTTTTAGCGGTGGCAGCTTGATGAAAGGACTTATGATCGGTGGTCTGGCCGGATTGCTCTTCGGCAGCATGTTCGCCGGCATGGGCTTCATGGGCGAAATTATGGGATTGCTCATTAACCTGATCGCAATTTGGGCTTTGATTATGATCGTTATGGCTGTTGTACGTGCCGTGAAGAATCGTCGTAAACAAAACGAGCCTCGCGACAACAACAATCACAATAACCGGTACTAATCCATGGTTCTAAGCATGGACGAAATCGTCAATGCGGTCTGCCTTCACCAAGCGGAACGCAGAGGCGTCAAACCAACGGACGTATCGCTTGAGCTTAGCTGGGACGAAGATACGGGATATACGGCCGAAGTATGGGTCAACGGAAGAACTCAGTATTTGATTGAGGCCAACCTCATCGAGGCCATTCTCCGCTACCTTCACTCCGAGTACAATATCCGCGCATACAGCGAGCAGGTAAGACTTGAGCTGGAAGATGAAATTATTGCCATTGTTCAGCAATAAGGTTATGAATTATATAAAAGCAGCCCTTCGCCATTGTGCGAGGGGCTGCTTTTTGGATTACCAACATGAAGATCCGTTCGTACACCGCATGAAGTATCCGTCCAAGAAAAGCACTTCAACCATATGTGCGCCTTCTTCTATTAGTAATACGAGTTATACGAACGCCATAATGATTAGCTTCGCTTAGTCTTTACCTGCGTTTCTGCCCGGATTAGGCGAATCAAGCTCTTTCCGCTTGCCCTCCTTATGCCATTCCTCATACTGTTCACCGATCTGAAGAAAGGAATTTATTGATCATATCCTTCATTTCTTGGATCTAATCCTAGGCATACTTCAAAGGGTGGTTGCATTATCCACCTTGTATTTTTGCAGAAGCTTGAGATAACGAAGCAGTTTAGTCCCTATGTAAGACTCGTTCGTGCTCTCTTAAACTGTTTAGGATATGACCTGCAGCAAAAACGATACTGAACATAAACAACAGGATGGAATGCAAAACCACCGAACCAGCCAGAAAATAAAGGACCGGAGTTATCGCTAGTGGTACCGGAATCCCCATAACCGGCTTGAATAACAGCCCATAATCCCTGTCGTTCAAAAAGTATCGGCACCATCCCCCGTAGTATAGCAATAGCGCTAGAATCATTACGATGAGCGAGATGATTTCGTACCCGTGCCGGAGCTGCACCGCAAAAAATAAAGGGACGATCATGGTCCCGATTCGCCCGATCCCTTCGGCCGCCGTGAAGATCAAGCTGGGATTGGGCTGACCGGACATGTTATGCGGCGCGCGTCTAACGAACAAGAGATTAGGAAGCAGAACCATAAAAGGCACGAAGAGGCTCACTGGATGAAACAAACCGTTTCCTACTTTACTAGCGAAGCAGTACTTTAGCTTGCTCGTCTACTCCCCATTATACGATCCAATGAGAAACTAAGCGGAGCGTCCCTTACCGCATTTTTAAACAGGTCCCGTTTGATCTTAAACCGTTTCATCGTTATTCTCCACCATGATGTTGTCCCGCCAACCCGTAAAAGAACAGCTCCATCAAGCTCTCCATGCTGATGGCGAATTCGCGGTTAGCCGAATCCCAGCGCCGGCCGAGCTCATTCATGAACATCGTGAAGAACAGCATCGTCGCCTCTTCGGTTTGCTCCTTATCGATATAACCTTCTTGTTTCCCGAGTGCAACAAACTTCATGAAAAAGCCTTTAATCTTCTGCTCACTTTCCTGCCGAATCTTCAGATCGATGCTGTGATCTTCAAAGGCTTGAATTCGACGAAACTCTTCCGACAAGAAGGTCAAATTATTAGCTTCCAGCAGCATGATTGCTTTGGTCTTCTCCGGGAATGGCAGGTCGGATTCCAGGATACGGTCATACTCCGCCAACTGCTTGTCCATCCAATTCATGATCATATCATGGTAAAGCTGATCTTTGGTTCCGAAATAGTTGTATATCGTCGCGGGAGAAACTCCTGCCTGTTGGGCGATTTCGTTCACGCTGACTTTTTGGTAACCATGCCTTGTAAATAGCTGGAATGCGGCATCGAAGACCTGTTCGATTTTTAGCAGCTTTCTTCGTTCATACCCGTTCATATGTTCCCCACCTCAATTGAAGTATATATCAAGTTTTAGAGTAATTCAATTTATTCACTATAAAACAATTGACAAACACCTATTTGGAGTTATATTGTTTTTATAGTAAATCAATTCAAATACTACATAATTTAATTTAAATCACAAAAGAAATGAGTGTGTTACGTGATGAAAATCGTAAAGATTCCTTCGATTCTGCATGATGTTTTTGGTGAAAAGCAGTCCGTTGGCTCTATTCTGGTCATCCTGCTGTTCGGTGGACTTCTAACCATCGCGGTGAGCTTCATTTATCCTGAAATCACAAACTCTTTGCCTATATGGCGCAGTGCCCTTGCCTTATTGCTTATCTTCGATATATTCGCCGGCTGCATTGCCAATTTCACAATCTCAACCAGTAATTTCTACGCGTCCAGAAAAACGAATCGGACAGTGTTCCTTGCGATACATGTGCATATCATCATGATTGCGCTTCTACTCCATACCGATATCGGGTATGCCGTCGGTATATGGGCATATACCATCGCTGGAGCTGTGACCGTGAATGCGCTGATCGGGAAATCATCGCAGCGATTTATAGGAGGCTTGCTCCTGTCGATCGGCATAGGGGTTACGTTCTTGCTGTCCAGCATCCAGCCCTACATGTTATTGGCCGGCACCCTGTTTATGCTGAAAGTATTGTACAGCTTTGCTGTAGATCATTATGGCAAAGCAGTAGAGAAATCATGAACATTCCATGCAGAGTATCCAAGCTGACCCAAGCAGATAAAATCTTATTTTCATCCATTATGAACCGGGCATTTGCCCGGGATCCTTTGTTTCTGCATGCATTTGGCGATCCGGAGCTTGATCGTGAATCAAGCAGCAGAGCGGCTGCATTTGTCTCCTTCATGTTTGATAAAAGCTTTCTGCTGCATGAAGAAATATGGGGCTATTATGAAAACGAAATCTTGCTCGGTACCTTCATTGTAGAGAAACCCGGCATAAGCAAGCTTAAGCGTTTAAAGGGAGCTTTTTTGCTGATTGGAAGACTCTTGCCGTTGTTATTCCAACTCCCAGTCAAAACATTGAGATTCCTGAATGCCTATATGGGCATGACGAGATCGGCTGCTCCTTCTTCTCCGCACCATTATCTCATTATGATCGGAGTGAATCCGGAGGTCCAAGGCAGGGGAATTGGAACAGCAATGCTGCGGCACCTGCTTCAAGTGGTTAATTCGGATCACAATTCACATGGAATCACGCTCGATACTGAAAATAAGGAGAATGTAAATTTGTATCAAAGATGGGGATTTGTTTTGAGGCATGAAGAAAAAATCAACGCCCTGACCTTGTATTGCATGTTCTATCAGAAAGACGATTTTTAATGACGGAGCCGTTTGTCCATTCTATATCGGGCGTCATTGACCTTCGCCATGAGATTGTCGATAATAGTAGAATAAGTTCACTATCTACAAGGGATTGGAGCTATGTAATGAAATATCATAATCTGGAAGAATGCATCATTGATTTGGAGAAACATGGGCATTTGGTTCGTATACATGAAGAGGTCGATCCTCATTTAGAAATGGCGGCCATACATATGAAGGTTTATGAGGCAGGCGGCCCGGCACTCCTGTTTGAGAATGTAAAAGGTTCAAGGTTTCGTGCGGTATCCAACCTGTTCGGCACGATCGAGCGCAGCAAATTCATTTTTCGGGAAACCTTCGAATCAACGCAAGACGTTATCGCGCTGCGCAACGATCCGATGAAGGCGCTCAAAAATCCTTTTAAATATATCGGAACGGGACTGGCAGCTAAATCTGCACTGCCGATCAAAAAAACAGGTGCCCTGCCACCCGGATTTCAGGAAATCCAAATTTCCGATCTGCCGCTCATTAAGCACTGGAAGGACGACGGCGGCGCTTTCGTCACGCTGCCCCAAGTGTATTCCGAAGACCCGGAGAAGCCGGGCGTGATGAATTCCAATCTGGGCATGTACCGGGTTCAGCTCACAGGCAATGAATATGAAATGAACAAGGAAGTCGGCATCCATTACCAAATCCACCGGGGCATCGGCATCCATCAAGCGAAGGCGAATAAGCTGGGTCAGCCGCTGAAAGTGAGCTGTTTTATCGGGGGGCCCCCTGCCCATACGATTTCTGCGGTTATGCCCCTGCCGGAAGGCATGAGCGAGCTTACCTTTGCCGGACTGCTGTCGGGACGACATTTCCGGTACAGCTATGTGGATGGTTACTGCATCAGCCACGATGCGGATTTTGTTATTACGGGGGAGATCCATCCCGGCGAAACCAAGCCCGAGGGACCTTTTGGCGATCATCTGGGTTATTACAGCCTGGTCCATCCGTTTCCGGTCATGCGAGTGCATAAAGTCTATGCCAAGCGGCAGGCCATCTATCCGTTTACGGTCGTCGGGAGACCGCCGCAGGAAGATACGTCCTTCGGGGAGCTGATTCATGAGCTGACCGGCGGGGCGATCCGGCAAGAAATTCCGGGGGTCAAGGAAGTCCATGCGGTTGATGCTGCCGGGGTACACCCCCTGCTCTTTGCCATCGGCAGCGAACGGTATACCCCATATCAACAAGTAAAGCAGCCGGCTGAGCTTCTCACCATCTCCAACCGGATACTGGGCACGGGCCAATTAAGCTTGGCCAAGTATTTATTCATTGCAGCTGAAGAGAACCAGCCTTTAAGCACGCATCATATCGAGGACTTCTTGACCTATATATTGGAACGCATCGATCTGCAACGGGACATCCATTTTCAGACCAATACCACGATCGATACGCTCGATTATTCCGGAACCGGACTCAACACCGGCAGCAAGGTCGTATTTGCGGCGGTCGGGGATAAAAA
This sequence comes from Priestia sp. BR_2, assembly GCF_041954005.1. NCBI lineage: Bacteria > Bacillati > Bacillota > Bacilli > Caryophanales > Bacillaceae > Priestia > Priestia sp. BR_2. The sequence continues at coordinate 13,499 of NZ_JAVFHM010000185.1, read as the reverse complement.
AAGGGGTTTGTGCCAAGCGGTGCCTGAGGCGTTAACGGATCTTCCCGGGTATGCGCCTGCAAAATGGATCATGCCCGGCATTGTCGCCATCCAGGGAGCCCCCTTTACGAGTTATTCCGAAGTGGCGCAGGAGATGTCGAGCCTTAGCGATGCCATCCGGGAACGAGGTTCGCTTCCTTCCTGCCCGATGATCATTCTGTGCGATGACAGTGAATTCATGAGCGCAACGCTCAACAATTTTCTTTGGGCAACCTTTACGCGCAGCAATCCTTCCCATGACATTCACGGCGTGAACAGCCGCTATGAGCACAAGCATTGGGGCTGCGACACGGTCATTATCGATGCCCGCACGAAACCGCACCAAGCCCCTCCGTTGATACCGGACGCGGAGGTTGAACGCAGCATCCAGCGTTTGTTTGCGAACGGCGGCAGCTTAAGCCGCATTTCGCTGCATTAAAAGCTTAGAACCGCGGGTTAGCTGTATAAGGAAGTGAAGGGATAAAATTGTAAAAAGGGCTGGTCCAACGTCCATTTGACTTTGCGACCAGCCCTTTATTTTTTATGGAACAACGCGAATTCCGTGCACTCCTCTTCTCTTTATCAATACATCTTATATAATGAAATCTAATCCATATTAGCCAATACGGTTTATCCAGGGAGGGACATCATGTTTCCAGAACTAGAGACTCAACGATTAAGACTGCGTGAAATCCGGCTTCAGGATGCCGAGGCGATCTACAGCTGCTTCTCGCATGAGCAGGTGACCCGCTATTACGGTCAAGACACGTTGACCAGCCCCGAGCAAGCTCGTCGATTCATTGAGCTGTTCGCTAACAACTACGCAGAACAGCGCGGGATTCGATGGGGCATCGAAAGGAAAGATAGGCAAGGCCTGATCGGGACGATCGGATATAACGCATGGTCCCCACGGCATAGAAGAGCAGAAATCGGATATGAGCTCCATCCCGACTTCTGGAGGCAAGGATATGCCAGCGAAGCGGCCTCCGCCATCCTGGCATATGGATTTCAGGAGCTTGGCCTAACCCGCATCGGTGCCGTCGTTTTTATCGAGAACCAGGCTTCCCATGCACTGCTGGCCAAGCTCGGATTCGAAGCGGAAGGAACTCTGCGCCAGTATATCTATCAGAACGGCACGGCACACGATACGCGGGTGTATTCATTGTTACAAGGCTAGCGGAGCTAAGCTTGCAAGCTTCCAAACCTATTCACCAGAGGATTCCTTCGCATCCAGAAAAGGCTTGTTCACAAAATAATACATAAAGCCCATTAATAGAACGCCGCCGATCAAATTGCCGAACGTTACCGGAATCAGATTATGCAATACGCCATCAAACGAAATCGTGCCCGGATGATTCAGCACGAGCGCAATGGCAAAGGTGCACATGTTCGCAACGCTGTGCTCGTATCCGGAGATGAAAAAGCAGAAAACAAACAGCATCATGGCAAACATTTTGGCTCCGTCGCCCTTCAGGGACATGGGGATGAAAAAGGCAAGGCATACGAGCCAGTTGCACAGAATCGCTCTAAAAAACAGCTGCATCGTCGGGGTGGTCATTTTGTGTTCCACCACATTGAGCAGAAATCCGTTCACGGAGGAATCGGTGAATAATCCCGTTAAGAAAATCAACAGCGCAAACGTGCAGGCCCCCAGGATGTTTCCTGCATAACTGAAGATCCACAGCTTGACTACTTCCAGCCAATTTAATTTCTTGCGGAGAGCGGCATACGTGTAATAAAACGTGTTCCCTGTAAACAAATCCCCTCCCCCGTACGCGATCAGGATAATCGCCGCGCCAAACGTAAGGGCAGCCATCGGATAAGTCAGCGGGGAATGCTCCAGATAAAAAAAGTTGCCCGTCTTAAAGGCGACGATGACGCCAAAGCCGATAAACATGCTGGCGAGCATGGAGCGCGCGATGTAGCGCAGCTGGCTTTGTTTAAAAATTTTGTGTTTTTTGAGAGCAAGCTGCTCCACCTTGAGTAAGGATTCGGTTTCCATAATTCCTCCTGAAAAAGTCGGTTCTATATAGATTACACGATTTTTCCAAAAATTCATATCACCTCTGTACTATTACCCCATTTTTCGAATAACGCTCAGGTCATGGACGGATTCATCAATGTTCGGCCGATTGGCGACCCGATTCATCGTTCAAACCGTTAGGATCAAGCAAGGCTTCTTATTCCAGGTATCAAATCTGCAATGTCATCTTCATAGAATCGTAACCCATTTCCCTTAAACATCAACTATCATGGGAAGATAAGTCAGGATCACTTGTTTGATACGCAGCGCATGTGGTAAGTAGTTGTTACAAAGGAGAGGATGCAACATGAACTTGAAGCAACCAGCTAAAAAAGCAATCGTCACTTTGACTATGGCGGGCGTCGTCGGCCTTAGTGCATTCGGAGCAAATCATGCTGTTTTGCCACTGCAGCAGGCTGAAGCCGCCACGGCGGCAAGCGCCGAGGATTATGCTGCCGAGCACGCGCTCAAGACGCTCAACAGCTTTTATAAACCTGCATTGAAGGGACAATTCCCCGGTGCGGTCAGCGGATTAACGATCGGTAAAAGCACGAAGCAGGACGTGTACAAGGCCATTGGCGAGCCTCCCGTGCCAGGCAAGGATGCCGATGCCTTCGACGAATACGGGGCCAACATGGGGAATCCGGGCTACGCCTTCTCCTACAAGCTGAATAAGATTCGCGAAATGCGATATTTTGGCACCAATGTGGAACGACAGACGAACATCGGCGGCATCACCATGAAAATGCTGAAGAAGAATTGGTTTGCTCCGGATGCCACCACCACATTCAAGAACGGAAAAACGAAGCAAACCAAGCTGACTTACCATCGTGGTGAATATAAGCTGGAGTTTATCTTCAACAGCAGCACGGACCTGGATCATATTAATCTGCTGAAAAAGTAACGGTTGAATCAATTCATTTTAATTTTCTTGAATAACGGTTCGCCACATTAAGAAAAACCCCGGTCTCTTGAAGAGATCGGGGTTTTTGGTTTACATCAAATACTGTGTCAACACGTCTTCCATCCATGCCTGACTTTGCTCCAGCCGCGTCAATCCGGCTGCCAGCATATCGATCTGCTCCTGCAGCACATGGGAATCATCGGTCCCTTCCCGATAGCGGCTCAAAAAATGCAAGAAAACGTCAACCAAACGCAAGCGCAGCAGTACCGGTATGGCAGCAATCTCCTCTTCGGTCAGCCGTACGCGGCTGGCAAAGCCTTCGCAGAACTGCCGGATAGCGTCCTTCTCCTCCGCCATTCCCAAAAATCCCGAAATGACGACCGCAGGTTCCATCGCCCTGACATCCTTTGTGCAAAACTCGAAGTCGAGCAACGCGATGACCTTGCCCGATTGTTCCGAATCTACGAGCAGGTTTGAAAAGTTCAGGTCCCCGTGGACCAGCTGCTGCGGCAGATTTTTCAGGGATTCCAGCCTGCCGGATATCTCGGTGTACGCTTCTTGAAGGATTTGCAGCGCGTTTCCTTGTTCCTGGAACTCGACGGGCGGTCGCTTGCAGAAATCCTGAATGAATGTCCTGCTGCACGAAGGATACGATTGAAGCAGCTCGTAATAGGGCGGATACACCGGCTCCATTCCAATCGAACAAGCCGCAAGTGCACTTACCAGTTCTCCCGTTTTTTCCCCGAAGGAATAAGTCGCTTGAATGCTCTCTTCATCCGGTCGCGCTCCTTCAATGTATTCGAATAGGCAAGCGTATCGATCACTTCCGTCCTGAACCCGAACCATCTTATCGCCAGACGTTGATGGAACAGGCGCTGGGACCTTAAAGCTAAGGGGTGCCCGCTGGAGCGAGTCCAAAACCGCAAACTCGAATTGGATCCTTGCCTTGTCACGATGCGTATTGTAAATGCGCATGACCGAACGCCGATGCGGGTTATGAATAAAAAGGGTCGTATTGTTCCAGCCCGTAGGGCCGTTCACCGTATCTCCGTACCACTCGGGCCAATACGATTGCAGAAGCTGCTGAATCATGATCCATCCTCTCTTACCTTTATAAATCCTATCGTAATCTGAAAATATCATCATTTTTCGCGAAATTTCTTTGGTTTTCGCAATTATAACCTTTACGCCAAGCTGCATTGTCTATTAACAACAATAAGCTCTATAACACCGCATCCCTCACCACCCGGAAACCGCAGTTGCCCGTCGAGCTGTCGGGTGTATTCCCGCTCCGCGCCGCGACTCGATACCGGTTGCAGTAGGATCTGTGGCACAGGTACGAACCCCCGCGCATCGACCTTCTGCCGGTAGGCTCCCCATAGAACGGATTGTTCGCCGAGGTCTGTTGATGATACGACGGGCTGAACCAATCGCCGCACCATTCCCATACGTTGCCGGACATGTTGTACAGTCCGTAACCGTTCGGTTTGTAGGCATCCACCGGCGCGGTTCCGATGTACCCGTCGCTGGCGTTATTTTTGACCGGAAATTTGCCCTGCCATATGTTGCATTGATGCTCTCCGTCCTGTTTCAGCAGATCTCCCCACGGATAGGTCCTGCCCTCCAAACCGCCGCGAGCCGCATATTCCCATTCCGCTTCCGTCGGAAGCCGCACGCTTGCCCACTGACAGTAAGCCGCGGCATCGTTCCAGGATATATGTACGACCGGATGGTCCATTCGGTCTTCGATGCTGGAATCCGCCCCCTCGGGTGCTGCCCAGTATGCCCCTTCGACCACCAGCCACCAAGGTACCTCTTGCGGCACCTGGGCTACTGCTGCCTTCGTTTCCTCCGAAGCCAGCAGTTCAAATACAAACGACCAGCCGAACCGTTCCGCTTCCGTCACATAACCGGTGGCTTCCACAAACCGTTGAAATTCCCCATTCGTTACGGCATGGGACGAGATCTCGAATCCGGAGACGGTTACGCTGCGAGCTGGCCCTTCCCCGTCACGAGGGAAACCTTCATTCGAATTCGTGCCCATCGTAAACGTCCCTCCAGGCAGCATGATCATATCGGTATGAAAATCAGGATGAGACTGTTCATCATACTTTTCGTCTCTCATAGTGCCAATAAGAGCCTTCTGGCCGGATCCCGTCGACTGCACGTGCGCTCTGGATCCTGCGCAGCAGGAATGTGGTTCTCCCATGTTATTTGTTCCTCCTATCCTTGATACGGAGAACAGGACAACCGCTGTCAGAGCGGTTATCCTGCTTCACCTTGCTATTGCGATTACACGAACTCCCGAGGATGACGGCGCATCAGCTCCGGCACCGCTTCTCCCCGGCCCGTGTTCTTCAAACGCTCGATATACCGGGGCAAATGACCTTTGGCGTGGTAAGGTCCCCCCTCTTTCATGACCGTCCACAATGGATCCACGTCAAACGGCATTGTCGACATCATATGATCATGCCACTCATTCAGCAGATAGACGGCCTCCCGGCAAAGATCCGGTCTTTGAGACGCCTGGTTGTGCTGCTCATACACATCCTCGGTGATATGGAACAGCATTTCTTTGTCGAACAGATGAAAGCCGTCATGATAGGTACGAATGTACAGCCAATCTCCAAACCGCACGCTTCGCTGGCAGACGTGTGCACATTGGGATACCACCAGATACTCCCTGCCGCTCTCGCGTCCGCTTCGCAGGGTCTCGGCATAACTGACTCCATCCCAGCTTCTTGCCGGTGCCACGTTCATATATTCCGCCATCGTAGGCAGTAGATCCAGATGATAGTGCAGATTGCGATCCGATATCCCTTGCATGATGCCTGGCCCTCGGATAATCATCGGAATGCGGCAGGTTCCCTGATCCGCTGTGCCATGTTCTCCATAAATCCCAAGCTCCCCCATGTTCTCGCCATGATCCGCCGTTATGATTACGATCAAGTCATCCATAACGCCCTTGGATTCCAACAGCTCGAAGATGGCCCCGATATGCTCGTCCATATGCCGAATGCCGCAATCATAGCCGTCCACCATCGTCCGCAAATCCTCCATCGTCCGAATCTCTCCGGGATGACGCGGGTAATCGGGGGATACATCACTATTATACATGTTAATTTCGTTTACACCATGCGGGCCGACCTTCTTCTGATGCTCCTGAAGCACGTCTTCGGATAACCACTCCGGAAGAGGATCATGCTCGAACGGATTGCCCAGCGACTGAGGTGCACGATACGGCGTATGCGGATCCCAGAAGTTCACATAGAGCATCCAGTTATCTTCATCGGCGTTGCGATCCAGCCAGTCCAGCACGACCGGAGACACTTCCTCAGCCGACTCCAAGCCGCCTTTGCCTGTATTATACATTTCATTGAAGCCCGCATAGAAGGTCCAGGCGGAATGGCGCTCTCCAAACGGACTGATCAACGCGGTTTTCATGCCGGCCCGGCGAAAAATGGCGGGAAAGCTCTCCGAAGCCAGCTTGTCGCGGAAATCCCGCGTAATGCCTTCATGCCGCACGTCGGCTGCCGAGCCTCCATGGCCCACGACCCCGTTATGAATGCCGAACTTGCCGGTCATCAGCGCGGTTCTTGAAGGAAAACATGGAGCGTCGGAGGTATAGTAATTGTCGAAGCGTACGCCTTCCGCCGCTATCCGGTCAATGTTGGGCGACGTATTCCGATGGTATCCGTAACACCCTAAATGATCCGGTCTGGTCGAGTCCAAATCCAACAATAATACTCTCATACACGTATCGCTTCCTTCCTCATCCCTTTTCTCTTATCCTTACATGTCAGCGTTTACAAAATGACTGCTATTGACAGAAATTATAGGCCAATGCTTCCTGTTGAGTCGATGTACATTTCGTTAATTTATTGTACGATTCTACTTCAATTTAGGTTAGCTGACCTGTAAATACCAACAAACACCTACTCATTGGAAGCATGAATATGCTAGGCTATAGGTATAAAATCACTGCGAGGTGCTTGCCTGTGATCCAGTTAATGAGCGTGAATTTTGATGATCATATCCCGAACTGGCGGACTCAGCTTGAGACGATCCGTTACAACGTGCTCGTTGTGGTAAGAGAAGGCAAAGTGAGGTATGAAATCAACGGGGAGGAGATCATTGCGGAAGAAGAAGACGTGCTCTTCATCCCGCAATCGACGAAACGGAGCGGCGGCAACTGGAATGGCATCCCTCATCGGAAATACACCATTCTCTTTACGATGGATCCTCAGGTAACCACAGGCATTCCGTTTCTGGATGGAGGGCAATTCCTCAAATTCAACCTTGCGCATATTCAGTATGCCTACCGCCGCTGCGAGCGATTATTCGAGGAAATGCGCGGCGGCAAAAGCTACCGCTCCATGATCTGTCAGGGCATCATGCAGGAGCTGCTCGGCATGCTGGCCCGGGAACTCGAGAAGACCGAGCTGCCGCCAAGCAAAAGAAATTATGCGGACACCATCAAATCGTATCTGTTGGACCATTACCGCGAACCGATTGAAATCGATAAACTCGCGAAGTTAATCCATCGTTCCCCCAATTATGCCACCGCCCTCTTCAAGGAGGTGTACGGTCATTCCCCGATTCGGTACATGCACCAGCTGCGCGTGCTGGAAGCGTGCGGCCTGCTGCTTCATTCCGACATGACAATCGCTCATATCGCCCACTATCTGGGTTATTATGACACGTCCTATTTTTATCGCATGTTTAAAAAATACACCGGTCTGTCACCCTCCGACTATGTGCAACAGGGCGATCGGTCCGATGTATCCAAGCTGTTCATCTAATGATTACTCGCAAATATTCATTTGATGGACGGCTTTTGCCCCGCAAACTGAATGACATGGGACAAGCCCTGATGCCCCTGTCCTTCCTGCCGAACGACCTCACCCATGAAAAAATGGACAATTCGCCAATCCGCAAAAGCTTCGAGGAAATCCCCGGGTGCGTATAAAAACTGAGGATCTTGCGGTCCCCCGCTTCGATAAGGAATCTGGTACGGGGAATACACTTCGGTGAGAAAATATCCTCCCGGCTTCACCGCGGTTTTCACGCCTTCCAACGTCCTTGTTCTCAATTCTTTGGGAAAATGTCCGAACACGCAAATGATCTCATCCCATTGCTCCTTCGTCCACTGCGCTTCCCCAAGGTCCACAAGCTCGGTGCGAATCTCAACGCCGCTGGCTTCGGCCAGCTTATTGGCTTTGTTCAGGCCGGACTCCGCATAATCCCACACGGTAACGTTCATGCCTTCGCGTGCCAGAAACACCGCATTTCGTCCTTCGCCCTCCGCGATCGCAAGCGCATTACCCGTTAATGCCAACCTCTTATGCATGTCGGCTATAAATACATTGGGCTCGGTTCCGAAGACATAGTCTTCGCCCTGAAACCGTTCATTCCATGGATTCATCATTGGATCCCCCCTATTGATCATCAATTACTTGAATAACATTGGGCATATCACCATATTACCATGCCTGTTTCATCCTCTGCAGCATCGCCTCTTACTTAAACGATAGAACCATCATAGAATGTCCAGCCAAATTTTGATGGCCGTTGTCAGGATCAAAACGGCCAAAATGATCTGCAGTATCTTTGTGTTCATCTTCTTGCCTGCGGCCGCACCGAGTGGAGAAGCGATCAAGCTGGCAACAACCATAATAAGGGCGGGGATATAATCCACTTGCCCCGTCGTCAGTTTGCCAACCGTCGAACCTATGGATGAGATGAAGGTGATCGCAAGCGATGTGGCAATGGTCATCCGCGTAGGTATTTTCAATACAACCAGCATGATCGGAACGAGCAGGAACGCGCCGGCCGCTCCGACGATACCGGCTCCGATTCCGACCACAAGAGCAAGCACAGCGGCCAGCCATTTATTGAACTTGACCTGATCCAGGGGAATATCGTCCACCCCTTTGTTCGGGATGAACATCATCACGGCCGCAACCAGCGCCAATATGCCGTAGATGAGATTGATGCCGCCTTCGCTCATCATCTTGGAGCCGAAACCGCCGATGAAGCTGCCCAGCAATATGGCTGAACCCATATAGATAATGAGCGTTTTGTTCAGATATCCGCCCTTGCGGTATGCCCACACGCCCCCGATCGTGGCAAAGAATACCTGTACGGCGCTGATGCCCGATACTTCATGCGCGGTGAAAGCCGCAAGGCCGAATAACGGCGGGATATACAGCAGCATCGGGTATTTGATGATCGATCCGCCGATGCCAACCATCCCTGATATATAAGAGCCAATGAATCCGATTAAAAATATCGTTATGATGAAGGAGATACTTAGTTCCATCGTGCTGCCCCCTTATTTCTCTTTAGAAAAGGGAACCTTCTGGTTCCCTCGGATCTCTTTACATCTTGTTTCATACGTTTATATCCATGGCCGATCTTGTTATCGCCCCTTGCTATGACTCCTAATTATGAATAATCCTGCCTCTTAACATCAGACGTCCTTGTCAAAATTAACGTACGGCACAGCGGTTCGGCCCAATCTCCATCTCACGCTGCCGCTCGGTGTCAGGGTTCATTTTCCCCATGTTGGTTTGACGGATTTCCTGATAGCTGTTAGGCTGCGGCGGCAGATTCTGCGTTACCAATGTTCGGAATTCCGTCTCGTCGGCGATGTTGAGGCCATGGTTTTCCCGGTACAGCTCTCCCAATTTCTTCGCGACCGTCCCGTCCTCGTTCAATTCGTCCATGATCATGAAATGCGCCGGCAGCACGGTCAGATCATCCGATAGATGGGGGTAGCGGGCATAGAGCGTCTCCCGCAAATCGCCGACCCAATCGTCTGCCAGTCCCGCCAGATCCGGACGGCCGATGGAATCGATAAACAGAATATCGCCTGTCAGCAGGTAGCGGTCATCTATGACAAACGAAGTGGATCCGATGGTATGGCCTGGAGAATGGAGCGCATCGATGCGGATGGTGCTCCCGCCAATCACCACTTGATCGCCGTTCTTCAACGGCTCGTATTTAAACACGACCTCGCTGGCATCCTCTGGCGGAAGCCAGTATACGGCTCCTGTCTGCTCAGCAATCATTCGACCGCCGGAAATATGGTCTGCATGGAGATGGGTATCGAACACATGCTTGATTTGGGCATCCACGCTTTCGGCAAATTCAAGATATACCTCCGTCATGCGGGTAGCGTCAAACAAAGCCGCTTCGCCGTTCGATACCGCCATATAAGACAAACAACCTTTGCCGATACGAACAAACTGATATAGCGTGCCGCCATCCGCCAAGCTGCCGATTTTCAGCGGGACAAGATGTTCGCTCCAGGCTTTCATCCCCCCTTTTAAGTACGCGACATTCCGTCCGTGCTCGGCCAGCATCTCGGCCACCATCACCGACGAGCCTTCCTTGGCGCATACAACCAGCACTTCTTGATCCATCGGGATTTGATCCAATATTTCTTCCACGCCGTCAATCAAATCAAAATAAGGGATATTCAAATGCCGAACTCCTTCGCCCTCAATCTTCCAATCTTCAAAATCCGAAGGGTTCCGCACGTCCAATAGAAACTGGCTCTCTTTGCGAATCACCTTCATGGCCACTTCTTGCGCTTTCATTTCTCTCATTGTCATGGTGCTCTTCCTCCTCTTAAATTCAGTCATTGGATCTGATAAATTGCACATTCCTTCCGGCTGCCATTGTAAATACGAAGTGCTAAGCATGCTTATTGGACAGCCATCTTAAGCATCTGCGCCATCATTCAAGCCCAATGTTTCTCCTCTCCAGCCGCTCATGCCCGGCACCACGTTTATAATGCTTGCATAGCCTTTAGCTGAGAGCTTTTGCGCAGCGAGGTCGCTCCTTGTCCCGGTACGGCAGATGACATAGATTTCATCCTCTTTGTTCAGCTCGACCATGCGTTCATCCAGTTCGCCAAGCGGAATCGATACGGCATTGCGAATATGCCTGAAAGCAAACTCCGCCGCTTCCCTCACATCCAGGACGATGATTGGCGCTCCGGACGCAAGTTTCTCCTCCAGCTGATCATTAGACGCTACATGTGGATAGCTTCGTTCTGCCGTTTCTTCCCCTGACGATTTGCGAAGATAGTGCTTCAGCACATCCCCCTCTTCAATCGTACCGAGATATTGATGGCCCGTGCTTTCCGCCCATGCCTGCATGTCTGCCTTGGAACCTTTGTCGGTTGCCTCTACCTCCAGCACATAACCGGCTTCAAGATCCTTCATCGCTTTTTTCGTGCGGACGATGGGCATCGGGCATGCCAGCCCCTTAGCGTCCAGCTTCATATTCGATTCAATTGCTGTCATATCACATACAACCTCCATTGTTTTGTTTGTTAGACCCTAATACCCCAATGGGTATATTTCATTTCAAAAAAAGGGGGTGACTAACACACCCATTCTTTTCAAACAGACACGATTACTCTGTTTTGCCCTCCCATGCGAGCATGCCGCCCGTCATATTGACGACGTGATAGCCTTGGCTTTCCAAATATTCAGCTGCACGGCCGCTCCGGCCGCCGGAACGGCATACCATGATATATTCTTTCGACCGATCAAGATCCTGCTTGCGGAATTCAATCAGACCGAGGGGAATGTTGACGGCGCCCGGAATTTTCCCTTCCGCGACTTCTTCCGCTTCTCGCACATCAATGATATTCACGGCTGTCCCGTCACTCAACATCCGCTCTAGATCTTTTGGAGAAATTTCTCTCATAATTGATCAGCACTCCTTTTACTTTTAAGTTTACGACCAGGCATTCATGCCGCCTTTCACATTCGTTACCTTCTCAAAGCCTGATTTCTTTAATGTTTTGCTGGCTTTGTTGCTTCGCATACCGCTTTGGCAGATCAATACCACTTCCCTTTCTTTGGAGAGCGACTCGCTGCTCAACAAGAGCTGATCCAGCGGAATATTGCGGAAACCCCGAATGTGATTTCCCTTGAATTCTCCCGGCGTCCGGACATCGATGAACTGCTTGTTCGCATTGGCATCCTTCAGCTCATGGTTTAGCTGAGCCGCGGTAATTTGCCTGACTCCTTTGGCCGGGAGAATTCTCCAAACGACAAACAGAATGATAAGTGCAATGAACAATACATTGAGAATATCCATCTTTATTCCCTCTCTTTATAACAGCAGCCTTCGCTTCTGTTTTCCTTAAATGAACAAGTTAACATTGCCATCCTGAGCGTCGCCCAAATACGCCGCAACGCCCGCATACTCGATGCCGTCCAGCAGTTCTTCTTGCTGCAGCCCAAGCAGATCCATCGTCATCGTGCATGCAACCAGCTTCACATCCTGCTCCTGCGCCATCTCGATCAATTGCGGAAGCGGAACGGCGTTGTGTTTCTTGATCACGTCCTTGATCATTTTGGGACCCATCCCGGCAAAATTCATTTTGGAAAGTCCCATGTGGTTGGATCCGCGCGGCATCATCTTTCCGAACATCTTCTCGATGAAGCTTTTTTTCTTGGGCAGCAGGACATCCTCATCCTTCCGCAATGCGTTCAGCCCCCAGAAGGTGTGGAATATCGTCACCTCATGGTCGTATGCAGCCGCACCGTTGGCGATAATATAGGCAGCCATTGCTTTGTCATAATCGCCGCTGAATAATACGATCGTTGTCTTTTTTGTTTCTGTCACGTCATGATCTCCCCCTGTAATGCGTTTATTAATAGATCCAATAGCAAAGTCTCTTATACCCCTACGGGTATTAATGCACTCAAAAAAATTTATCCCTTCTTAATCCAAAACTTCAGCACGCCGCCATCCTCTTGATGTTCCAGCATCTCGTTGCCCGTCGATTTGGCCCAAGCCGTCAAATCGCTCTTCGCGCCTTGATCCGTTGCATGAATCTCAAGCACTTGACCTTGTTCCATTTCTTTCATCTGTTTCTTTGTTTTCACGATCGGCATGGGACAGGCCAAGCCTTTAACGTCCAATAGTTTATCCGCGTTCATCATGATTCCTCCTTAAAATGGATGAGTATAAGATCTATATATACCCATGGGGGTATATTAAACGATATCGAAGGTCCTGTCAATCTTATTCGTGGATCCTGATATTAAAATGAGGGACACTTCCCCATTATCTGCTCTTAACTAGCAGATTTACCGCTTCAACCACAAGCTTCTCCGTATCCTGCCCGGTCTCTGCGGCCTGCTGTACGCATTCCACAAGATTTGAGCTGACGACAACGCCGATCGTCCGATCGATCGCCGTCCGCGTCGCAGACAGCTGGGTGATCACTTCCTTGCAATCCTGGTTCTCCTCCATCATTTTCAGAATGCCGCGCAGCTGCCCTTCAATGCGTTTCACCCGATTCTTCATCTGATCATTGTAATCCATCTGGATCCCCCTCCTGTCCGTGTACTATTATTAGGATGCATGATTTAAAGCATATAGGTTGCATGTCCTTAATATATACCCCCATGGGTATATTGTCAAGTTTCGGCTGCCACAGCTTCATTGAGATGAGTTCTAACTTGCCGATTAACAGACATGTCTGATATTTGTCACACCTTTTTATGCTGCCCTATGCTATGA
>NZ_JAVFHM010000184.1:0-900 GCF_041954005.1 Priestia sp. BR_2 | reverse complement strand
CAAATGCTGTTTTATTTTAATGTCTTTATTGGTATATAGGAACACTGTTTTCATTCGTTGTGATAATATGATACAATCGTCTAGATTTTTCAATAAAACGATTAAAGTGAACAGGCCCTTCCTTGTTCAAAAATACGGTTGGCACATGATGCTCTTTACACAAAGCTAACAGTGAGTAAAGAGGTTTCATATTCTCTTCTCCGTAGTAACCAACACGCTTATTCCAAACGCCTCCGTTACCACGCCAAGCAGATTCAACCATTAACAAGTCTGGCTGTTCCTTTGTCATAACCTCAAGCCAGTTATCCGGCGTCATTTTAATTAATTTACACTCATGTTCATAAGAAGCCGTCGTAAATTCGTCAAAAATAACCGCCATCTTCATTTCTTTGATCGGCTTTGGAGGAAGCATGTTAAATGCATCTACTTCTTGTTTTGCTACGTAATCTAATGACTGCTCTCGTTCAATGCTTTTCATTTCATTAATAGAAATCGTATGAACGTCAAATTCACCTTTTCCAGACACGCGTAAAGCAATTCGGAACTGTGTAATATCAGGATGAATTTGAACTTTTGTCATTGAGTTAAATTTTAACTGCAGCACTTGAAGCTTTTCTTCATCTGAATACCCAATAAACATTGGAATCACAGCTACATCTTCATCTGCTTTCCCTTTTACAGTGAACTCATATTCAAATCCTTTTTGCATCGTCATGATATGATGGGTCGGAAGCATTTTAAAACTGTTATTTGTTTCTTTATACGAAATATAGCTGTTTTTTCCAGCTTCAATATTTACTGAACCGTGCAGTCCTTTTTCTGATGTAGAAAGCTGTACTAACTTCTTCGCGCTGGCAAACCAATCTGAAGCTTGTAGCTCTAGCTGTGCACTATTAGTAA
>NZ_JAVFHM010000183.1:0-1464 GCF_041954005.1 Priestia sp. BR_2 | reverse complement strand
GCCTGATATCTTGCTTTTTGAACCATTTTTATTAAATGACAACGGCGTAGTAGGCATTAATAATACAGTTGATAATTTGGACGTCATTATGAATCACATTAAAAGTGAAAATAAAGACCTCGTTACTATTTTTCAACCATCAGCGCCGGTCTATCAAGCCCAAAATTACCCCAATGACGTAAAGGCGTTAGAAACCTTTGCCAAAGAAAATGGATACGAATTTATAAATCACTGGAGTGCATGGCCAGATTATAACGAGGAAGACATTTTGAAGTATTTATCTGATGAAAATGGTCAACCGAACGAAGAAGGGGAGAAGGTATGGTTTAAATTTCTCTCTGAGTATTTTACTAACTCATAATGAAAAAGCACGCTACCTTATAAAAAAGGGGCGTGCTTTTATTTTTTAACTTGTTACAGCAGGTAAAAGTAAAGCATTAAGCTGTTCTAAAAATCTTTCATAATAAGCTGGCTGATAGTGTCTTGGCGTAAGACCCCATTTGTGATTTTCATCTGCCATAAATTCTTCTTTTATTTCAAGGTATGTACTGTTGTTAATTTTGTTGCCAAGGTATGTATACATATACTCTAATTGCTGATTGTGACGCTGAATTTCGTCTTGATTTTCAAAAACTTGAACGTTTCCTTCTTTATCTACATATTTTTCTTTCCAAAACGCTTTATGAATAATGACTTTTGAAATGCTGCTTGCGTTGATTCTTTCGCATATTTGATCAGCAGAGCTGTCCCATAATTCATCCGTGCGTTCTACAATTCTTTTACTTTTTAAATCATTCATTAAATTAGATTGAGCAAATTCTTTAGAAAGGGCGATGTAAGATTCTCCGCGTTTCATAAGTCTTAATCTTTCAGACAGTAAGTCAATAATTAACGTATCAGCAGGCTCTTCATCCACGTGTTTTAAGAAAAGCTTATTGAGATCATTATATACGCTTCTGCGCTGGAATTTAGACTCAATATGGATGCCTCGAATGGAAAGTCCAACTGGTTTTGATGCTAACGATATAATATTCGTTCTCGCAAAATACTCATTAATTTCATACTGGTGGTCAAACATAGCAAAAGGGTCTCTGGAAACACAGCTTCCTAGAATGTCAATTTTCTTCTTCAAATTCATCTACAACTCCTACAATATTTACTCATTTTTAGACACATATAGAAAAACTATAAACGAAGAAGAAGAGAAAAGTCAATCAGTGTTTAGGTATATTTACTCATTTTCTATCTCGTTAATTTTCCATTATTTATTTTTAACATTTTCTTCAAGAAAAGAATGCTACATTTCAATACAAAAGGAACGTCTATCAATCCCAAAAGAGAGCATGAAAAAAAATAGATACTTATGCTAGAAGATAGAAAAAAAGCCCTGTGATATAATATAATTCATGGAATACTATCCATGATCTGAGGCATAGAAAGAGGAGAAAAGAATGATAGATATAT
>NZ_JAVFHM010000182.1:0-124038 GCF_041954005.1 Priestia sp. BR_2 | reverse complement strand
GCCTGATCCGCCATCACCGGTTGTCAAAACAAGCTTTCCTGTTTCAGGGGAAAAGTTTAGGCTATTGACACCGTTATGGTTTAAAAATGGCCTTCTGATATTAAGTAACGTCCGCCTTTTGTTAGGTTGGCCATTCGATTGCAGAATCCATTCTTCGACTGTATCGATATGATCGTATTGATGTTCTCTATTTGTCCACTTTAGGTTTAAGGTGCTAGCATCGCACGGATTAGGCTTAAAAGATTCAGGAGGAGCACCTGGAAGGGCCCCTGGACCTTGGGTTCCAGCTGCTGAATAATGGAGATAAAACAGACGATTGTAATAAAATTGGGGATGAAATGCCAGCCCTAGCAGTCCCCGTTCATCATATCCGCTGCTAGAACCACCTAGTTTCAGGATTCGCGGGCGAATATCTAAGAAAGTCTCTATAACTCCGTTTCCTATGTAAAAGATCTCTCCTACCTGAGTCGCAACAAATAATCTTTCGATGGAGTCGCCCGGAAGAATCGTTGTTTTCAACACAGTGGGTAAATTTAGCTTGCTAACGATGGGCCGTAAACTAACTTTAACTTTCGTCAATTCACTTAACCCTCCTTTTATGGCTTTCTTGTATAAGTTTATGATTAGAACCGGTTATTATTCCGGAGGAGCGGCTGGTAGCGTCCATATCATTGTGCACTACGGTCCATGGATGAATAGACGAGCAATGATAAAAATCCTCGGAGAAATATGAGCGCAAAACGACAGCAGCATATCCTTTCTTTTAATGAGAGATATGCTGCCAATGTAAATAATGTAGTAAACATTCCTATTGATTTAATCCAGCACATTTCGTCATACTCTCTCTATATTTACCGGGAGTAATGCCTTCGACCTTCTTAAAAACCCGAATGAAAACCGTATCGCTTGTATAACCGACCATCTTGGCAATCTGTGCGTTGGTCAGTCCAGGATCCGACATCAGTTTCTTAGCGTGATCCATGCGTACGACAGTCAGGTAGTCGTTGAAGTTCTGTCCACTCACTCTTTTAAAAAATTGCGAAATATATTGCGGCGTGATCTGCAAATGCTCAGACACTAAATTCAAGCTCATATTGGGATCGGCGTAATTCGCTTGAATGCAGGTTTGAATTTGCAGCAGGAGCTGTTCATTGTGATCGCTTCGTTCCAGTTTGAACGATTCGGCGGCCGATACATACAGGTCCTTCGCTTTTTCAAACATTTCGTCGGTTGTTTTACAGGAAAGCAGGAAACGCACGGGGTGGATGTCACCTTCTGTAAGCTTCCGGTAGGCCAGCGTATCCGAATCCGATGCCATGATACGCAGCAGGGTACCGGCAAGACTGAATAATAAGCATCTCCCGAGCTCTGGAGTGATGGATTCGTCCCGAAAATTTCGATCGAACAGCCGTGTAAGCAGTTGGACCACTTGCTCTGTATCGCCGCTTCGAATACAGTTGATTAACTGCAGCTCGGTTTCGACAGGGTAATAATACTGCAGCTTTTTCTGGCGAATATCATGATAGTAAAAGGTCGACAGCTGCCCATTGACCATCCTGTACTCCAAGGCGGCAGCCGCTTCCAAATAGGCTTCTCCAATCTGATGCTGGCCCTTATGAACGCCGCTTATGGCTATGCTGATCTCCAGCTTGAACCTAGTCTCCAGCATGCGATGCAATCCGGATACGATGTCCTTCACCCGGCAAGCCGGATGATCCATCTGATCCGGCAATAGATTAACGAGCAGGGCCAGCCGGTCTTTCTCCAAGTCGATCGTATGTATCGTATGCCCTTCATAGACTGTATCTTCAGCCAAATTGGAGATGATAAATCGCACCAATGCCCATTGTTTTTCACTTTGGTTCGGTGCGAACCGGGTCATGTCGTCCACTTGAACGAGAATGACGATAAAATGAGGAAACGGAAAATGGATGCCCATAAATTCCAGCGATTGTTTCATTTGCTCTGGAGGCTCAAAGTAGCCTTGAAGCACTCGATGTAAATAGCTAGAACGCAGAACGGGCAGTTGTTGAGTCAGTTTGTTTTTAATATGCCTTTCCTCGTCCCAGGAAATTTTCATCATTTCCAGGATGTAGTCAAATTCATTCACAGCAGGTTTACGTGGATGAGACTTTCCGGCCTGAATCGCCTCTATCATTCTTTTGATTGGAAAATAGTTTCGATACGCGATTCCATATGCAGCCGCGCTCCCCGCAAGGATACATAGCAAGAGAAGCCACAGCGCAAGATGCTCCATTTGTTTCACTTTCTGCAAATATACATTCAAAGGCATCACAGCAATATAGTACCATCCGACTTGTCCCGAGGTTGTGAATGATACCGTTACATCTTGACCGTTCAGATTGTAATTGCGCAAACCGGAGTTCGACTTCAGTTCATTCATTATGGAGTTGGATAAAGGGCTTGCACCAGGGGTACTGCTGATGAGTTCATGATTTTGGTTCACGATATAAACGGAACTCCCGTTTGCGGACTCGATTTGTCGTGTCATTTCGTGAATCTTGGTTTCATCGATCAGAACCGTTAGATTCCCTTTCATGTTGGATGTTTCTTCGACCGGCAACGATTGCATAAAGGTAATCACTTGCATGGGGTCATCCTTCAGGTAGCCGTTTCGTTGTAAGGTGGAGGACGGCAGGTATGTTTGACTATGATAGCTCGTCATCTGCTTACGCCATTCTTCATAGGTCAGATGTTCAAAGCGATAATATTTATCATAAAAGTTGTGAGAATCGGTTACGAGATTCGGTTTGATCACAGAATCGCTTCGGTCCAAAAAAATATAGAAATCGTACACAAAATCCTTGGTCATTCTCGAATGCATTGTTAAATAATCTCTTGTAAATTGGACCAAATGATACCGTTCTGACAAGTCTTTGATTTCCGTATCCAATAAATAACGCAGCTTCGGATTGAGTATAATTTGATGGGATAATTGTTCAATTTCTTTGAAATGGCTGTCTATATTGAGACGCATCTGTTCCAGCATGCCGAGATTGGACCGTTCCGCATTGGATTTCATGATATGTTCAATATTGGTATAGAACACAAACCAAATCAGGATGGGAACCAGGAGCAGAAGACAATTGGATACGAGCATCCTGATGAATAGGCTCCTTCTTTTGCTTCCGGCATTCTTTCTTCGAATGATTGAAAACATGGCGATCCTCCTAGTATAGAAAAGCTTGCTCAATCCCTATAATTCGGGAAGAGCAAGCTTGCTCCCTTCGTTGGATGACCGATTCGTGTGATGATCATTCTTTTAACGCACCAATCAGGACACCGTGCACAAAATACTTTTGCAGAAACGGGTACAGGCATAATATTGGAAGTGTAGAGATGATAATCGTCGCATATTTGATCGTGATCCCGATGTCCAACCGATCTGTGGCTGCTGCGCCGGTCGTCATGCTGTCCGTACTGTTCGAGATCAGAATTTCACGGAGCACTAGCTGTAGAGGAAATAACTCCCGATCACGCAAATAAATCAATGCGCTAAAGTACGAATTCCAATGTCCCACTGCATACCACAAAACCATGACGGCAATAACGGGCATCGAAAGAGGAACAATGATTCGGCTCATAATGATCCAATCATTGGCCCCGTCGATCCGCGCGGATTCCTCCAAACTAACGGGTACCGCTTGAAAGGCAGTTCGCATAATGATCAAGTTAAATGAGCTGATAGCCCCGGGCAAGAGAAGAGCCCAAGGCGTATCCAGCATGCCGAGACTGTTCACCAGCAGAAAGGTTGGAATGAGGCCCCCATTGAACACCATCGTGATCACGATGATGAGCATGATGGAATTGTTGAAATAGACGTTGCGGCGAGAAAGGGCATAGGCACCGAGCGTTGTCATGAATAGGTTGATGATTGTGCCGCCAGCGACATAGAAGAGGGTGTTCCGGTAACCGGTCAGAATCATGGGATTATCCATGACGGCTTTATACGCATCCAGATTAAACCCGGTAGGGAAAAACAGCATGCCGCGAAATCGGGCGATTTCTGCAGGATCGCTTAAAGATGCGAATAATACGTATAGGAACGGATAAAGCGTGACGAAGCAAAGCAGAAGCATGAAGCATGTATTGACGACGGAAAATATCGATTCACCCAGGCTGCGTTTGTGAAACATACCGTTCCTCCCTTACCACAATTTATGTTCGCTCACTCTTTTGCTAATGGAATTGGCGAGTACGATTAGAATGAAGCTGATGACCGAATTGAATAACCCAACGGCAGCGGTGTAACCGAAATCGGCTCCCAGTATACCTTTCCTGAATACATAGGTGGAGATGACATCGGCCGTCTCATAGGTCATCGGATTGTACATCAAAATAATTTTCTCGCTCCCGACGGAAAGCATGGATCCCATGTTGAGAATGAGCAATATCACAATGGTCGGCATGATTCCGGGCAGGGTAATATGCAAGGTCTGTTTCCATCGTCCCGCTCCGTCAATCCGGGCCGCATCATAGAGAGTCGGATCGATGTTGGCTATGGCGGCGAGATAGATAATAGAGCCCCATCCGATTCCCTGCCAGACGCCGGAGGATACGTACATGAACCGAAACCACCCCGGCTCCTGCATGAAGGCAATCGGTTCAAGTCCGATCATGCCAAGAAGTTGATTCACCAGACCGTCGCGGGCAAAGAAATCGATCATCATCCCGACCACAACGACGATGGAGATAAAGTGCGGGAGATAGCTTATCGTCTGTACGATCCGTTTAAAAAAACTCCTGCGAATTTCATTAAGCAATAAGGCCAGTATGATCGAAGCGGGGAACGCAAACAGCAATTCATAGATATTGATCAGCAGGGTGTTCCGAATCAATCTCCAAAAGTAGTAGTTTCCAAAAAAACTTTCAAAGTGATCGAAACCCACCCACGGACTTCCCCAAATTCCGTCGGCAAGTCCGTAATCTTTAAAAGCGATTTGCAGACCATACATGGGTCCGTAATGAAAAACGATGTAGTAGGCAACGACGGGCAGCAGGATAAGATAAATGTAGCGGTTCCGAATGATGTCCTTTTTTATCATGCTCCATTTCTTCTCTGCCCGGCTCCCCGTTGCCGTCTTCACAATGTTTCTCTGTACATTAGGCATGGTTTACTCCTTCTTTGAATACCGGAGAACGGCAAGCCGCAAGCTTTCCGTCTCCAGTGTAGTAGGCTGTTATCGGTTGTTATAGCGTTCCAATCCGGATTGCTGCATTTGAATTGCCTCGTCGATACCCATGCTTTTCAGGGTAGCGACATACTCATCGAACTTATCCAGCGATTCTGCGCCCATAATAAATTTGACGATCATTTCATTTTTATACGTATCGATATCGTTCATGATCGAGGCATATCGGCTATTGTTTTCCCTGGCGATGGTGATCGGAGGCATTCTTTTTTCATTCGAAGGTTCTGCCCAGACGGTCAAAGCCTCCTGCTGCTCCGGTCTGGCCGCATATTGCTCCATATAGCGTACATCCTGCAAGAAAGGACCCGCATCAGCGGACAAGACATGCTGTTTCAGGGATTGGGCAAGGGGCAATCCTTCCGGATTGTTCATGACGGAATCCATATACCTCGGATAACCGTCCTCCATCGTATAGGATGTGCCTTCTTTACCGAAGTTCATGATCATTCGTCCTTCTTCACTATAGAAATAATCGAAGAATTTTACGGTTTCAGCGATGTGCTTGTTGCTTTCAGTTATAGCAGTGAATATGCCGACAATCTGATTGTCCATTTGACCGAAAATCGGTTTATCGCCAGATTGTAATGTCGGATAGGGTGTGGCAACAAGCTTGAATTGTGGTTCCTTAGACTCCATTAAATCCATAAACCTGCCCATGCCTCCGCCTACGGCCATAACAGCCGCACCGACCTGATTGCCGGTTATTTTGGCATCGTACATTTTGCTGTCATTGGCTGCAAAGTCTTTGTCCAGCAAGCCCTCATTATACCAACGGTTCATAGTTGTAAGGTATTCCTTATATTCGGGTTGAACAGGGCCATATTTGACCGTATTTCCTTCGTGATAGAAGCCGTTCGGGATGCCAAAAGCGCCAGTAAAAGCAAGTTCGCCTGCTCCCATCATGATCGGAATTTCATCCGCCTTTCCGTTGCCGTTGGGATCTTGTTCCTTAAACGCTTTCAAAACGGTGTACCATTCATCGATGGTTCTAGGAATAGGCAAATCCAACTTGTCCAACCAATCTTTACGTATAACCGGGCCGGAGTGGGTTTGCAGTTTTCTCACGGGGCGGATGAACGGAAAACCGATAAGATCGCCATCGTCCGTTGACGCCTGTCTTCTCCATTCCGGGTTTTCGTCCAGCAGCTTTTTGAAGTTAGGCGCGTGGTCCAAATAGTCATTTAATGGAATGATTTTACCATCCTTAATCGCTTTTTGAGCGCCTCCCGGATAATTATTCCACGAATATTCAACGACATCGGGCAGCGATTTCGAGGCCATCATCAAGTTGAATTGTTCGCCAGCTTGGCCTTGGGCCGGGTGTTGGTAATCGATTTTGACACCGGTTTTATTTTTGATTTCTTGAATAGCGGTAATCTCACCATAGCTTTTCATAATGGCGGCTGCGTCGGGATGCATCTGTTTCCAATACGATAAGTTGCTCAAAGGTTGGGTTGACTCTGTGGATTCCGTACTCCCCTTTGGCATCTTCTCACTGCTGCAGCCGGCCATCGCTGTGGCGGCCAGTCCCAGACATGTTATAACAGGTATAAGCTTTTTGATGATGTTCCTGCTCATCTGCATAAACCGTAGTTCCTCCTCCATATTTGATGTGCTTTTGACATATTCAGCATAAAGGATGGTTGTTTTTTCCGGAATCATATAAAATCAGGAAAGGGTTGCCATTATTAAGATCAAGCACTGGCGAATATAAAACTGAATCGACCATATTAAAGATTGTCCCTTCTACAGCGGGGAGAATGTGTGAGGAGGGGAAGAAGATGACATTTGTTTATTTAATGAACAATCAAAAACCGTTAAATCATGAAATCATTAAGGGTCATGTGGAGTATTTAAGAGGCTTAGAATCGCAAGGCAAACTTATGCTTTGTGGCCCTTTTGCGGATTATCCTGGAGGAATCGTCATCATTCAAGCAGAGGATTTAATGGAAGCAACGGACATTGCCAATTCTGACCCATTTATTGCATCGGGGTGCAAATCATATGAAATCAGAACGCTAATGCTGGCTAATGAAGAAAATAATTATTTACTTTAAGATATGATACATCTTGCAATTCAACTGTTAGGGAATTCCCGAAAAACAGAAAGGACAAAAAATGATCTATAGAAGAAAAACTTATATAGTTGAACCATCTTTGATCGAGAGGAATTTGTGATAAGCACAGTACCTAGAGAAAAAACAATATTAGATTAGTTGAAATAAGAGTAAAGCGAGGTGCTGAAGTGTATTTTCTCCAAATGTCGGGTTTTCCGGGATCGGGAAAATCAACGCTTGCTAGACGAATTGCCAATATAACTGGGGCTGTCATTGTTGACCATGATATATCTAAAACGGCAATATTAAAGTCAACAGAAGGACTTGATATTGAAATGAAACATCTTGGCAAAATTTCATACACGGTTGATTGGGATTTGGTCGAGTTTTATTTATCGCAAGGTCATGATGTTATATTTGATGCTCCTTGTTTATATTCGGAGATGCTTGATCAAGGATTGCGATTAGCAAAGAAATATCACGCCAAGTACAAATATATAGAATGTTACCTTAACGATTACAAGGAAATTAGTAACAGACTTCAAAATCGAAAACGAATGATAAGCCAAATATCGGAGACGACTGAAGAATCATTTATATCTGGTTTAAATGAAAGTAAACGACCATTAGATATAAAGTGTCTGACTATTGATTCTTCGCAACCCATTGAAAGTTACTTAAACAATGTTTTGGATTATCTAAAGGAAAAATAATACTAACAACTAAGAAAAGAGCACTCCGCAAGATCGAAGATCTCTTGGAATGCCCCTTAGAATGTACCCTCTATAAACCTCAGTTTATATTTTGCATTTTCGCAGGCGATGGAGCCGCACCGGCTGACTTCCGTTTGGCCAGATCCAGCTTACGCTGCAGCATGCCGAGCACGATATCCGCAACGATTGCCAGCACCGCGGCAGGAATGGCGCCTGCAAAAATCCGCAGGGAGTTGTTGCTGTTTAGTCCAGCGTAAATTTCTCGTCCCAGACCGCCTCCTCCCACGAGGGGAGCGATCGTCACCACGCCGATGGCAATAACGGCCGCGATACGCAGGCCCGACATGATGTACGTCAGCGCCAGCGGAAAACGTACTTTCACAAGCATTTGGAAGGGGCTCATCCCGATACCTTTTCCCGATTCCAGGTAGCTGGGATCCACCTGTTTTAACCCCACGTACGTATTCCGCGCGATTGGATTCAGGGAATACAGGAAGAGTCCCACCATGACCGTTGTCGTTCCGAGTCCCATCCATAACATGAGAACCACGAGCATGGCCAAGCTTGGTACCACCTGTAGAATGTTGGTGATAAACAAAATGACCTTGGCCGCCCATTTACTCTTAGAGCAGAGGATGCCAAGCGGCACCCCGACGATGAATGCCAGCCCCAGCCCGATAACCACCATCGTAATATGCTGGATGAAATACTCCCAGAGCAATTCTTGATTTCGTGATATATATGACAAAAAGTCGGCAAATGTTAAATGTTCACTTTCCATGCTTACCCTCCTTTAGCTTTTCAAGAAGCCCTGCTCTTTCAAGTACGCGATCGCGACCTCACGCTCGCTTTTCTTCTCAATGTCCACCTGATAATTAAGCGATATCATCGTATCTGCATCCAGATGACCGATTAGAGGCGCTATCGTATCCTCAATTTCAGGATGCTTCTTCAAAAGGTCCGAACGCAATACCGGACTTGCATCATAGGGAGGGAAGAATTGCTGGTCATCCTGAAGCGTCTGCAATTGGTAGGCTTTCAGCCGGGAATCCGTGGAATAGGCCAACACGATATCCACCTGCTCATTGGCTACCGCGCTGTAGACCAGGCTGATTTCCATGGGGAAGACCTGACCGAATTTGATGTCATATGCTTTGGAGAATGCCGGATATCCATCCGTGCTTCTCTCCAGCCACGTCGTATCTACCCCAAGCTTCATGGAGGCCATGTCTTTTTTGACGTCGGAAATCTTGGCGTACCCGTTGGCTTCGGCAAGATCCTTTCTTACCGTGAACGCGTAGGTGTTCTCAAAACCCAGCGGATTCATCCAGGTGAACCCGAAGTGTTCCTGAAATCCATCCTGTGCCTCCTTCAAGACTTTCGCTCGGTCTTTGGTGCCACTAATCGGGAAATGGTTGTTGAATATTTCACCGGTATATAGTGTCGCCATCTGAACGTCGTTTCGTTTCATCGCATTGATGACCAATGAACTTGATGCCAGATCCGGGATAACATCCACCTTCAGATCGGTTTGGTCTTCAATCAGCGCTTTATACATTTCAGCAATAATCTTGGTTTCGGTATAGGTTTGCGTCCCGATGGTGATGTCGCTTTGAATTCCGCATGCGGAGGTAAAAGCGGCGAGAGCCATCAGGCAGACTAACATCGGTATCCTTTTCAGCTTGTTCAGTTTCATCACGCCTTCCTTGTTCCGTCCGGTTCGCTGTTTACGGTTGACGTTAATCATATCGCAGCGTCCCGGGTTTGATTCTGATGGTAGTGCTTGCTCAGCCAGCCCTCCAGCAGACCAAGCAGTCCGTCAGCTACAAGCGCCAACAGAATTGCACCGATGCCACCGATGAATATCATCTCGGGTTTATTGACCCCAAGTCCGGATACGATGAGCTGGCCTAAACCGCCAGCACCGATCAGGGAAGCCAGTGTTGCCCAACTGATGATATACACGGTCGTAATGCGGACACCGGACATGATATAAGGAAGCGATAGGGGAAGCTGAATTTTCAAAATCGTTTGTGCGGTGCTGTATCCCATTCCCCTGGCCGAATTGAGCACGCCTTTATCCACGGAGTGAAAACCGTCATAGGTATTCCGCAGAATAGGCATCAGGGAATACAGAAACAATGCGAGTATGGCCGGCTTCATGCCGATCCCGAGCAGCGGAATCAGAATTGCCAGGAGTGCCAGGCTGGGAACCGTCTGAAACAGATTCGCAACGAAAAAGACGATGCTGTTCAACCAGCCGACCCGGTTGTAGACCAGCAGGATTCCGATCGGTACGGCAATCACAGTCCCGAGCAGCACGGCAGAGAACGAGAGGACCAGATGCTCCTGCAATGCCTTCAGAATATCCGGATAACGATCCGTGATGAAGCTCCAAAATGCATTCATATCACTCACCCTCTCCGTTCAGCACCGGAGGAACCATCGTTGGATAGACTTCGGCCAGATGTTTAACCACACTGCCTCTTGTGATTAATCCGAGGAACCGGTTATTGCTGTCTACGACAGGGAGGTTGCTTAGCTGGTGGCTGTCCATAATCTCGATGGCCTGCGGAAGCGTGCTTCCCGAAGCCACGGAAAAACGGACCGGATGCATCACATCCGCGACGGTTTTGCCTTCTTCGCCGTATTGGTCGAGAACCCGGTAGATCGAAACCGCGCCTTGAAGCTGACGGTTACGATCCACGATCAGCAGCGAATCGACCCGCTTCATTTCCATCATCTTGATGGCTTCAGCCAATCCCCGGCTCGGGAATGCCGTGACCGGATTCGTAATCATCACTTCATCCACAAGCGGAATTTCATATGCGCTTTCATTCTCATTTTGCAGACGTTTCGAACCGATAAAGTCACGCACAAAATCATTTGCGGGATGCCGTAATATGCTGTCCGGTCTACCCGTTTGGACCACTTCGCCATCTTTCATCAGAACGATGGTATCCGCGATTTTAATAGCTTCGTCCATATCATGCGTTACGAAGATAATGGTCTTATTGAGCTCCTGCTGAAGCCGGATCAGCTCATCCTGAAGCTGCTCGCGGCTGATGGGATCCAGTGCGGAGAACGGCTCGTCCATCAGGATGATATCGGGTTCAGCCGCAAGCGCCCGCACGACGCCTACGCGCTGCTGTTGTCCGCCGCTTAGCTCGGATGGATAGCGTGTACCATAAATGGTGTGATCCAGTCCGACCATGTCCAACAATTCATTTACTTTTTGATCTGTTTTGTCTTTATCCCACTTCTTCAGACGCGGAACCACGCCCGCGTTCCTGGAGATATTCATATGCGGAAATAAACCAACGCTTTGAATGACATAGCCGATATTGCGCCGCAGTTCAACCGGATTCAATCTGGAGATATCCTGACCGTCAATCAGAACTTTGCCCGAGGATGGCGTATTGAGCGCGTTGATCAGCTTCATGGTTGTTGATTTGCCGCAGCCGCTCGGACCGATGAGGACGGTAATTTCCCCTTTTTTAAATTCGAGATTAATGTCCTTCAGCGCGTGAAAGCCATTATCATAAACCTTGTTCACATGCTCCAGTACTATCATTCAATCGCCCCTTTGCAAGCAGTATCCATATTATGCGGAGCATTTGGCATATCATCCATCGGGGACCCAAAAAAGAGTTGAGGAAAAGTATATTGCTGAGTAGGGAAGGCGGCAGCCTCGTTATGTAGATATAGAAATGAAGCTAAGCAAGTTAGCTCTAAAAGAAATCAAAATGGAATAGGATTAAGCGCATCATCAAGGGGTGGAGAAAAACCAAGAGGAAACCCTGAGGGTATTAACAATTTAAGCCGGCAATCTTTGTTATGGCATAGACTTACATGCCCCAAATTCCACCTTTATATGCATATTAGCTTTCTAAGCGGTGTGCAATCCCTTATTACATCCATCCGAAGGAAGTATTCCAAGCCTTTTAGCCCCTATTCGTATATAAGGATCATTTGTGTCTTCATCCATGAATCCTGATATACCTGTGAGAATCAAGCAGCTACGCCACTGCTTCTCTCAGCCCAAATGGATATATGCAAAATGCGTTTGCAGGCAACGAGTCCTTGTTGAGTAGGACCGTATAACTGCAACGGTGCAATAATATGTTTTATACATTTACCCACTTTGTCAAGGGATGAAACATGTACATCGAACGATTTTGAAGATTTGGTCCCTAGGGGCCAGAAGCGTCCTCGGAGGTAGGAGATATCCTGCCAATGGCTGGGAGTATTTACGAAGAGCGCGAATACACGTAATATGGAGGTACTGATGAAGTGCGGAGATAAGATGTTAGCTGAAAAATTACCTGAAGCCGGAGAGGATGGAGACCATGAAATTAGAGATTTTAACGATGCCCTCGTTTTGGAAAACGGAAATGAGACAAAAATATTATCAACTTCAAGAGGACAATAGTAAATTGGTTGTTCTGTTTCCTGGAAAAAACTATCCCTGTGATAAGCCCATTCTACATTTTGCTGGAACTTCCGCGATTCAAAGTGGTTATGACTTAATGGTACTTGAATATGGATATCAAGCCGCGAGAACGGATTTGGATATTCATGATCTGCAAAGAGTAATAGAAGAGTGCCACGAATCGGTTCAACGAATCATAAGCAAGTATAAAGAGGTTGTTTTTATTAGTAAGAGCATAGGCACAATCGTCGCTGGAGAAGTTCATGAAAAACTTGAAATGCCAATAAAACATCTATTTTTGACGCCGATTAAAGACACCATTCACTATATCAACAGGTTTAAGGGACTTGTGGTTTATGGTTCGAAGGATGAAGTGTTTAATCATGAACTTGCCAACCAAATTATACTAGACAAGGCCACAGAGGTCATCGAAATTCCTAATGCCAACCATTCTTTAGAGACTAATCATGCTCCGGAAAGCGTTGAGGTTCTAAGCAAACTGGTAGGGATATATACGAATTTTCTAAATGAATGGTAGAGGGGGATCCTGATGAAGATCTCGCAGTCTTTTAATTCTGAAGAAATCGCAATGCTGAATAAGGAAGTTCATGAAATTCATGTCTCGCTCTATCCGGAGTATTTTAAGGAATATGATTTTGAAGAAGTGAATGAATTTTTTAAGAAGATAGTATCAACACCTAATTATTATTTTTATATCGTTACAGATGAAGGTCAATCTCTTGGTTATGCTTGGCTAGAAATTCGGGAATATCCGGAGAACGTATTTATGAAATCATATCGATCCGTGTACATTCATCAATTAGGAATAATAAAAGTGCATCGAAATAAAGGGATTGGACGACTCTTAATGAACTTTATTAATAACTTTGCCAAAGAGAATGGAATAAACAAAATACAATTAGATTATTGGTCGGACAATGAAAGTGCTAGTCATTTCTATATAAAAAATGGTTTTAAGAGCTATCGAAATTATCTGTATAAGGAAGTAGATTCCCTGTAAAGACCCAAACCATGTAAGGAGAACAACATGCCTCAATTCCCCCTATTAGAAACGGAAAGATTGGTATTAAGACAAATTAAACCAGAGGATTCTAGAGACATCTTTCATTATTTCTCTATGGACACCGTTACGAAATTTTATGATGTGGAGAGTTTTACGCATATTGAACAAGCAGAAGAACTGATTCGTAGATGGAATCACAGGTTTGAAAACAATCAGGCCATTCGTTGGGGAATCACTATACGGTCGGAAAGCAGAGTCATTGGAACATGCGGATATCATGGTTGGATGAAACATCACTATAAAGCTGAGATTGGATATGAGCTGGCACCAGAATATTGGCGGCAAGGTTACATGACGGAGGCGATTCAGAAGATCATGGAGTTCGGATTTAACCATCTTGAATTAAACCGGATTGAAGCATTCGTAGAGCCAGAGAATACGGCATCAAGAAAGTTGCTGGAGAAGATGGGATTAAATGAAGAAGGGACATTGAAGCAGCATTTTTATTGGAGGAATCAATTTGTTGATACGGTCATCTATGCATTACTTAAAAGAGATTTTCAAGCGCGTTAAGTAGTGGTTTGATGCATCAGTGAATTATGTTGTTTACACACGATGTTGAAATGAAGGGAATCCCAATTTATATAAGGAGGCTGCGGGGAAATGAGCGTACTTAAGAAATTAAGAAATGACTATGTCATTTGGCATGCCAACCGGGTTAAGTTACCTGAACGCACACCGGGCAACATCGTCAGAAAAAAAGTTGTTTTTTCCGGTAAGGTGCAGAAGGTAGGATTTCGCTTGGAAATATATTGCATCGCTCGAAGAATGAATTTAACGGGATGGGTGAGAAATTTACAGGATGGAAGTGTGGAGGCGGAATTTCAAGGGGAAGCGTCACAAATTGATTTTCTGGTCCGTTGCATGCGTTCATTGAAACGGGCGTCCGTAAAGAAGGTGACGGTAGCTGATCTGCCTATTAAAGAGGAAGAAGAAAGCTTTATGATCGCAGAATAAAATACATGCAGCAAGCCCCGGATTCATCATGGGGAATGATTTGTACATTGCGGAAGAGGATGGAATCTATGAAATCCCGAACCTCTTATTCAAGGACCGTGCTGTTGGCATTGCCGGCAGGCGGTCTTTTTTTATTGAATGGAATTTGGCGCTGCGGGACCGTTTTATAGTAAGCTGATATCAGTATGAATTTATAACTTGGGAACTGTGAGGACATGAAGATGACAAAGAAGCTGTATTACGAATCCGCTTATACCCGGGAGTGGGAGACACGAATCACGCAGAAGCTGGAACGGGAGGACGGGACCTACCTGGTACTGGAAGAGACGGCCTTTTATCCGCATGGCGGAGGACAACCCTGTGATCTCGGGTGGATCGATAAAATCCCGGTTCTTGATGTCGTTCAGGAGGACGGAGAGATACTGCATAAAATCGAACGTTTACCGGAGAGGGAAGAGGTAACCTGCCGGCTGGATTGGGACAGAAGGTTCGACCATATGCAGCATCATAGCGGTCAGCACCTGCTGTCGGCCATGTGTCTGCAGGTATGCGAGGCGGAGACGCTCAGCTTCCACCTGGGTCAGGATTATGCCACCATCGATATCGCCCGATCGGATCTGCCTCAGCATCAGCTGATGATGCTGGAGCTGGAAGTCAACGACCAGATTTACCTTAATCGACAGGTAACGAATTATGTTGTGAGCCGGGAGCAGGCTGCCGCCCTGCCGCTGGTGAAGCAGCCGAAGGTAACCGACGATATTCGGATCGTTGAAATCGAAGGTATCGAATATAACGCATGCGGCGGCACCCATGTCTCGGCAACGGGTGAGATCGGCATGATCAAGCTGCTGAGAGCAGAGAAGCAGAAGGGACATATGCGTCTTTATTTTAAGTGCGGGTATCGGGCGTTGAAAGAATTTAATGCCGGAATGGAGATCCTCGGAAGCCTGTCAGCCAGGTTCAATACGGCAAAGGAAGAGATTCTGGACCGGATTGCCAAATGGGATCAGGAGCAGAAGCAGCTCCAAGCTGAACTAAACGCAGTGAAGGCCGAGAATGACGCTTACCTGGCCGGGAAGCTGTTGGCTGAGCGCCAAGGCAGACTGGTCAAACATGTTTTTGCGGACAAGCCGATGAAGGATATGCAGAACTTGGCAGCCAAGCTTACCGAACAAGCCGAGGTTATCGTGCTTTTTGCGTCCAACTCGGACCATAAGGTGGTTCTCGCCCAAGGAGGGGAGAGCGGACCTGCTTGCGGTGCTTTTTTCAAACAGCATCTGGCGGATTATCGAGGAAAAGGCGGGGGCAGCGATAAGATTGCCCAAGCTGGCTTTAGCACACTGGAGGATGCCATGGCATTTTACCGGTTTACGGCGCAATCATTAGGTCAGCCAGAAGAGGAATAAGCGATCCGATTAGCAGAAGCCGTTCCTCAGCAGTATGCTTGATGCTAATGTCGAGGATGAACGAAGAATACACACATGAGGTGAACAGGGGATTCAGTTTCGGCTAGTGAACAGAAGGTACCCTCGGGGCTCGGCTTTCATTGATAAAGGCCGGGCCCAGTCCTGTTTCGAGTTCTCTTTGCCTCAGTCAGACAGCACAATGCAATTAAGGACTTCTGTCTCTTTTGTCGGGTACTAGTGGATACCAATATAATGATCACTATCCTATGTCGTCATCTTTTTTTGAGTCCGGGTTAAGAATACGATGCACGTGAGCAAAACAACGACTAATGCGATCCACTGCGAAGTAGCGAGAGCACCGAACTGGCCTCGGATGATATCGCCTCTGAAAAATTCGATAATAAATCTCCCTAAACTATAAAGTATGAGATAAAGACCTGCTATTAGGCCGTTAGGTCTTTTTCTTCTAGCCATATAAATCAGCAAGAAAAAAATAGAAAAGCTGAATACGCTCTCTAATATTTGCGTAGGAATGAGTTTGACATCATTCGGGGCAAGCTCGGAATCGTGAAACGTAATTCCAAACCACCCCTCCGTTTCTTCACCATAACAGCAACCGGCGAGAAGGCAGCCGATTCTTCCAAAGCCCTGCGCTAATGCAAGGGAGGGCACAAAAAGGTCAAGGTATTTTAGAAAGTTTATCTTTTTCTTCTTACAATAGGCATAACCGACCCCAATCCCCCCGATAATTCCACCGTACACCACGAATCCTTCCGAAAAATTCAGAACCATCGAGGGATCCTGGATGATATGGTTCATTTGAGTGATCCAAAACAAAAGCTTAGCGCCGACCAACCCGCCTAATAAGCTCCAAAAAGTCAGAGAGGAAACATGGGATAGTTCTACTTGTCTAGAAGCTGCTCTATAAGCAACAACCTTGTAAGCTATCAGGATTCCGATTGCAATCATCAATCCATAGCCGTAAATGGTCAGAGGTCCGATATGAATGAGTTCATTGTGCATATGTTTCATCTCCTATTTGATAAAATTCTTCCGTCTAAACGCGATTGTGATTGAACTACATATTGTAGTGTAATTATTCAAAAAAAAGGGATTATGAATCCCCGCCCAACATGAGGAGCAGCAAAATGGAACAGGATCTCAGAAAAGGCTTTAGCAGGGCTAACGGAACATTGACTCCTCGATCAGGCTCAAGAACCTGCATGACCCGGTACTCCAATGTCGTATTCGCAAAATGCACGGCTGTCTCATACCGCTGAAGCTTTCCGAGTTTCGCTAATTGTAATAAGACGCTGCCTAAATACTGCTCCGTACCCATCTGCCGGATGGCGTAGCGGTCAGCAAACAGCTCTTGCCACGTCTGATAGTAGCGAAGAATCGGTTTAACGATCGGCAAATATCCAAAGGCGTCTGCCAGCAAGGCCGAAAAAAACATTTTTAATCCATCGTAATTGCAGCAGT
This sequence comes from Priestia sp. BR_2, assembly GCF_041954005.1. NCBI lineage: Bacteria > Bacillati > Bacillota > Bacilli > Caryophanales > Bacillaceae > Priestia > Priestia sp. BR_2. Next base: position 106,694 of record NZ_JAVFHM010000182.1, on the reverse strand, counting down.
GATATCGTTCATGCAGTAAAATCGCCTTTATTTCCTTGTCAGTAAACATCGCTAAAACGGTAGTGGATACGACAATTCTCGGTCGCAGAAGACCCATCGTCAGAGCCACAAAGGCATCGTCCTGTACCACGATGATTTCCGTGCCCCAGTCGCGGTATTTGTAATTGAGCCGCTTGGTTAATTTGTCGTGCCTGTTGGCACGGAAGTGCCTTAACCATTTGTGCGATAAAACCAACTGCCGGGTACTTCGCCAAATGATCTGACCAAGGGTATACGCAATGACAATGTCGATTAAGGCGTAATTCAGTACGGGGCCTTGAACCACTCCGTTTCGAATCTGGTATGTAATGAGCATTCCCATATGTACCATGACAACAGCTACGAATGCGATCATCAGCGCGTAGGCACATCTTAGCCGTATGGTAGGATTCATTGCTTTTTCCCGCGTTTGATATCGTTTAATTTACGCTCCAGCTTTGCGATCACCTCGGGATCGACATCATCCAGCGCATCGATCATGTGGTTCACGACCAAGCTCCCATATTCTTGAATGAGTCCCTGCGACACTTCTTTCGTCTGTTCGGTGAGAAATTGCTCCCTCGACTGCAGCGGACTGAACTTGGCTGCCCGTGTCCGGCCGGTTCCCGTCATTGCCTTTGTCAGCAGGCCTTTATCCAGAAGACGATTCATGACGGTCATCACCGTATTGATCGAGATCGGGCTCTCCTGATTCAGGATCGACTGCACTTCCTTGATACTCAGTGCCTCCGAAGACCAGAGAATATCCATAATTCTTGACTCCAGTGGTCCAAAAAATCGATTCAGGCCCTCGCCTTCGATATTCATTTTCTTAATCTTCATTCCTATCTCACCCCATACTACACATCGTAGTATGGTTATGGATAAAAGTCAACTTTCCTTCGTTCACCGCATACCTGAGCGATCATATCTTTCCCTCTGTTCGTTCTGTAGTGAATCCTTCATTTGTCGGGCGCTGCATTGGTGACTGAAAACGTCCGTGACAAAAGGTTTTTTGCCGTGCAGTCGAGAATAGAAGAACTAGGAGAAGTTCAATGAGGTTTAATTTAAAGCAAAGGGCGATTACGAATGGTAGAATTTCCGATGATTGAAACCAATAGACTGTTCATGCGAGAATTAACACTTGATGATGCTGAATCCATATACATGCACTTTTCTTACCCCGAAGTCACAAAATTTATGGATATCGAAGCATGTAAAGACATACATGAAGCAGTGGACATTATTACGTTTCATATCCATGATTCGGGCTGCAGGTACGGGCTGTTCGGAAAAGACAAGAACGAACTCATTGGAACATGTGGGTTTCATTGTTGGATAAAGGACGAAGAAGAAACAAGAGCTGAGATCGGTTTTGATCTATCCCCGGATTACTGGGGGAAAGGATTCATGCAAGAGGCTCTGCATGAACTGATTCCGATAGGGTTTAATTTGATGAAACTTGATTGTATCGAAGCGACAACGGAAATTGAAAACGTTCAATCACAAAGGTTATTAGAGAAGATGGGATTCACTAAAGAGCCTGATTTAAAGAATCGTTTGATGTATTTTACATTATATAAAAATCAAAAATAGACGGATGATTCAGGAGGAGATAGAGTGACCGAAAGATTTCAGTTGAAAAACGTTGGAGTTGAGGATCCTTCAGATGAAAGCGGCATGTATCGAAATCCTTATGATCGAAACGATCATACTTTCGGAGCCATCCTGGGTGGAGGAGCAGAGTGGGACTCTGAAAATGGCATGGAAATTGTGATACGGGGCAGTGAGGTTCTAGAGGTGCGTGAGTATTTAGGTTATGGCGCAGACGCCATTTGGAGCGAAACCGACGAAAGTGAATAAGAAAGAGCGGTGCATCGGCAGCCAGCGATTTTTAAATCGTTTAGGATTCTGACATCCTATAACAAGGTGTCTGCGCTGATGGAAAGCAAGCAGACGAAACAAAGAGCCGACCTTAGTTTGAGAAAGACCTAAGGCTGGCTTTCGATAAAGGTTTATGAAGTTACCTGGAATCCCCAATAAACGACTTATTTTCACAAGCGATTAAATCTTTATCTCGATCAAGTTTCTTATTCGCATTATACAGTTCTTTGGAAACATGAGGCTTGTGTTTGGTTTTACCACCTTTGTTTTTTGCAGAGGATGATTGGGCAACTCCGCCTTTATAATCCTTTCTTAGCTCTGTACAGTTTTTATAGGACTTCGCTTTTGCAGCTGCATTAACAGAAGTAACATTCAGAGCCAACAATAATACAGAACAAACAACAATAGTTTTCTTCATCATTTAAGTTTCCCACCTTAGAAATGATGAATATATGTTAACTGGAATTTATTACTTGTTCAAGTGTTAATTTTAGAACCGTCACAAGTGCTGGTTATCTCATGGATTAAGGGGGCTAAGCCATTGTCCAAACTGGTCAGGCAAGCGGTTTTTATAGATAGGGACGGAACTCTTGGAGGAACTGACCGGGTTGTTTTGCCCGGTGAATTTGAGCTTTATCCGAAGGTAAAGGATTCGATTCAATCTCTCAGAGCCGCTGGGATGCTTATTTGTTCGTTTACGAATCAACCTGGAATTGCTCGTGGCGAAGCAACGATGGGAGAATTCGAGTCGGAATTGTCAGCCTTTGGTTTTGATAAGATTTATCTTTGTGGGCATGAGCATGGAGCGGATTGTGAATGTAGAAAGCCATCCGCAGGGATGCTGTTGAAAGCCGCAGAAGACAATCATCTGGACTTAGCCAAGTGTTATGTCATAGGGGACAGGTGGACGGATATGGTGGCTGCCAAAGAAGCCGGCTGCAAGAAAGCGTTAGTGATGACGGGGGCCGGAGCCAAGGAACTGGAAAAATATAATAACCACGAGTTCTTCGGCAAATGGAAAGATGCGTATCCCGATTTTATCGCGACAGACTTGAATGAAGCCGTGACCTGGATATTAGAAGGGGGAGTAAATAAATGAATCCAGCCAAGCATTTTGTGTCTGCCGCTGCCATCGTAATCAATGAAAAGGACGAGATTTTGCTCATTAAAGGACCGCAGCGAGGATGGGAAATGCCTGGGGGCGTCGTGGAGATCGGAGAATCTCCCGCACAAGCTGCGATTAGGGAAACAAAGGAAGAATCGGGGATCGATATAGAAATCATGCAGTTTTGCGGTATCTTCCATAATGTGAAAGACAGTATATGCAATACATTGTTTCTGGCCAAGCCCGTTGGAGGAGTTCCGATCATAACCGAAGAGAGTTTGGAGACTGGTTTTTTTCCAATCGAAGAAGCACTGCAGATGGTTAACTTTATGAACTTTCGGGCGCGAATTGAAATGTGTTTAAACCCGGCGGCACATCCGATCTATGTCGAGTTCTAGAATCGTGAGGGTTTCGGAATGCTGCTTATTTTTACAAGAAAGGTTGTGTTAGGATGCTATATGATTTGCAAGGTGAAGGGAATATGTCAACGATCGTGGGCATGTTATATGGCGCTGTCAGAGAGAACAGTGAGAGGCTAAATTCCGTATCCGAGGGCATGTCGCAAGAGGAAGTTGATTATATGGGACCTGGTGGCCATTATAATAGCGCCGGTCAATTAATAAAACATATCACGTACGTTGATCTGAATTGGGTTTGTCGGATCAAAGGAGAGGCGCTGCCTCCGTCGTTAAAGGACGAATACGGCCCGATGATCGATGAACATAACAAGCTGCCAATGGTCAGAGGGATCTCTCTGGACACGCTCCTATCTAAATATGAAGTTGTATTCAATTTACTGAAAGATGCATGCTCGCAGTTAACGGATGCCGATCTGGATCGCATCGTCACATTCGGACACGAGAATGAAAAGCAAGCCACCCTTCGCTGGGGCTTGTGGCATATGGCCGACCATAACCGTTATCATCAGGCCCATATTAATCAGCTTAGAAAGTGGTATTCCGAGCAAAGGAGGGGAATGGAAAGTGAGTAAAACCATGATGACGCATAAAGAAATGATACATATCGTGCAGACCCAGCTGGCGATTGATCTGAATTGTACGGTGGATGACTTAAACGGGGAAAAAGACCGCGTGATTTATGTAGACGCCAGAGAGAATCCAGGGCGGAGACCGTATCCGAGAAACGAACGTTATTTCGAAATGTTGTCGATGGGCAAATCGATTGTGGTGTCGGCTACGCCGGAACGGCTGGCGATTGCCAAAACGTTTATGCAAGGGAAAAACAGGGATACGATTTTTTCGCTGCCGTTTATTAGGGGGCTTTATTTGCATTTTCTCCCGGATCTAGAGAGAATCCAGCCGATGCCGCCACCGGCCGGGTTTTCGTATGAAGTGGTGGAGGAGAATGAGATTTCAAGGCTTATGGGGCTTGAGGGATTGGAGGATGCCATTGTAACCGACCCGGGGCGTCCTTATCAGACGGTATTGGCCGTAATCGCCAAGCACAATGGCAAGATTGTTGGCATGGCAGGGGCTTGTAACGTGTGTGCCGCGATGTGGCAAATCGGAATCGAGGTACTCCCTGGCTTTCGCCAAATGGGATTGGCGTCTTATCTTGTAAACCGTTTAACGTTTGAGGTATTACATCGCGGACGCGTGCCGACTTATGATGTGATCTCTAGCAATATCGCCTCCCAAAGAGTGGCTTACCGAGTGGGATACTACCCGGCGTTCGTGACGGATTGGCGAGTTGATTTTAGGGATTTCGAGTCTAACTAAACCAATATTCAAAAAATAAATTTACCGAAGGGGGCGTATGCCAAAAATGAAGATTGTCGAACTCAATGGAATGAATTTAGTAGGAATAAGAGTAGTATGCCCTGGCGACCAGTATGTCCATGAGATTCCAAAGGCTTCTGTCGTACTTAAGGAAAGGCTGAATGAGATATCTGGGGTTGTACAACCAGCAAGATTGATTGGGGCATTCTTCGTTGAGGATGTAACGGAAGAGGAGGATGGTTACTGGGTATGTGTTGAAGTGAATGACATAAGGGAAGTTCCAGAAGGTATGGTATCTGTAGTAGTTCCGAAACAAAAATATGCAGTCCAACGACATAAGGGACCTAATTATGAAATTAGAAATACATATGACGAGCTCCACAACTGGATAAAAGAAAATAAACATGAAAGATTGCTAAGATCCTGGCATCTGGAGATTTCAGATGAATGGGGACATGGGGATGTCAATCATATCGAAGTAGACTTGTATGACACCATTAAATAGATGCAGCAGCTAATTGCGCCTTCCATAACTTGCTGATATAATTTTGCGTATGAAATGGGATTGGGGGTTACACCGATGGCAATGCTGAATTGCTCATTAGCTAGGAAGTCCTCATGCAAAGCCTGATCTGGGGCGATACTTTGCGTGGGGTGCGATAGGATGAATTCGATCGCCCAAACTTAACTTTATCGTTTCTAATAACAGGCTTTGCACCTTATTGAACTTTGAATAAGAATAAGGGGCTGAAAGCTATGAGTACGACATTTATTAGAAACCACCAGTTTAACGTGATTAAAAAACAATCGGAATTCCTTCTGAAGACGCTGCGAACCGTTGCGGATCGACGCGTTCTGGAAACCGTCAGGTTCAGTTCTGTTGCCAACATCATGGATGCCTTTCCATCGCTGACCGAGGATCAGAAGCGGATGCTGGGCCAAGTCTCCACATTCGAGAAGGCCGAGGATTTCGAGCGATATCTGAACGACTTGGAACCTTACCTGGAGTCGTTTCCGACGATTACGCCAAAACAGATTCAGAAGTTATTTCCTAAAAATAAGAAATTGAAATTACCGGATCTGACCTCGATCGATTTTCGATACGTAACCTATTTGGGCTGGGTCGATATTGCCAGCAACAGGTTATTTATCGTATATCCGTTCGAAGGACGCTTCATCGGGATCGAGGGGAGAATCACCCCGACCAACAAGAAAGGGTACTGCCTCTTCTGCAATCGGCATCAAGAGCTCGCCTTGTTCTCGGTCAAGACCAAGCCGTCCGGTGCTTCGGCGGATAATCTGTCTGCCATAAGCCATTATGTTTGTCTGGAGAGCCAAGGCTGCAATCACAGCATTACCGACACGGCAGCTCTGGAGAAGTTCATTCTCTCCGCCAGCAAATAACAAAATAGAAATAGGCTGCCCTAGAGGCAGCCTATTTAGGTTTCGTCCGCTTTGTTCACATACTCCACCGAGTAAATATGCGTCCTCGTTAGATCAATGACCTCTTTTATGAAATCCTCCTGCGATTCCCTGAAATCGTTTCGAATCCAGTTCAGAATCAACCCATGAAAGCCGTAGGCGGTGTACCGCTTGAAGTAGTCCATGTTCACCGGGATCTGGTTAATCGTTTCGAATATAAATCGTTCCTGATAGATTTTTACGATCGTTTGAGGAAATTCCGTATGCAATCCCGGCAAGGTATCCTCGTATTTGATCAGCTCAAAAAAATCGCGGTGCTCGTAGATGTAGGCCACGATATTAAAGGACGGGGCACTGAGGTTCGCCGTATACACTTTGTGTCCCGGTATGTAGGGCTTGCCCACCGATTCTTCCAAGCCCTGGAGTTTGGAAGCCAGCACATCGTCGGCTAATTCGATTTTGTCCTGGTAATGGACGTAGAAGGTGCTGCGGTTATAAGCAGCCTTATCCACGATGTCTTTCACCGTTACAGCATGATAACCCTTCTCTTTTACAAGTTGAATTAAGGCGGATTTCAAATGTTCTTTCGTCCGATTTCTTCGTGCCGATGTCACGATTTGTTCATGATTCACGAAAAGAGCGCCCCCCCAAAAAGACAGTTTGGTTCCAAGTGTTGACTAAATCGACACTTCATCACAGGTTAATGATTGTTAAATGTGAACAGAATAGTACAATTGAATTGTAAGCAAAATAGTACTAAATTTAATATCTTAATTTAATTGTAATCAATATAGTACTATTTTAATCCATTATACGGGGGTATCCAAGATGGGGAAATTACAAAACAAGGTTGCTGTAATTACCGGTGGTGCATCCGGCATCGGTGCGGCGACCGCGCGTCTTTTCGTTGAAGAAGGAGCCAAAGTGGTGCTTGTCGATCTCAATGAGGACAAAGGCAAGGCGTTTGAAGCCGAATTGAAGGCGCTTCATCACGAGGCGTTGTTCGTTAAAGCGAATATTACCAGCGAGGAAGAAGTAGCCCATATCTTTAAGCAAGCGACGGAAGCTTTTGGCAAAGTGGATGTTGTATTTAACAACGCTGGCATCGGGCGCGTTCATTCTTCGCATGATCTAGAGTACTCCGAGTGGCGAAACACCGTAAACGTGGACTTGGACGGCGTATTCCTGGTCGCCCGGGAAGCTATCCGTGAAATGTTAAAAGCAGGCGGAGGCACGATCGTTAATACCGCATCCATGTACGGTTGGGTCGGCTCGCCCGGTTCCGCGGCATATAACGCCGCTAAAGGAGGAGTCATTAACTTGACGCGTTCCCTGGCACTGGAGTATGCCGAGCACAATATTCGGATCAATGCGCTATGCCCGGGCTTTATCGACACACCGATCATTCCGGAGGAGAGCAAGCAAGCGCTGGCAGCGGCCACTCCGATGAAGCGTTTGGGACAAGCCGATGAAATGGCAAAGGCTGTTCTGTTCATGGCTTCGGATGACTCCTCGTTCATGACGGGGAATACCTTGACGGTTGACGGTGGATATACAGCCCAATAATGGGTGAACTTAGACATACAGAGAATCATGACATCTTACTAGGAGGCATACACCATGAGCAAATTTGATGGAAAAGTGATTGTGATTACTGGCGCAGCAGGCGGGATCGGAACGGCAGCCGCCAAAAAACTGGCGGAACAGGGGGCCAAGCTTGCGCTGGTCGATTTGAACCTGGAAGCCGTCCAACAAGTGATTTCCGATTTGGGCCTGGACGATTCCAGAGCAATTGCGCTGCAGGCCAATGTCGCCAAAGAAGAGGAAGTCAAAGCGTATGTGGATGCAACGGTCGAGAAGTTTGGTATAATCGACGGCTTTTTCAATAATGCGGGGATCGAAGGGATCACTGCCAATGTAGAGGACTATCCGACCGAAACCTTTGAAATGGTCTTCAATGTCAACGTCAAGGGTGCTTTCCTTGGACTGAAATACGTGGTTCCTGTCATGAAAAAGCAAGGTTACGGCAGCATCGTGAATACCTCCTCCGGCGCAGGCCTTATCGGTTCGCCCGGATTTGTCGGATACAATAGCTCCAAGCATGCCGTGATCGGCATGACGAAAGTGGTTGCATTAGAAGCTGCTCCGTTCGGCGTGAGAGTGAATGCCGTAGCGCCTGGAGTGATCAATACCCGCATGATGCGCCAAATCGAGAAAAATACGGTGCCTGAGGATGCCGAAGGTGCAAGAAAAGCATTCGGCGCCGCCGTTCCGCTCGGACGATACGGGGAAGCGGAAGAGGTAGCCAACGTAGCTGTCTTCTTGCTGTCCGACGATGCGTCGTATGTAACGCAATCCATTTATACCGTGGATGGCGGCCAAATCAATCAATAAGTTTACAAATTGCTTAGTTAAAGGGTCTTGTCCGGTGTTTATACCGGTCAAGGCCTTTTTTATATTCGTTAGGAGTGGTGGTGCAGCGGCCTGTTCTCCCCGGTTATTAGCGGGCCATTTTTCATGTTGGGGTCATGCGGATTTTGGAATATAATGGTGTGTAGTAAGGGAGAGCAGGTGCTGATTTGGGTTTGTGCCGCTTCATGCGAAAGATCCGGAAACTGTAATGCACAGTTAATAAAAATTGAAAGGGGATATGAAATGACGGAGATCAGCCAAGTCCATATGGAAGATCTGTGGTCGGTTCGAAGAGAACGCTTAGGCAATCGATGGTTAATCGGCGTTCAGAATGAGCTCCCGCAATCCTATGAGGACGAACAGCGCTTGTTTGCAACCCTTAGATCCAGAAGAGACGAAATACAGCATCAAACTGCGGATCCGAATACGTACATGGTGATCCATGATGACGGCTCGAAGATGACGGTAGCCTTGATGGTAAGTCGTATCGGGGAGATCCCGGAGGGCATGGTATCCTTGAATCTTCCGGAAGAGGAATACGAGGTTTTCCGGTTCGAGGAGAAACATATTTGTTCATTCTGGCAGTATTTCTGCGAAACCGATCATCGGAGCAAATATGGCGTCAATGCTGCCAAGGCAAGATTTGAAACCTTTAACGACACCTTGCAGCCGAATGGCGTGACGGAAATTTATTACCCGAAGGAATAGAATGTATCATAGATGACAGAAGCCGTAAAGGGAGGAAGGAATATGCGAGCGACTGAAGATATCATGCAGGTATGGAGGAAGTTCAACGATTTTCCGATGGAAACCTTAACGAAAGCCTGGCACAGCTTAATAGACCCGGAATGCAAACAACGAACAACGGATGTCATGAAAGAGCATCGCGCATTGTATGGAACGTCGGGCAATTGTTTTGATTTGGCGATTTGGTTAATCGATGAATTCAGACAGAACAAACGCCCCTGTTATGGAGTGCTGACGGAGCATTTGCATGTCGCCGTGGTCGCCGTCAACGAAGAGGGCAATAAATATTTCTGTGATCTTGGAGATCAATGGATTGAGCCCATTTTGTTGGAACCGGGTCATGAAGCGTATACGGAAGAATTTGTCGACGGTTTCTTTCCAGGTTCACGCATTAAACTGAACACCCGAGCGAATCGTCTCTTGATAACCTACGGAAGGCCAAACGGAAAGGAAAGCAGCCAAGCATTCGACTTGACGCCTGTATCCGATGAGGCATTGATCATCGCCGGGCAAAAAACGCAGCGCCTGTTCAGCGATCCGCTTGTAGAAAAGAGGATTTTTACGGATCAGGAGGTTCTCCATTGGGAATTCGATCATTACGAAAGCTACCTAAGTTCCAAGGAAGGTAGGATAGCGGAGCCTCTGCTGAAGGATATCGGGGAATGGGCGGAACGAATACATACGATGAGCGGGATCCATGAAGAAGTCGTCATACGGGCATTGGAAGTTTACTCGAAGAAGTCTTCGCATCCTTAACGCTAGGCTTTTAACACCTTAGTCTGGGGAGAACGTTACATCCAAAAGGAAAAAACAGCTATTGCCGTGCGGCTCTAAGGGATTTCCCCTGGCTAGGGCTTGCCGGCAATAGTCCGTTTCGTTTTCCTTATGGATATCAAGATAAGGCTCGCTTCAAAGGAAGCTTCATGATTAAATGTTTGTTTCCCTATGCCTTGACAGCCCATAGCCAACCCGCTGACGGCTACCAAGACAATGCTGTACCTCCGTTCAAATGCTACATGTCTCTTAAGCTACATCGGTTCGATCCACTTTGTTAAAAGCAAGATAGCCAAGGATCAGGCCAAGCAGGCAGAGAACAATCGGGATGGCGATGAATTGGAACAAACTGGACGAGCTTCCCCCGTCGGACACCGATGCGTTAATCAAGAATCCAATAATGACAGCCGAAGTAATCGTGGAAGGCGCCGATTTTTTTCTCATGCCGAACGATAACGGAATGAGGCTGATGCCGGCCATCATAAAGGCGTTTAGCACCGTGGCCGGAACAGCGGCCATCATGGCAGCGACAGGAATAGACGCGTCAAATAAACCGATCATCGGATTCAAGAAGTACGTAAACAGATGGATCAGGAACGTTGTTATGATGATGCTGAAAAAACAGAACCCAAACACAATCGATAACTTGGCTTGAATAATTTTTTTTCGCTGCAGCGGGTAGGTGAACAACACCTGGATCATGCTGCTCTTGTATTCGTCAATCACTAAACGGGACAGAATAACGCTTGAGAATATGATATAGGTGATTCGAATCAAAACACCTGATAACGATATGAAATCTGCATAACTCATGGGCTCGTGTTCCCCTTTGGAACCCAGCGCCATCAGCGTAACGGCGGCGAAAATAGCCGCAATGCAAATAGCTAATCCCTTGAAATATCCGGACAGATTATTCTTTTGCCATTCCAGCTGTATCAATTTAAGCATAGCGTTTGCCTCCATGAACGAGATTGATGAAATACGCCTCTAACGACCCGGCATGCTGTCCCCGGATGTCCGCCATCTTTACTTCCGTTAATAATTGCCCCTGATGAATAATGCCGATCGTATCGGCAACCGATTCGATTTCCGACACGATATGGCTCGATATGAGAATGGTTGTTCCGTAGTTCGCTTTGAAATGGAGCAGGAGCTCCCGAATATCCTTAATTCCGATTGGATCCAGTCCGTTGATCGGTTCATCCAGAATGAGGATGTCCGGTTTCGTCACAATGGCCCGTGCAATCCCTAACCGCTGCTTCATTCCTAGAGAGAATTCATGGATTTTCTTCTTCCCGACTCCGTGAAGGCCTACGATCTCCAGCGCTTCCTTAATCGCAGACTTATTGTGATATCCGACGTATCTGCAATGTAGATCCAAGTTGGCTTCGGCCGTAAGCCGGTCGTAAAACACGGGATATTCAATAATGCTGCCTATTCTCTTTAGGTATTGAACCGATGTGGGGAGAACCGGTTGATCGAATACTCGGATTTCACCGGAAGACGGTTTGACCAGGTTTAAGATCATTTTCATGATGGTGGTTTTCCCGGCACCGTTCGGACCCAAAAACCCGTAAATTTCCCCTCTGTTAACGTTCATACTGACGTTCGTAATGGTTTCTGTACCCTTGTATACCTTGCTTACTTGATGGATTTGAATCATGGTTTCCACTCTGATTTCCTCCCGCTCTCTGATTGATGTGCTACATTTAGCTTAAGGAACGAAAGTAAAAATAAAGTAAACGGAGCGGAAAAAACTCGTAACATTTGACATAGTGTAAGCTCGTAAACGATGAAATAAGGTAAGATAGAATTACATGTTCTGGATTAGTTTGAAACGAGGGAAGAATAGCAAATGGAATCTGCAACCATATTGGCCGTCGATGACGAGATTGGTATTTTGAAGTTATTGGAGATTACGCTCCGAAAAGAAAACTTTACGCATATTGACACGGTCTCATCCGGAAAAGGCGCACTGCAGCGCGTCAAAGAAAAATCATATGACATGATCCTGCTTGATATTATGCTCCCGGATCTAAGCGGCTTTGAACTCTGCACGGAGATCCGGAAACATACGAATGCGCCGATCATTTTCATCAGCGCGCGCTCTACCGACTTCGATAAGTTAACGGGGTTAGGCATCGGCGGGGACGATTATATAACAAAGCCCTTTAATCCATTGGAGGTCATTGCCCGAATCAAGGCGATTCTTCGTAGGCAAAAAATTATGGAGAGCGAACTTCAACAAAACACGGCATACGATTACGGGTACCTCTCATTTCATCCGGAATCGGCAACGTTAATCGTGAAGGGCCAACCAGTAGATTGCACGGCCAAGGAGCTGGAGCTGCTGCATTTCTTCTGCAAGCATCCCAATCATATCTTCACGACGGCTCAGCTTTATGAGCTGGTATGGGGGAGTGACGTGTTCGGGGAAGAAAAAACGGTCACGATCCATATCTCCAAGCTGCGCAAAAAGTTAGGCGATGATACCCGCAAACCCGCAATCATCGTGAATTTAAGGGGAATCGGTTATAAATTCATCCCTCCGAACGAGGCACTGGCATGCGAATAAAAACTCGGTTCACGGTACATTTGGCGTCAGGGCTCATTCTGTGGATTCTTGGGACGGGGATTCTCCTTGTTATTCTGCTTGAAGGTGTTCTTCCCATGCTAGGTATCCATTTCAGCGAGGATAACGAAGGGCTTATCGTAGGAGCGATCTTCGGAGTCAGCACGCTGCTATGTATAGCCCTGTTCGGATGGTATTTTGGCGGCCCGATCGGATTCATAATGACTTGGATTCAACAGCTTTCGAAAGATGATTACAAGCAACCGACCGATTTGTCCAAAATCGTTACCCGAAAAGGGAAACTGCGCATGCGGTACCGCCTCTATCAGGAGGTGCTCCAGCATCTTCAGTCCTTGGGCAGCGTCCTCCAAGCGAACGAGGCGGAAAGAACCCAAATCGAACAGGCCAAACAGGAATGGATCGCGGGGATATCCCATGATTTGAAAACACCTCTAACCTATATTAAGGGTTATTCGGCTCTCTTATTGAATGAACAATACGAATGGTCGAAGGAAGAGGCGATCTCTTTCATCCGGGAAATGGACGATAAAGGGAAGCATATGGAGGAATTGATTCAGGATTTAAGCCTCGTTACGCAACTCAACCGCGCGGATGGCGCGCTGCCGTTACAGAAGGCGAATCAGGATATCGTCGAGTTCACCAAAAGGGTGGTAGCCGATATCAGCAATAATCCGCAGGCAAGCAACTACCTTTTGCATTTTCAAACGGATTCGTCTGCCATGCACGTGGATTTTGATGCCAAATACATGCAGCGCATCCTGCAAAATATCATGATGAACTCGATCATTCATAATCCGGAGTTTACGGAGATTTTCGTCCGGATCACGGACGCAGGAGAGTTTGCCGCTATCCGCATTACGGACAATGGCATAGGCATGCCGGCCGATACGGTAGCGCATCTGTTCCAGCAATATTATCGCGGGACCACGACGGATGCTGCCTCTGAGGGCACCGGACTGGGAATGGCGATCGTTTACAAGCTGATTCAAGCTCATGACGGCACCATCACAGTGGAGAGCAAGCCTTCGCAAGGGACAACGTTTACGATTCGATTGCCGAAAGAAGGAGGGAGATATGGATGAAGAAACTACCGACGATCCAATTAGAAAGGTTGATTTTACGGCCGTTCAGTTTAGAAGATGCAAGAGTTGTACAGGAACTGGCAGGCGATAAGTATATTGCAGAAACAACGTTATATATTCCGCACCCGTACGAGGATGGGATGGCAGAACAATGGATAGAGTCCCATTTTGCTAACTTCAATGAAGGTCGATCCCTTGAGCTAGCTATTGTACATAAAGAAGAAAATTACGTAATTGGCGCAATCAGTATAGGCTGCAATCGAAATTTTGATCACGGTGAGCTTGGATATTGGATAGGGAGAAAATACAAGAATCACGGCTATTGTACGGAAGCGGCAAAAGGAATCGTACAATATGCGTTTGAAGAGATGCGATTAAACCGCATTTTTGCACGTCATCTGGGGAACAATCCTGCATCAGGCAAAGTCATGTTAAAGCTGGGAATGAAGCATGAAGGACTGTTAAGACAACATGTAAAAAAATGGGGTGAATATGAAGACCTTGCGCATTATGGTCTGTTGAGGGAAGAGTATGTATCAGAGAATAGCTAAGGACTCTGGTTGATATCAAAAACTGGATCGCGGGTACATCCGAAAAAACAAACGATTAAACGGTGGTTTCTGTCTTTTACCATTCTATGACTCTGGTAATATACTATATCATTCCCAGCTAAGGAGTGATATAGATGGCAAATCGTGATGTGCGTCTTGAAGGCTCATCCCTTAATAGGGGATGGGTCGCTTTTTGTTTTTTCAGATAACAACGGCCTTGACAACGGAAAGCGGCATGATATGATATTACCGACAGACAGTCGGTCTGGTAAAGGAGGGGGAAGCATGCGAATCGTAAAAAAAGCGGAGGAACGCAAGAATGAAATCCTTGACGCAGCGGATACGCTTTTCGGTCAGAAGGGCTTTGACGGCACAAGTACCAACGATATTCTCGAAAAGGTCGGCATTGCGCGCGGAACTTTGTATCATCACTTCAAGTCGAAGGAGGATATCATGGATGCGCTGATTGACCGGTATACCGTCCGATTGTTGGATAGGGCACAGGCCATTGCCTTGGACAAGAGCATACCGGTAATCGAGCGCATCATCCGCGTTGTGATGGCGCTGAACATAAGCGGCGATGGAGAGAGCAGCAAGGAAATCATGGAGCATATTCACAAGCCTCAGAATGCGCTCATGCATCAAAAGATACATAAGGTCATTATTAACGGTGTTCCGCCGATCCTGACGGACATCATCCGCGAAGGCATCGAGCAGGGGCTGTTCAGCACGCCGTTCCCGTATGAATGCATGGAAATGGTAGTGATCTACGCGAATACCGTTTTTGATGAAGATCTGGTAACGATGACGGACGAGGAGCGAAGGCAGCGAGTTCTGGCCTTTGTTTGCAACGTCGAGAGGCTGCTCGGCGCAGAAAGCGGAAGCCTGATGGACGTTATGGGGATGTTTGGTGGAGGAGATGAAAACGGCCAAGCATGAATCAGCGCGTGAAAGTTCATCAGCAGGGGCGACGGCAGAGAAGCAGACCTTTCTCCTCTTCATCTTAGGAAAGCTGTGATGGTTGACATCGGTTAAAATGCTTGAACACAGGGGGGCCTTATGTATTTCAGAATCATCCGAAGGGATATATCCAAAAGCAAATGGATCACGTTGATGACCATGATCTTCGTTGCGGCAGCAGCGATGCTGGTTTCGCTCGCGGCCGTGCTCATTTTAAATTTATCCGGAGCGGTACATACACTCATGACGCAAGCCAAAACCCCGCATTTTATGCAAATGCATTCGGGTGACATCGATACTGAACGGCTAGCAGCTTTTGCGGAGCAGCACGGCAATGTCGAAGATTTTCAAGTGACAGAATTTCTCAACATGGACGGTGCGCGGATTCGGTTAGGGGAGCATTCGCTTGCCCATAGCGTTCAGGATAACGGATTCAGCATACAGAGCAAGAAATTCGATTATCTGCTTGATTTGGACGGGAACATCATTCACGCGGACGACGGTGAGTTATATGTTCCCATAAATTATATGAGAGACAATATGGCAAGGGTTGGCGATGCTGCGGTGATCAGCGGGAAGGCATTTACCGTTGCCGGATTCCTCCGCGATTCGCAGATGAATTCCACGCTCTCCGCCTCCAAGCGTTTTCTGGTCAGTGACAAGGATTACGCGGAGATCAAAAACTCGGGCAGTACGGAATATTTGATTGAGTTCAGACTAAGGGATTTGTCGGAGCTAGGCGCATTTGAAGCAGACTACGCTTCCGCGGGTCTTGAAGCGAATGGACCTACGGTTACCTATAAGCTGTTCCAAATGATGAACGCCCTTTCCGACGGGATGATGATCGGCGTCATCCTTCTCGTTAGCATTCTTGTCGTAGCGATATCTCTGATGTGCATACGCTTTACCCTCTTAGCCAAAATCGAAGACGATTACCGTGAAATCGGCGTCATGAAGGCGATAGGGCTGCGTGTTTCCGACATGAAAAAGATCTATCTCGCGAAATATGCTGCGATTACCGCGGCAGGCAGTATTCTCGGCTTTGCGCTTTCGGTGCCTTTCAAAGGATTGCTTCTTGAGAACATACGTCTCTATATGGGAGAAAGCAGCCATTCTTCTTATGCCTTGCCGTTCGGACTCATCGGCATACTGCTTGTCTTTCTGACGATCATCGCCTATGTAAGCAGAGTTCTGAATCGCTTTCGGACCATATCGGCTTCAGAAGCGATACGCTTTGGCACTTCACCCGAGAAAAACACGGGCGCCGGAAGCTTTAATCTGAGCGGAAACAGGCTGTTTAGCACCAATGTTTTTCTCGGGATGAAAGACGTACTCGCCAGGAAAAGACTTTACGCTACAAGCCTGACGGTAATCGTGATCTCGGCATTTATCATGATCGTACCGCAGAACCTGCACAACACGATCTCGTCCAAAAGCTTTATTCAATATATGGGCATCGGAAGCTACGACATGCGGGTTGACATTCAGCAGACCGAGCAAATGTCGGAAAAAACGGCCGAGATTCTATATACGATGAACAACGACCCTGCCATTACAAAGACAGCCGTCCTTACAACCAAAACATTCAAAATCAAAACGGGAGATGGGACGGAGGAAAATATCAAAATCGAGCTTGGGGACCATACGGTGTTTCCTATAGCATATGCCAAGGGCAAAGCACCCGCAGAAGACGAAATTGCGCTTTCGGCGATAAACGCCGATGAGATGGGCAAAAAGGTCGGCGATATCATCACGGTGGTGATCGAAGGGAAGGCGAAAGCCCTCACGGTAAGCGGAATCTACTCCGACATTACCAACGGCGGCAAAACCGCAAAGGCTGTATTCACCGACGATACGGCGGACACGATGTGGAGCATTGTCTGCGCTGAGCTATCCGATCAAACGCTTGTCCATGAGAAGGTCTCCGCCTATGCGGAGAGGTTCGATTATGCAAAGATCTCGGACGTTGACGACTTTGTATCGCAAACGTTCGGCTCGACGATTAGCTCCGTCAAAACGGCCTCCAACGCTGCCGTTACGGTTGCGCTGATGATAGCGGTTCTCGTTACCTTGCTGTTTATGAAAATGCTGGTTGCCAAGGACCGGCATGCGATTGCCGTCATGAAAGCCTTTGGCTTTACGAACTCGGATATGAAGGTGCAGTATGTCTCGCGTTCGGTATTTGTCCTGATTGTCGGCATCATGGTTGGAACGCTTCTGGCCAACACGGTCGGTGAGATGCTTGCAGGTGCCGCAATTTCCTCGTTTGGAGCGTCGACATTTCATTTTGCGATCGATCCGCTTTCGGCGTATCTGTTCAGCCCCGTGTTGATGATCGGCGCGGTGCTTTTCGCAACCGTGATCGGCGTTTCTGGCGCGGGACGAATCAAAATATCCGAACATATGAAGGAGTAACTTATGAAAAAGTTGATTATCTGTGATGATATCGTAAAATCTTTCGGCGAAGGTGATGAGCAGCGCCGTGTTCTGGACGGCGTGTCCGCCTACATTCACGAGGGCGAGTTCGTTTCGGTTATGGGGCCTTCGGGTTCGGGAAAATCAACGTTCATGTTTGCATTGAGCGGGACGGATGGCGTGAATGGCGGAACGGTCTTTTTTGACGGCAAGGATTTATCGGCAGCCTCGGAGAATGAGCTTTCAGATATACGGAGGACCCATATGGGGTTTGTCTTCCAGCAGCCAACGATGCTGAAAAACCTCAATATCCTCGATAATATCATTCTTCCATCCATGCGGGACCAACGAAAAAACGTTGCATCCATAACAAAAAAAGCAAGAACTCTTATGAACAGGGTGGGAATCGCAGAGCTGGAAAAGCGAGATATCACTCAGGTTTCGGGAGGACAGCTTCAGCGTGCTGGAATCTGCCGGGCGCTGATGAACAGCCCGAGAATCATTTTTGGCGATGAGCCTACGGGCGCGCTCAACTCCAAATCGGCGCAGGAAATCATGGACATTTTCTCCGAAATCAACGCGGAAGGCACGGCGGTCATGCTTGTAACGCATGACGCTAACGTGGCGGCCCGGACGGAGCGCATTATGTTTATGCGCGACGGGAACATGGTCAGTGAACTCAAGCTTCCCAAGTACGACGGAACGGATGTGGATTGCAGGGTTGAGCATGTGAGGGCGAAAATGCTGGAGATCGGAATATAATGTATAATGATGGGAAAATAATTCTTCACTTGATCAGTCATTGAAATGATAGATAAAACATGGAAATGGCGGTGTTAATCGATGTTTGAGCAGTCAAAGCATTTGGTTGCTGTTTCAGCTTTAGTGAAGAATAGAGACGGACATGTGCTGATGGTTCGGACGCATTTGCGTTCGGATACGTGGGAACTGCCCGGAGGCTTCGTTGATGCCGGGGAGCCGCTGGATCAAGCCGTGAGCCGGGAGTTTCTGGAGGAGACGGGCGTGGTTATACGCCCTTTAGGCATTTCAGGAGTCTACTACAATGAGAGGCTGCACGTGTTGTCCGTCGTTTTTCATGCGGAATACGTCAGCGGAGAAATAACCGTTCAACCGGAAGAAATTGTGGAAGCGAAATTCGTAGACTTGGTAGATTCCAACCTGGATGAATACATAAAAAGGCCCCACATTCAATCGCGCACGTTGGACGCCATCCGTGCAGAGCGTTCGGTCCCTTATGAGACTTGGGATTTGAACCCGCCTCAGTATAAGCTGCTGTCCAGATTGGACGGGAAACCGCTGAATGCCAAAACGGCATTTTTACTCACGGGGAAGCCGAGGATGGGCAAAACGACCCTGATCAAGAAACTCATACATCTCGTCGGCCCTGATCTTTGCGGCGGTTTTTATACGGAGGAAATAACGAATGCAGGCGATCGAATCGGTTTCAGATGCGTGGCTGTCGATGGAGAAAGCGTAGAGATTGCAAATGTGGAAAGTCCCAGCCATATTCGAATTGGCAGGTACGGCGTAGATGTTGAGAAATTCGAGGATTTTGCTATTCATAAACTACGGGAAGCCTTGTCCTCCAAGAAAATCATCGTCATTGACGAAATGGGGTTTATGCAGATGCTGTCTGCCTCTTTTCAAAGCATGGTACATGAGATTATTAGTGATCGCCGGATTGTACTAGGAACGATACCCGTCGAGAGTCACCCTGAAATAGATGCAATTAAATATCGGAAGGAAGTCGGCATCATCAGCTTGAACGAATTCAATCGTAATAGGATGCCGGAATTATTGATAAAGGATATTTTGAAGGCATTGGAGGGATGAGGGACATGCGGATAGAGGATATCTTCTCGGATCTGCCAACATTAGAAACAGGCCGAACGATTTTAAGAAAATTAAGAAGCGAGGACGAGCCAGATATCTTTCGTTACGGATCGGATGATGAGGTATCGAGATATACCTCCTGGCCGACGCATCAAACGATGGAAGATACCCGCCATTATCTAAACAAGGTGCTGCAAAAATACGACCATCATGCCGTGGCCCCGTGGGGGATCGTGGACAAAGAAACCGGAAGGGTCATCGGAACTTCAGGATTTATGGCTTGGAACGTTCATCATGACAAAGCAGAACTGGGATATGCCTTGTCCAAGGATTATTGGAATCGCGGTTACATGACCGAAGTGATCAGGACCATCATCTCTTATGGATTTGAACGAATGAAGCTGGTTAGAATCGAAGCCAGCTGTCTGCCGTCAAACCTAGGATCAGCCAGAGTGATGGAAAAGGCCGGCATGACCTTTGAGGGAATCATAAGACAGTCGATATTCGTGAAAGGCAAACATGAAGATCTGAAATTATATTCCATTGTCGTGGATGACTACCGGAATCAGAACAAGCCCCGTTAACGGGGCTTGGCCGGATAACGGCCATCGCAAAAATCCCTTCGTGCATGCACGAAGGGATTTTTACATGAATGGTCGACAGCCTGGAACGATTACTTCGCGGATATCCCGGCATACATGTTCCGGTACACGGCCGGGGTGAGGTTCTCGAACTTTTTGAACGTTTTGATGAAATAGCCCGTGTCGCAAAAGCCTAGATCATCGCTCACTTGATGGATCGGCGAATCTGTGGATTCCAGCAGCCGCTTGGCCCATTCAATCTTAAGCCGGGCGATGAAGACGGAGAAATTCTCCCCGGTCTCTTTCGTAAATATACGGCTGAAATAGCTGGGGCTGATGTGGCACAGCTTGGCCATCTCCTTCAGGCTGAAGTTTTCATGCTTGTGCGTAAAAATGTAATCAAACGCGGGCTGAAGCACCGGATTCGAAGAAGCAAACCGCGCGGCGCCATTCCTCAATTTGGTGTCGATCAGCGCCCCTGACAGCTCCTGCTGGATGGATTGAATGCTGCGGACCGCGCGATCGGACTCGCTCAGCGTTTCAACCGACACTGGCGCGTCCATGTTAGACGTGAGCACTTTTTTGTACATATCCACCGTGGTATGCTTTTGAATGGCTTCCTCCACGATATACGTGCTCAATTGCAGCAGCAGATCCACGCACCTTGTTACTTCCTCGTATGACAGGACTGGCAGGGCGTTGTAATCCCCTTCGAGCTCCTTGAACTTCCGGTTTGACTCCACATTGGGCGGCCGGGACACGATCTGCTCCAGCATCGGCGCGTCAGGCTCCCGGAGCTTGAGCTGTCCGGCCATGATCGCGCCAAGATATTGGTTATCGATGATGATCGGAATGGCGATATCGATAATGTTAAAATGGCACAGATAGATGTATGGCTTGTTCTGGCGAACCGCTTCAATGCCGGCTCGCGCATCGCATTTTTGGCAATACTGCGAGAGATGGCCATCCTGGCGCACGCCTTGGCAGAAAGGCTGGCAGTAGCTGTGCTTGGTCACGGGAACGCCCTTGTAATCGACCGTAAGGATCGCCATTTTGGTCACAAGCGATAAGGAATCCTGCAGCTTCTCCCATTTCTCCAAATCGATGATTTCTTCTAAATCGAACCGGGATTTGGACATGACGATATTCTCCTATGAACGTAATAGAAATTCTATTCATCATTATAGCGAATAACTCTACTAAAGGACAAGATAATACAATTTGCCATCTAGATGACAAAAAAACACGATAAGAAAACGCTTTATTCCGATCTCATTGTTTCATGCTTCCCGAATGAGCACAACCTATAATAATACATATAGTCAAATTAGGAGGAATGAAAAATGAGAAGGGCATTTATCAGTCCGACAAAATATGTGCAAGGTGAGAACGAACTGTTGAATCTGGGATATTTCGTTAAAACATTCGGAGATTCCGCGCTGCTGATCGCCCATCCGGATGACGTTGCCCGCGTGAAAGACAAGCTGGACGCAACGAAACAGACATTTAATATAACGCTCGTTGAAAGCGGATTCCGTGGAGAATGCTCCCGGGAGGAGGTTGCCAGATTGCAGGCATTGGCCAAGGAGCATCAATGTGCCTGCACGATTGGCCTCGGCGGAGGCAAAGCGATCGATACGGCAAAATGCGTAGCCGAAGGCGAGGCACTGATTATCGTTCCGACGATTGCGGCAACGGATGCACCGACAAGCCATTCGGCGGTTCTCTATACCCCCGAAGGCGAATTCGACGATTACGCTTATTTTAAGCAAAGCCCAAGCGTCGTCATGATCGATACAACGGTTATTGCGAAAGCGCCAACTCGATTCCTTGTTGCTGGAATGGGGGATGCGCTCTCGACTTATTTCGAAGCAAGAGCGACGGCTCAATCGTACTCCAATGTCAATGCCGGTTTGCCGTGCGGCGGCGAGGCCAAGGGAACGATCACCGCGTTGGGACTTGCCAAGCTATGCTATGACACCCTGCTCGAGAACGGATATCGGGCGAAACTGGCCTGCGATCAGAACATCGTGACGCCTGCGCTGGAGAATATCATCGAGACGAATATTCTGTTATCGGGTTTGGGCTTCGAGAGCGGCGGTTTGGCAGCGATTCATGCGATTCACAATGGCTTGACGGCTTTGGAAGGAACGCACCATTATTATCACGGCGAGAAGGTAGCCTTCAGCACGATTGCCCAATTGGTGCTTGAGAATGCGGAACAGGATGAAATGAAGGAAGTGCTGGATTTCTGTCTGTCGATCGGTCTTCCCGTGTGCCTGGCGGACATCGGCGTAGAGCATGTCACTTACGAGGAATTGCTTGAGGTTGCCAAGAAGGCATGCATTGCCGAGGAATCCATTCATTCGATGCCGTTCCCGATTTCGGAGGAAGCGGTAGCATCGGCCATTATGGCGGCTGACCAGTTGGGCCGTCAATATAAATCAAGCAAGGAGATCTAAGATGAAGAAAATCATGAACAAACCGGAAACCTTGGTTCGGGAAATGTGCAATGGGCTGGTACTGGCGCATCCCGAGCTGGCGTTCGACCCTAAATACAAAGTAATTTCCAAAAAAGAGATCAATCAAGGTAAAGTCACCCTGATCAGCGGCGGTGGAAGCGGGCACGAACCGGCCCATGCCGGATTTGTGGGAACCGGGATGCTGGATGCGGCGGTGTGCGGGGACGTATTTGCTTCCCCATCCCAAATCCAGGTGTACCAAGCGATCCGCAGCTCCGCCAGCGATAAGGGGACGCTGCTTATTATCAAGAACTACAGCGGCGACATCATGAACTTCAAGAATGCAGCCCATCTCGCAGGCGAAGACGGCATTGAAGTGGATTACGTTAAGGTGGACGATGACATCGCTGTGGAAGACAGCCTCTACACGGTTGGGAGAAGAGGAGTTGCCGGAACGGTGCTCGTTCATAAGGTGGCCGGAGCCGCCGCGGAAGCGGGGCTGTCCCTGCCGGAAGTGAAAGAAGCTGCGCAGCATGCGATCAACCATGTCCGCAGCATCGGCTTCGCGTTTAGCTCCTGCACCGTTCCCGCGAAAGGTACCCCGACGTTTCAGATCGAGGATGGCGAGATGGAATATGGCGTCGGCATTCACGGCGAACCGGGAATCCGCAGGGAGAAAGCCGTTCCAGCGGATGAGCTCGCGCAGCGGATGGTTACGTCTTTGCTGGATAACCTGGAGCTGGATGATGCTTCGGAAGCCGAAGTTGCCGTACTGATCAACGGGTTTGGCGGCACGCCGCTGCAGGAGCTGTATTTGCTGAACAATTCCGTGACGCGTGAATTGACGGCTCGAAACAAGCGGGTATTCAAAGGATTTGTCGGCAACTATATGACCAGCATCGATATGGCCGGTGCCTCGGTAACGATCATGAAGCTGGACGAGACGCTCAAGAAGTGGCTGTCTGCGCCATGCGATACGCCGGCACTAACGGTCAAGGGCGCATTCGAGCCCGTGAATTATACCGAGGTGATTCCACAAGAGAAGTCAGAAGGCACGGTATCGTATAAAAACAATACGGATGCCGCGGCAGCGGTGATTAAGAACAACCGGTTATCCTTGCAAAATATCGTGTACCTGATCGATCAGATGAGCGAGGTCATCATCGAGAACGAGGTGCCGTTCTGCGAGCTCGACGCCCATGCGGGAGACGGCGATTTCGGGATGAGCGTCGCCAAGGGCTTCAAGCAGCTAAAATCGGAGTGGAACGATCTGCTTACCCATCACCTTCGCGATATCGGCGATTTCCTCGACGCCTGCTCGATGATCATTATGGAGCACTGCGGCGGGGCTTCGGGACCGATCTGGGGATCGGCGTTCCGAGCCGCAAGCAAATATGCAGGGCAGAAACAGGAGCTGTCCGTTCATGAGGTCGCGGAGATGATGCAGGCCGTCGTCAAAGGAATTCAGGATACGGGCGAAAGATCCTTCGGAAGAGGAGCCGTCGTCGGCGATAAGACGCTGATCGATGCGCTCGTGCCGTTCGCGGATGCCTGGACGCAGAGTGGAGAGCAAGGCGAAGACATGAAGACGGCAGCGATCAAAGCGGCCGAAGCGGCGGTGCTCGGCGCGCAGAAGACGGCGGATATCGTTGCCCGAATGGGTAGAGCGGGCACGGTAGGGGAACGCAGCATCGGATACCCGGATGCGGGCGCGTATGCGCTCGGGGTTATTTTCACCGAGCTGGCTAAAGTGATGAAGTAATTCCGAAGCAAGAAAGAGAACAATAAGCTACTACTACTAACTAAAAGAATTCAGAAAAAAACCACCAATTAAAGTTGGTGGTTTTTTTTTATTTGGATAGGTGAATGGTCAAAGGGAATGAAATGGACAGAGACATTTTCATTCTGCCCTTCCTTGTTCTCGTGCGAATTAACGCATATTCGGTGTTCGTAGGCCATGTTCGCACAACGCTTGATGGAGCACAATATGTAACATATGAATCCTGATAACAGGTTCATATGTTACACATACTCCGTATTAACTATGATCAAAAATCACGGAGATTCGGATGAAAAATAAAGGACAGCAGCGGGATTTCGCCGGACAGACGGGTGACAATGCACATCTTACACATTTACGATGTCATGCTGTCTTCTCTACACTTTGGAATGTAAGCGTTACCTGTTAATCACTGAAACGTGATGTACGTGAGTGAACCAGATAACCTGACATGAATCGATATGTAAGAAAGGAGGGGAAACATGAAGGGAAAAAGACTGCTTGCTGTGATATCCGAAAGACGTTCCATCCATCGCGAAACGAAGCCGCCTAAACCAGGTGTAAACCAAACGTCTCTTGGTAAACGAATCAGGGTGAACTGGGAGCTCTATCTGTTCTTGGTACCGGCCTTATTGTATTTCCTTGTATTTCACTATGCGCCCATGTACGGCATCCAGATTGCCTTTAAGAACTTTATCCCTAGCAAAGGAATCATGGACAGCCCATGGGTGGGCTTCGATCATTTCGAGCGTTTCTTCAATTCCTACTATTTCTGGGATCTGCTCTGGAATACGTTCAGCCTCAGCTTCTACGAGCTGATCATCGGGTTTCCGCTGCCGATCATCCTGGCGCTCGCTTTCAACGAAATCCGGACGGGTCCCTTCAAGAAAATCGTCCAGACCGTTACGTATGCGCCTCATTTTATATCCGTTGTTGTCATGGCGGGTATGATTATTACCTTCTTATCGCCGTCCACAGGCATCCTGATCCAATTGATCAAATGGATGGGCATCGATGCGCCGAACTTTCTGTCGGATCCGGCGTGGTTCAAGACCGTGTACGTTCTGTCGGGGGTCTGGCAAAGCACCGGATGGGGGACCATTATCTATCTGGCCGCGCTGTCCGGGGTCGATCCCCAGCAGCATGAAGCCGCGATTGTGGATGGCGCCAGTCGTTTCAAACGATTGTTGCACATCAACCTCCCGGCCATACTCCCAACGATCACCATTTTGTTGATTTTGAACATGGGCAACATCCTTACGATTGGCTTCGAAAAAATACTGCTGCTGCAGAACTCGCTGAATATGGAATCTTCCGATGTCATTTCAACTTATGTTTACCGGACCGGTCTGGTCGACGCGCAGTACAGCTTCTCGACAGCCGTTGGCCTGTTCAACTCCGTGATCAACGTCATTCTATTGGTAACGGTCAACCGGATTGCCAGACGCACCAGCGAGAACAGCCTATGGTAGAAAGGAGGAAAGTGCATTGGTTACCGCGATGAAGGAATCGAAGGGGGACAAGATTTTTCTCGGCAGCGTTTATATCTATTTATGCATCGCCCTGATTGTTGTTCTGTATCCGCTCGTTTATATTCTCAGCGCATCGATCAGCAGCCCGCAGCAGGTGAATTCCGGTGCGATGTGGCTGTTTCCGAAGGAGATTACCTGGGCCGGATACCAGCTGGTCTTCGAAAATCCGAAGATTTGGAACGGATATCTGAACACGATCGTCTATACTGGAATAGGAACGCTGTTGAACCTGGCCGTGACACTGCCTGCAGCTTATGCGCTCAGCAGGTCGGATTTGGTCGGCCGTCAACTGTTCCTGGGATTTATTCTGTTCACGATGTTCTTTACCGGAGGGCTTGTGCCCACGTATCTCGTCGTCCGGAATTTGGGGCTGATCAACACGATGGGGGCGCTCATTCTTCCCGTAGCAGCATCGGTATGGAATATCATCGTTGCCCGGACGTTCTTCCAGACGACGATTCCCAAGGAACTGCAGGAAGCGGCATATATGGACGGCTGTACCAACCTGAAGCTGTTCGTCCGCATTATTCTGCCGCTGTCCGCGCCGATTATTGCAGTCATGGCATTATTTTACGGGGTCAGTCACTGGAACAGCTATTTTCCGGCTCTGATCTATCTCAACGATGAGAGCAAGTATCCTCTGCAGATGGTGCTGCGGCAGATTCTGGTTCTTCAGGAAATGACGGCGGAGACGACCGGCGCCGGAATCAGCGGGGATGCCGCCAGGGCAATGAATTCCAAAGCCGAAACCGCATCATTGATCAAATACGGGGTTATCGTTGTATCTACGCTGCCGATTGTGGCTCTCTATCCTTTTTTACAGCGATACTTTGTCCAAGGGGTCATGATCGGCTCTGTAAAAGGATGATGAATGAAAGCGTTTTATAAGATATGAGCTTGAGTATGCAAAGGGAGGAAACATGGATGAAGATGACAAGCAAACCGTGGAAGCTGGTGTTGACGGGGATGACAGCCCTGTCCCTGCTCGCCGGATGCGGTTCGGCCGGCGATACGAAATCTGCCGGAACAAAGTCAACGGAAGCAGCCGCCGTGAATAAGGAAGGCTTCCCGATTATGAATGAACCGATTACGCTGACCATGATGGCACCTGATGTCGGTGTTCAGAACTGGAAGGATATGGTCGTGCTGCAGCAGATGGAGGAAAAGACGGGCATTTCGTTCCGATACTTGAACGCACCGAAGGATAGCTTTGATACGAAGAAGAATCTCGTATTTGCCAGCGGCGATTACCCGGATGTCTTCTATGCTGCAGGGTTGACCGCGGCCGAACAGATGAACTATGGCGAGCAGGGTATTCTGATTCCGCTGGAGGAGCTCATCGAGGAATATGCTCCGAACTTCAAGGCGCTGATGGACGAAATTCCGGAGATTCGTAAATCCATTACGGCTCCGGATGGGCATATTTACTCTTTGCCTGCGGTCGATTTAAGCCAGCACTGGTATCGCAACCCGCTGTGGTACAACGGTGATTTCCTGGAGGCCCTGAATATCGACAAGCTTCCGGAGACGACCGAGGAGCTCTACACCTTCCTGAAGCGGGTAAAAGAAGAGGATCCGAACGGCAATGGAGTCGCCGATGAAATCCCGATCTCTTCCGTATCGACGGCTACGACCAATGCTCGTGATTTGCGTACTTGGCTTCTTGGCGCTTTCGGCGTTTATGAAGACGAAATTTATGTAGACGATGCGGATGTTGTTCATTATACCCCGATAGAAGAAGGCTTCCGAGAGTATCTGGCCTATATGAACCGTCTTTGGAAAGAGGATCTGCTTGACCATGAAAGCTTCTCGCAAACCGCAGAACAGAAAAAGGCCAAGGCACAGAACAATCAGGTGGCCCTGTTCTCCGACTGGCATGCCTACATGACCAAAGGCGGAGAACCGTCCACCAAGGATCCGATGTTCGCTCCGGTGAAAAGCGATTTGGTAGACAAGCCGGCCATCGCCAAGAACAGAGGGATTACGACAGGGGCTTTTGCCATTTCGGCTACCAATCCTGCTCCTGAAGCATCGATCCGTTGGGTGGACTACCTTTACTCTTATGAAGGGTCGCTTTTTTTCAACAAAGGACCGGAAGGGATGCTGTGGGAGTACACGGATGAAGCCAATCGCGTGAAACGCTATTTGTCTGTGCCGGAGGGCATGGAGATGGAGGATTACCGCGCGACTTTGACGCCAAACTACGGCATTCCGGCTCCTACCATCAACACGGACGATATCAATAAAGGATTGAAGACCGACTTTGATCTGTGGGTTGAAAAGGAAACGAAGGAGAAACTGCTCGATCGGGGAGCAAGACCTCCGTTCCCTGCCTTGTTCCTTACCGTGGAAGAGCAAACCGAGATCAACAGCCTGAACTCGGATCTGAGCACGTATGTACAACAGATGGAGGCGAAATTCATAACCGGCGCAGAACCGTTGTCCAATTGGGATAACTATCTGAACACGATGAAGAAAATGGGTGCCGACCGAGTTGTTGAAATCTATCAAGGCGCATATGACCGCTGGAAGTCGAGCTAAACATAGAATGATAGAGGGCCTGATAAATCTCCTGAATATTATACAAATGTGGAGGCATAGCCTATGAAAATGACGAGACATCCGAACAATCCGATCGTCGTTCCGGGAACGTACGAATGGCGTAAAGTCACCGTATTCAATCCTGCGGTTATTATAGACAACGGGAAGTTTTACATGATTGAGCGAACCGCAGGCTCGCTAACGCCTTGCAAGAATGTTTTGGGACTGCTGGAGAGCGAAGACGGGGTGAATTTTACGCACGTGAAAGACGAGCCGATCGTGACGCCTGACATGCTGGGCTTTCCATATGGAAGCGTCCAGGATCCGCGGATTGTCAAAATTGACGGGACGTACTATCTAAACTATGCCCTTAGGCCATGCGCCATGAGTTACTATCCGACGGGAGCGGGGATACCGGAGCGGTCGATACCCAAATATCCGGACGGCTGGGGGGAGGAGGAGGGCCACTGGCTCACTCGCTCTTCGATCGTGAAGTCGGACAATCTGATCGACTGGGAGTTCGTTGCCGATACGACACCGCTCGATATCAATGACCGCGACAACATTTTGTTCCCTGAGAAGATTAACGGAAAGTATGTATTGCTGCGCCGTCCGGAGGAATACGTGGGTGCAGCTTACGGAACGGACAGCGCGGCGATATGGATTACGTACTCCGAGGATCTGGTTCATTGGGAAGAGCCGAAACTTCTGGCCAAAGCCGAGAATCCGGCGTGGGAATCCAGGAAAATCGGCGGAGCCACGCCGCCTGTGCGAACCGATAAAGGCTGGCTGGTCCTTTACCACGGCGTTGATAATCAGGTCGTTTACCGTGTCGGGGCGATGCTTCTTGACCTGAACAACCCTGAGAAGGTCATAGCAAGAACGAAGAATTACATTATGGAACCGGAAACCTATTACGAGAAATTCGGTTATCAAATTCCGAATGTGGTGTTCCCGACAGGAAACGTGGTCAAAGACGGTCTGCTCTATATCTATTATGGTGTGACCGACACAGCAATTGCACTGGC
Organism: Priestia sp. BR_2; assembly: GCF_041954005.1. Taxonomy (NCBI): domain Bacteria; kingdom Bacillati; phylum Bacillota; class Bacilli; order Caryophanales; family Bacillaceae; genus Priestia; species Priestia sp. BR_2. The sequence goes on along the minus strand of NZ_JAVFHM010000182.1, from coordinate 77,214 downwards.
TACCGTGTCGGTCGATGAGCTGGTTGAGCATATCTTGAACGAACCGCAGTGAGTGAAGTAGAAGCATCCGGGCCCTTTCGAGACAAGTTCTCCTAAAGGGCCCTTCTGTTATATATCCAGCCTATTCGAACGATGTTGTTTGCGGTACTGACCGGGCGTAAGCCCGGTTTCTTTCTTGAATTTGCGGATGAAATTGGGTGCATCCAGGTAGCCCACCTGTTCGATGATTTCCTTCAGGGGAGCGCTTGTCGTCACAAGCAGCCGAATGACTTCCTCCGTACGCCTCTTCCAGATATACTGCGAGAAACTGATCCCGGTCTTCTCTTTGAAGCTGCGGCTTAAGTAAGAGGTAGAGACGGAAAATTTAAGGGCAACATGCTCCAGGCTGAGCGTATAGTCCGCAAACTGCTGATTTACATAATGTACGATATCATCGATCAGTTTTGGTGCTGCTTGTTCATGGTTCCGTTCAACCTTGTCGCAAACCTCTGTCGTGAGCGACAACAGCTTGTCCTCAAATTCTTCCAGCGTCTCAAACGACGTATAGTCCGAGATGCTGCTGAATGCTTCGTTCATTCCAACCTCAGAGGCGGACCGAAGCAGCGCGTTCAGCAGATCGAAGCAAATGCAGCGCAGCAGATGAATCTGCAGCGGTTCGCTGCGGATGGTCTCCATCATCTCGGCGATCATCTGCACAGCCACCGACTCGTTGCCTTGCTTTAGGCTTTGCTCCAGCTTGAGCAGCGACTTTCTTGGAAGCCATACGCCTTTGGCGACAGGATGATTCTGCTCTGCCAACTGGTCGAAATAGGTGATCCGGCTGCTGCCGACCATTCGGTGCTCGAGTGCGGTTGCGGCTTCGATGAAGGATTGGTTCAGCTGCCCCAAATCCCGGTAGGGCGTACCTACGCCCATGCTCGGATCGAGCCGAGTGTTCTCGGAGATCAATCCCTGGACCGCGCGAATGATCTGCTCCATCTGGAGCTTCAGCGAATCTTGACCAGGGTCAGGAAGCGATACGATCAGTGCAAATTGATTATCGGCTGAGAATTCAACGCCATAGATATTCGCTTGAAGCCCTGATGGTTCAACATGGCTGAGAATTTCATGCACCTGCTGACGATCCTTCTGGACGACTTCCTCGGCCGCATCGTTTTCTTCCCAGGACAGAATCACACAGAAATAAATGACTTGTTCTTGGGGAGATTCCAGTCCGACTCCGGCGATCATTCGCTCGATTTCGGGATCATCCGGCTTTCCGTGCTTCAGCAGAAGCAGCATGCATTGGTTGCGCACGAAGGGCTCCTGCATATCGATCCGGGTGCTGTAATCGTGAAGGGTCTGACGAATCCATTCCCATTCATTGCGCGTTTTGGGCTCTGGGGAATCGCTAACTCTGAGCTTGGCGAATTCCATCAAATCCTTAATCGGGTGATATTGGCGTCTAGCCAGCACAAAAGCGGCAAGCACTCCGGTTATGACGGCGATGCCAAACACCAGCAGAATGAGCGTCTGTACATGAGCGACCCGGCTGAAGAACTGGTAGCTTGGCATGATGGTCATGTAGTTCCAGCCATTCTCCCCGGATTTGACGGATACGACGGAATACTTGTCATTATTCAGGGAGAGATTGTGTATGCCGGCATCAAGCGCAGCCAATGTTCCAAGGTGCTCCTGAGACAGGGTTACGCCATGATTGCTCGCTGTAAGCACTTCATCATTTTGATTGAGAATGTAGCTGCTCCCGGTGAAATCGCTAAGAATGGAATCCATGACCCCGGTAAGATTGGACTCTTTCACCATATATACGACGCTTCCGTACGGATAGGGGGCATTGGGCTTGATCGGTACGATGATGGTCAGCATCGTCTCCTGCCTGGAGTTGTTGATCAAAACATTCTCGGCCGGCCGTATTACCATCTGATTCGTTTCGTTCAGCGCAAGGGTGACATCTTCCAGACTCCAGTTCTCATAACGATAGAAGGAGTCGAACGCAACGTTAACATTCGTCAGTCCGCGGTAAGAGTAGATAATCGGGTCGTTATGATAGTATAAGAAGATGTCTTCAATAATGCTGCTGTTTGCCTTATAGTTGGCCAAAGCTTGTATGGCTTCCACTCTGTAATAATCATCACGGACCATATAAGGGGTTAAGCGTCTGTCGTAAGCGATCCGGCCGGAAAGCTCCCGAAGCTCCGCGATACGGGAGTCGATGGTCATTGACACCTGGTTCAATTGATTGATGTTGGATTGTTCGATCTCGGTACGAAGCCCGCTGACAGCGCTATCATAAACAAACATCGTTACTCCAGTCAGAGGAATCAGGAAGATCAGAATATAAGACAGAACGTATCTTAAGAGCAGCTTCGACTTAAAGTGATTCCAGTTTATTCGGAAAGTGAAAGTGGATACGATGAATGATTTGAGGTTGTGAATGGTCATTTTGGGTGCATCCTCCATTGCATTCTTTTCATGTCATGCGAAATTTCCGATTTGATCAACAAGGATAGGGTTATTTGAAACATTATATCATTATAATGATTATTCGGAGAAATATTAAGAATAAATTCATCATTATTCATTACATGATATAACTCGTAGTTTTCATAGTCTCACGGCTTCAATCCAACTCAGTCAGATTTCGATCGTCTTCGCTTTATAGGAAGATTTTGTTATGATAGGGACAAGAAAAAAATGGGAAGTGGAAGCTGTGGACAAAAAGGCGAAAAAGGTTTTACTTCAAACGTTCTGGTCATCCAGCGGCTGGAAAAGCAGTCCTTTGCCGTTCGTCGGGGAGGACTTTGATTACGCGAAGAGCATGAGGCTGATGTTCGACCCCATCACCATCGGACATGATGAGCTGAACCAGCGGCTTCATAGCTTACATAAGACGGTTACTAAAGAAAGGGTTGCTGCCGCATTTCTGCACAGCCTGTCCACGAGACAAGTGCATCTGCGAAGCGCGCTTTCCAGTTGGGCGCTTACATCGCGCCTGCCTCTGCATCAGTACGAAGAACGACGCTCGGCCATGCCGAATTACAGCAGCTGCGGAGATTGTAACCATGCCGGGCTCCAGTCCGACCGGAATTACGTGAATGCCGACCTGAACGTGCTGAATTTCGAACGGGTCAAATGGGGAGGCATCCGCTTGAATCAGCTTCTCTACTGCTGGCTCGATCTGGAGCTGTTGAGCCATGAGGAGGGCCTGACGGTGGACAAGGAGGATATTGCCATTCTGAGGAAGCTGATGACAGCCGTCGACGGATGCGCCGAATCAGAAAGCCCGCGTCATCTTGAGAAGCGCTTGAAGGATGTTCTGCCTTCAAGCAAGCATGAACGAGACGTGCTGATGGAAATTCTGGGATATGCCGGCGTGCTGGTTCCGAAGGATACGCCCCGCACGCGTCCGAGAAGGGACGACGATTTCTTCTCGATGTCGGAGTGGCAGGGAAGTGACGGATATTCCACTGAAGCGCTGCAGTTTTATTTCGGCGAATATCTGTAGACCGCGCTGCATCATTATAGGTTACAGAATACGTACCGGTTTAGGAGTTTAAGGGAGGGTTAGAATGGAGCCGCAATATCATACGCTGTATGATCACGGAGTGCTGCCTTATACGAGGGAAAGCTTGGACGTCCTGGGAATGCACGATAAGACGGTGGAAACGCTTGTGCATCGGGGAATGCCGGTCTTTGATCCGCAGGAGCCACCGTTGGGTCTTCTGTTTCATGAAGCGTTACCGCTACAGGATATTCATGGAGCCTATATCGCGATCGGAAGGGAGATCTGGAGCGAAGGGCTGCATGTCGCGATCCAAAAGGATACAGGGGGAGTGTGGGCAGTCACGGAGGGAGGTACACAGAAACCGACCTACATAAACGCCTCCATCGACAGCCTGCTCGCTTTTATGGACCGTGTGCTTCGCTTCAAGCAGCAAACGGAGCGCTTGCAGCCTGATCCTCCTCCCATGATTTTGACGGCAGAACAATTTCGCGAGAAACTTCAGAAGTTCAGAAGTGGAGAGATCAAGCCGGGAACCCGTCCGGACGCCTCGCAGGCTCAGCACGAGTGGAAGTCAGCCTTCGAACAAATGAAGCGGGAGCTGAAAGAGATGGATCTCCCTGCTGTACGTTCCTCTTCATGGTGGGGAATTGTGCTGGAGGAAATGAAGGATCGTTTGAGGTAGCCGATGAGCATTTATTGACGGGATGGGAGGATGAACGTTGGGCTTTCATGACACGTACAGATTTGGTGTGCATGCCATCATATTGAACGCTGACGGCAAGCTGCTCTTATTAAAACGGACCTATGGGAATAAGGGATGGAGTTTGCCCGGGGGCGGGGTGGATTCCGGCGAAACGATCCATGAAGCGATTTTTCGCGAATGCCGCGAAGAACTGGGCCTTACCCTGCAAGATGCGGTCTTGACCGGATTTTATTATCACAGTCATATCAACGCGCAGGTCGGCATATTCCGCTGTTCGATCCCGCTTCACGAGGAAATTGTGCTCAGCTCCGAGCATTCGGAATACAAATGGGCCGAATTGTCGGAGCTGAGCGAGGTTCAGCGGTTAAGGGCCCAGGATGCATTGGCTTATCAAGGAGAAGTCAAAAGCCGGGCGTTTTAGCATTCATCCTTATTTTTTAAAAAACCGGATTACCGTTACTGACCCGATGCACAACATCAGGGTTATGCTTACGAACTCCATTGACGATGTTCCATCCGAAGCGGCAGAGGTTGCATCCACGAAGACATCAGCATATAAAAAAGAGGCTAACCGTGAGAGCGGTTAGCCTCTTTGATTTCAGTAAAGCCGGGTTACCTGCTTATGTCCTGAGATCATGGCATGTGGATAAAACCTTTACTCCTTCAAAGAGCCAATCAGCAGCCCTTTTATGAAATACCGCTGCAGGAACGGATAGAACAGCACCACCGGCCCGATCGTCAGAATGGCGGTGGCCATCTTCACCGATTCTTGCGGCAGCGTCTGGCTGCCGAGGATGGCACCGCTGCTCTGCATCTGCTGAATCATGCTGATCTCGGAGTTCAGCTTAAACAGCAGGTATTGAAGGGGATACAACTTCTCGTTGTCCACCAGCATGATGGCGTTGAACCAGTTGTTCCAGTAGGCAATGCCGTAGAACAGCGTAATCGTGGCCAGAACGGGCATGCAGAGCGGGAAGTAGATCCGGAACGCGATATAGAAGTCGCTCGCGCCGTCGATCTTGGCCGCCTCCGTCAGGGAAGGCGGAATTTGGGACATGTAGTTGCGCACAAGAAACAGGTTGAACGGGTTGAACACCAGGGACGGTATGATCAGGGCCCAGATGGTGTTGTTCATGCCGAGATTCAGGTTGATCAGATACCAAGGCACCAGGCCCGTGTTAAACACCATCGTAATGAAAAAGAACAATCCGAGCCCGTTGCGGTAACGGATGTGCTTGGCGGCCAGCGTATATCCGGCCATGGACGTGATGGTGACCGCAAGGATCGTGCCGACGACCGTCACGATGATCGAGATCATGTAACTCCGGTACAGCGGCGTACTGCCGAACAGGAGCAGCTTGTAGGCATCCAGCGACAGCTCGCTCGGGAACAGCTGGTAGCCGAATTGCTTAATGCTGGCTTCGTCGGTAAAGGACACCATGAGCACAAGCAGCATCGGCAGGATGCAGAGAATGGAGATGATGCCGATCAGCGCGGCATTCACGGCGTCGAAAAATTTAGGTCTGGACGTCATCTAGATTTCGCTCCCTTCCGAATGAATCCGGCTTGCTTTAGAACAAGGCATGGTCCGGATTCACCTTCTTCACGATTTTGTTGCTGCCCCATACGAGAATAAAGCCGACCACGGATTGATACAGTCCGACGGCCATGGCTTGTGCCGGATTCCCGATGGTGCGGAGGGAACGGAACACATACGTATCGATGACGTCAACCGTCGGATACAGCAGCCCGTTGTCCTTGACGATGGCATAGATCATGTCGAAGCTGCCGTACATGATTTTGCCCAGAGCCAGCAGGGTTAAGATGGATATGGTCGGCAGCATGAGCGGAATGGTGATGTGGCGGATGAGCTGCCAACGGGTAGCGCCGTCGATCCGGCCGGCTTCGTAATAACTGTCGTCAATTCCCGTGATCGCCGCCAGATAAATGACGAGGTTCATCCCGAGGTCCTTCCACACCGCCGCGGTCGTAAGAATCCACGTCCAGTATTGCGGAGAGGCGTACCAGTTGACGGGGTCGATATGGAAGAACGCCAGGATCCGGTTCAGGATACCGTAGTCGGTCGACAGCAAGCTGTAGATGATGTAACTCACGATAACCCAGGACAAGAAATGCGGGAACAAAATCGTGGATTGGGTCACCCTCGAGAACCAGCGGCTGCGGAGCTCGTTGAACAGTATGGCCAGCGCCATGGCTGCGAGCGTGCCGACGATGATAAATAGAAAATTGAGCTTCAAGGTGTTGAAGGTGACCTCCCAAGCCCGGGGCGACGAGAAGAAGAACTTGAAATTGTCAAAGCCGACCCAGGCGGAATTGAAAAGTCCCGTCTTGAAGTTGAATTTCTGAAACGCAATGAGCATGTACGGAAGCGTGAAATAACCGAAGACCAGCGTATAGATGGCAGCCGGTACGACGAGCAGGTAGGCGGATCCGTTCGAGCGGATTTCGCGCAGGAAGCCGAAGCGGCTTTTTTTCATGAGTAGGCACGTCCTTTCGTAAGTGATGGGGGCTGCAAGCGTAGCAGTTCTGTTTCGAGTGTAAAGAGAGTTGCCGCGTGCAGTAAACTATGAAAATGGAGTTTGAGCGGATTGAAAGGGGGGACGCCTGCTTTAAAAAACGGCAAAAACTTCGAATTTGAGTATTTCGCACAGTGTCGCCAGGATTGAATAATGACCGGAAAAGCTTGATTTTATAAGGAGTTTAGCCGATGAAGCCTATGAAGGGGAGTTTGGGGAGGGAAATAAAGAATGCGTTTTCATATTGATGTATGCCCTGAGCAAATGTAAGATGAGAATAAAATATCTATCCGTTCCAAGCGATCGGATGGCTAAGCAACCCCATAAAATTAACATGTATATTACATATAATGTTAGTAATATTCATGGATGATAAGTTCTCAGTTTGCTATACAGACCGAAAGATAAAGGAGGGAGAATATGATCCGGCAGCGATTATTCCGTTATGCAGTGTATCGAAATATGTTTCTCAGCTTTGTTTTGCTCACGGCAGCCATGATTGCCCTCGTAACCGTCGTCCTGTACATGATGTTCTCCTGGAGCACCGCGAAGGAGGTAGGAAAAATATCCGAGTCGATGCTGAAGCAGAACAGCGCCGTATCCAGCGTCATCCGCGACCAGGTGTATAACGTGGGCAACCTTCTGCTCAGCGACAAGGAGATCGTGAACGCCCTATTGGACAAAGAGGCTGATCCGCTGAAACAATATGGCGTGTTCGGTACCCTTAACCGGGTCCAGTCCACCTATCCGTTCATCCATTCGATCGGGATCTATAACGGCTCGAATAACACGTACCTGAATACGAAGGGGATTACCAAGGAGCAGGAGAAGGCGCTGCTGGAGGAAATCAACAGCAAAAATACATCTTATTTTCATCTGTTCCCGCGCAAGATCTCTTCCGCCACTTCGGCGAAGCGGAGCGAAGACGTCCTGACTTTCGTTCTCCTTCCGAGCTATTATTCGCCGCTAAGTTCCAAGGGCGCGATCGTAATCAACATGAGCACCGACACCATCCAGGATCTGATCGGAGGCTACCGCAACGAAGCGGTGGATTCGCTTCACGTCATTGACGACAAGGGAACCATCATCACCCATTCGGATCGGTCCCGGTTCATGGAGGATGTATCGCAGGAGTCCTATGTCCAGTCCATTCTGGAATCGGACGCGGAAAGCGGTTACTTCACCCGCTCCATCGACGGCCGCAAGAGCCTGGTTACCTATGTCAAATCCAAGGATATGAACTGGACGTTTATCAGCGTTAGCCAATATCAAAATCTGTTGTTCAACATGCAGGCGCTCCGAACGTCGGCGCTGGTTCTCGCTTTGGCCTGCTTCGTCGTCAGCATGTTCTTGTCGATCTGGCTGACGCATCATGCGTACAACCCGATCCGCCACCTGCTGGAGAAAATGAGCGCCATTCCGAAGATGAAGGAAAACCGTCGGCAAATCAACGAATTTGCCATATTGGATACCACTTACGCGGAAATGACGGAGAAAATGAAGTCGATGGAGTCCGAGGCTTCCGTCGCCCGGCAGGCGCATGTGCTGCAGCTGCTGAAAGGCGGCGACGAGACGGCATTCCGCCGTTTGGCCCGCGAAGGCAAGGGGCCCTATTTCTTGGCGGCCGTCCTTCTGCTCGACAGCTTAGACGGCTCGCCCGGGGGCGAGGACGAGGAGCTGCAGTCCTATACCTGCGCGGCCGTCGCCCAGGCGGCCCAGCAGATGCTGGAGCCGGAGGGAGCGAGCGTGGCAACGGTGGGGGACGGAACCATTGCGATCATTCTCCCCATGAAGCAGAGCCGGCTTCCGCTCCATGTATTGGGCATGCTGGAGGAGCTGCAGGGCGAGATGCTCCGCACGCTCCGCGTGTCCGTCACCGTCGGCATCGGAACCGCCGCGCAGACGTACGAGGAGCTCCGCGAATCGTTCGATTGCGCGCAGTCCTGCTTCCAGCAGCGCTTTTTCGCGGGAAAGGGCAGGATATTCCATGGCGATCCGGTCATCGCCGCGGAGTCGGAGCATTCCGAGGCGCAGTATCCGGACAAGCGAGAGAAGCGCATCATCGAGGCCATCAAGCTGCAGCAGCGGGATAAATTGGAGAAGGAAATCGATCAGTGGATCAAGGAAATACGCGATTACAACTACCATGAAGTCATGTTTTTCATCAACCAGTTCATCGGCGGCCTGTACAAGCAGCTCAATGTCCATACCGTGAAAAATCGGGAAAGCGCGGATCTCTTCCTCGACTTTACGCGGCGGATTACCCGCTTTCAGACGCTGCAGGAAACCGCGGATGCCCTGAAGGATCTTGCCCTTAGGCTCTGCAGCCTGTCCGAGGAATCGGGAGCGGTCCGGCATGCGGAGGTGGTGGATTTTATCCAGATGTACGTACGCAAGCATTATGCAAGGCCGGATATGTCGCTCGAGCAGGTGGCGGGCGAGGTGAAGCTGTCCCGCAGCTATGTCGGCAAGCTGTTCAAGGCGCATTGCGAGCTGTCGTTCAACGATTACCTGAATGCCGTTCGTCTGGAGAAGGCGCGTGAGCTTCTCGCAAGCACCGAGGAGTCGGTTCAATCGATCAGCGAGCAGGTGGGCATTCTGAATACGACCTATTTCTACACGCTGTTTAAAAAGCACTACCAGATCTCGCCGGCCCAGTTCCGCAGCCAGCATGCGATCGAGACGAAAAAGGCGCAGTGACGGGCAGATTCAGTGTTTTAAAATGGCGAAAACCATCATTTTGAAGTATACGTTTTCCCTACTGTCTCCTTAAGATAGGAATCGTACCGCATGACTAAACCAAATGAAGACAGGGGGACACATGCATGAAAAAAAGGAAAGCGCTAGCACTATGGTTGGCCGCGATATTCATGGTTTCCGTGATCGCGGGCTGCTCCGGCGGCGGCGACGCCGGCAGTGAGAATGGATCGGCGAGCGGGGAGAACGGCGGAGGGGACAAGCTGCCGGTACGGTATTTGCTTCCGGGCTCCGCGCCGCAGGATTTGGATGCGGCGGTCAAAGCGATCAACGAGAAGCTGGAGGCCGACGGTCTGAACCTTACCTACGAACCGACGTACATCGCGTGGGACGTATGGGATCAGAAGACCAACCTCATGATGTCGACGGGCGAGGAATTCGAGCTGATAGCCATCATGCACGATACCAAAGGACCGACGGTGCTTGCGGGCAGCGGCGGTATCATTCCGATCGACGATCTGCTGGATCAGTATGGCACCGAGCTGAAAGCTTCCATGCCGGACTGGATTTGGGAGTCGTCGAAAATCAACGGCAAGATCACGTACGTGCCGAACTTCTGGGCGGATACCGCGTATAACGATGGCATGTTCACGATCCGCACCGATCTGCTCGAGAAAAATGGCCTGAAGCCGCCGACATCGCCGGAAGAGCTGCTCAATGCAGCAGAGACGCTGCAGAAGAATTGGCCGCAGGACAACAAGAACGTATATATCAAGATGCTGGAGGAGCCGGCCTACTTCCTGCATACGACCTACGACACCTATCCGTTTACCGTGGCCGACAACATGATTTACATCGACCAGCAGGGGAACGTGAAGTCCTGGTTCGAAACCGAGGAGTTCAAAAAAGACGTGAAGTTCATGAACGAGGCTTACAAGCGAGGGCTGATCATGAGCGATCTGCTTACGACGCCGACGGAGGTTATCAACCAGGAGGAGCTGGCAGGACGTTATCTCTACCGTCCGGGCGACGTTGGCTTGAGCGATGCCATTCTTCAGACGTTCCCGGATGCGAAGCTGGATATTTATTATTTGGCCGACCAGCCGAAATTCAGATCCTACGCGATCCGGAATTCCAACGGGATTTCGGCCACGTCTCCGCACCCGGAGGCCGGCATTCAATTCTTGAACTGGGTATACAGCAGCCAGGAGAACATGGATCTCGTCCAAAGCGGCGTGAAAGATGTGCATTGGAAGGATACAGGCAAGAATACCAAGGACTATCTGGCCAAGAACGAGAATGGTTCCCCGGCTTATGAGCTTCCATACTGGCTGCTCGGCCACGTTGAAATGAACCGTTATCCGACGAATACGGACCCAGCGCGACTGGAGCGCCGAACGACGGTATCGGAGGACGCCGTGAACAGCATCACGATCGGCTTCACCTTCGATCCGACCAACGTTGCTTCGCAGTACGCCAACTGCATCGCCGAGCTGAAGACCAGCGTCTATCCGGTCATGCACGGGGTCGTGAAATACGAGGACGCCTACGATAAAATGCTGGCCGCAATGAAGTCCGCCGGTCTCGATGAGGTCGTTGATGAATACAAACGGCAATTCGATGAGTGGAGAGCGGGTCAGTCGTAAGGTCAGCGCACTAACGGCTAAGAAACATTGGAACAGGGCAATCCTTTCCCCGGTTTGATAACCGGGAAGGGGTTGCTTTTTTTCGTGCGTCGCCATGGAGCGTTCCGTGAGGAGTACAGAGGGAATTCCAAGGAGACTCCAAGGGGATTCGAAAGTGATCCACGTTACCGTTTAGGACTTCAATTCTCCGATATTGGCCAAAATCAAAGTTTTCTCTCAAAAGTAAAGTGTTCAAGACAGGGATTCCCGGGCTAGAGTAAAGGTCATAAGAAGCCTTGAGACTGCTCAAAGAGTTTGAAGCGAAAGTCTTTATTAAGGCTGGCCGCACGGCAAGAGCCGTGCAGAATAAGGAGGACGTAGTTCATGACCAAGCAAACACAAGCCATCCGGGAAGGCTGGCAATGGTTTACAGAAAGCCGGTACGGCATGTTTATTCATTTCGGGCCTTATGCCCAATACGGGCGCGGCGAGCAGGTTCTGTTCCGGGAGCATTTGGACCAGGCCGAATACGCTCGGAAGGCCTGCGAGTGGAATCCGGAATTCTTTGACGCCGAGCTTTGGGCGTACACCGCGCGCAAGGCGGGGATGAGATATGCCTGCTTAACGACGCGGCATCATGACGGGTATTGCTTGTGGGATACGGCCACGACGGATTATTCCAGCGCGAAGCAGGCGCCCGGCCGGGATCTGGTGCGCGAATTTACCGATGCGTTCCGGGCCCAGGGGCTTCGGGTCGGCTTATATTATTCCTGGATCGATTGGCGGATCCCGGCTTATTTCGACGGACCGGAGAAGGATCCCGAGGGCTGGGAGACGATGAAGCAGTATTTGCATGCCCAAGTGGAAGAGCTGGTCACGAAATACGGGCGCATCGATCATTTCTTTTTTGACGGGGTCTGGCCGCGAACCGCGGAGGACCTGGACAGCATCAAACTGGTGGAACAGATGAAGTCGATTCAGCCGGACATCCTGGTGAACAACCGTCTTGGGCTGTCCGAGGAGGAGAAGCTGCATGCGGACGGCGGCGGCGGCTCGGGCGATTCCGAGGTGCTGGGCGATTTCGGCTCGCCGGAGCATGTCATCGTCCCGGATCAGAAGCGGCTGTGGGAATCCAGCCAGGTCACCACGTGGAGGCTGTGGGGGTACACGAACGGCGAACGATGGCGTCCGGCCGACGTTCTGCTCGACATGCTGTGCGAGTGCGCGGAAAAAGGGGGGACCGTGGGCGGCAATCTGCTGCTTAACGTCGGACCGCAGCCCGACGGACAGCTTCCGCCGGCGTTCGTGGAGCGGGCGCTGAAGATCGGGGAGTGGCTGGACGTTCACGGCGAGGCCATCTACGGCTCCGACGGCGGGAACCTCACGGAATTCATCACCTACGGGCGGCAGACGATGAAAGACAACAAGCTGTATCTCATCATCCGCTTCTGGGATGGGAGGCCGGTGCTGAGGCTGGCGGATCTGGTGACGCCGGTATCACGGGTGACGCTGCTGACAACGGGGCAGGAGCTGTCGTTCCGACAGGAAGGCGACGTGCTGTGGATCGAAGGGCTGCCGCGGGAACGTCCGACCGAGCTCTTCCCGGTCATCCGCATCGAATGCGAGGAGCGGCCGCAGACCAATCCATGGGGAGTGAACCGCCTTTGGACCGGCGACCCTTCCCGGATCGCCGACTGGGCGCGAACGCGCGGTACATCCGTATACGTCGACGGCCAGCCGCGGACAAGAAAGGAGTAGGCGATGAGAACGCTAGTATTTTACGACGAGCATTTTCCTTACGAAGGCGAACGTCCGTCTGCTGAAGCACTGGAGCGATTGCGGGAATGGGCGGTGGTCTCAGGTGCCGCGGACGTGGCTGATCGTCTGACGGAAGGCGGCTGGGACGCGCTGGTTCATCTGCACGGGCCATACTTTCCGAAAGCGGCTTGGGCGGCCATCGAAGCCCACCTGAAGGCCGGCGGCGGTCTGGTTCATGCCGGAGGCGTGCCTTTCCGCAGGCCGGTTCGAGAGCTGAACGGAAGCTGGCATGCCGAACGCGAGCAGCTGGCTTACCATCAGCGAATGGATATCCATGATGCGCTGGCGGTTGACGTATCGCGCGTCCGGGAGCTGAAGGCCTCCGCCGAATGCCCGATCCTGCTGGGGCGCGAGGAGCTGTTCGGCATGGAGCCGACCTGGGGCTTGACGCTGCATCCGACCAAAGCGAGCGACATCCCGGCCGAGATGGGGGCATGCGGTCCGATGGACGCCGTCATCTCGCCGCTGCTGATCGGCATGGACCGTGATCGACGCGAGCGGTCCGCTCCGGTCGTCATGCTGGAGCAGCATAAGGGCGATTACGCCGGGGGCCGCTGGATTCTGATCAACCAGCAGCTGAGGGCATCGTTCTGGGAGACGAAAGGGATGGACGTCCTGAAGGAACTGGCCGATTACGCGGGAACAGGCGTGACGGAGCTGTGGCTGAAGCCGAACTACGCCTCCTACGAGCCGGGCGAGCAGATGCGGCTGACGATCCAGCTGCAGTCGTTGTCCCGGACGTCTGCCCCGGCGCAGACCTGGTATTTTGCAGTGAGTCTTATCAAGGAAGCTGACGGCGAGACCGTCTGGACCGGACAAGAGAAGTCGGAAGCCGGCATGGAAAAGCGGGATCTGCAGCAGCTTCGCTTGTCCGTACCCGTACGGCTGGAAGCGGGCTTGTACCGGATCGTTTGCGAAGCCGAGTCCGATTCCGGGGAGCGCCGCACCCTGACCCAGGCGGTATGGGGCGTCGATCGTCCGCTGCTGCAGGCGGGAGAGCGGCTGGAATGCGGGCGCGATTACTTCCGCCGCGGCGGACGGACGGTTCCGATCGTTGGCATGACGTACATGACCTCCGACGTCGCGCGCAAATTCCTCCATCTGCCGAACGTGCAGCGTTGGGATGCGGATATGGCGGAGATGAAGCGGGCAGGAATCAACCTGATCCGGACGGGCATATGGACGGGGTACCGGATGATCATGTTTGCCGACGGCCATGCGGCCGAGGACGTCATGCGGGCGATCGATGCCTTTATCCTGACGGCCAAGCGGCATGAGCTTGAAGTGACGTTTACGTTCTTCTCGTTTGCGCCCGAAGCCTGGGAAGGCGTGAACCCCTACCTGGATCCGCGATCGGTGGAGGCGCAAAAGCGCTTCGTCGCCTCCATCGTCGGACGTCACAGGGGCACGACCAACGTGCATTGGGACCTGATCAACGAGCCTTCGCTGTTCGATCCGAAGCGAATCTTCGAGGGGCCGGTATCGATGGGGGACCGGTTCGAGCGGCAGGCCTGGTCCGAGTGGCTGCGGCAGCGCCACGGGGATGATCTGGCGCTGCTTCAGGAGCGCTGGAACATGACGCCGGGCGAGCTGCCTTCATTCGAGTCGGCGCCTGCGCCGAGTCCGGACGACAAGCTGTTCAACAGCGTGCTGCAGCCGAAGAAGTGGGGACCGTGGATCGATTTCACGCTGTTCACCATGGACATGCATAATCGGTGGGCGTCCGAGCTCATCGGCACCATTCGCCGCTCCGATCCCCGCCAGCTGGTAACGGTCGGTCAGGATGAGGGCATCTGCTCCCAGCGTCCGTCGCCTTCGTTCTATGGCCCCGCGGTCGATTACACGACGGTCCACTCCTGGTGGCAGAACGATCACCTGGCCTGGGACGGCATATTTACGAAAACGCCGGACAAGCCGAATCTGATCCAGGAGACCGGCATCATGCACGTGCAGCGTCCGGACGGCATCGCCAAGCGGACGGAGGAAGAGCTTCGGAGCATCCTGGAGCGGAAGTACGCGTATTCGTTTTCGACCGGGGGCGCGGGTGCCGTGCAGTGGATTTGGAATATTAACTACTTCATGGATAATGCCAACGAATCCAACATCGGGGCGCTTCGGGCGGACGGAACGCAGAAGCCGGAGGCTGATGTGTCCTATGACTTCGGCCGCT
The DNA here is from genome assembly GCF_041954005.1 of Priestia sp. BR_2. Classification (NCBI taxonomy): domain Bacteria; kingdom Bacillati; phylum Bacillota; class Bacilli; order Caryophanales; family Bacillaceae; genus Priestia; species Priestia sp. BR_2. The sequence goes on along the minus strand of NZ_JAVFHM010000182.1, from coordinate 62,159 downwards.
TCATGAAGGAAGCAGCCGGCCTGTTCGACGATGAACGGCAGCTGGAGGATATCGCCATCGTTTACCCGTATTCGAATGATTTTTCCAGCCGCAAGCTGGCGTACGAAGCGACGACGAGAGCCATGCGCGCATTGACGTTCGGCATGAACGTCCATCCGCGGGGCATCGGCGAATATCAGCTGGAGGACCTGAAGCGCTATCCGGCCAAGCTGATCATCGTGCCGAGCGCGCATAATTTCGACGATGGCGCGTTTGCCCAGCTCCTCGACTTGGCAAGGGAAGGGAGCACGGTCTTGTGGACCGGCCCGCTTCGCACCGATGCGTATTGGGGACCGGCACCGCATCGTCTGCAGCAGGAGATCGGCGAAACCGTCCATGCCAACGTTCTTCGGGAAGAAACGCTGGAGCTGGCGGGAGAGCATTTCGCCGTTTCGTTCGGCGAGCGGAAGATTAACGCGCTGGCGGTGGATCGTCCGGCGGGCCGGTTGGATGGGACGCTGGCACCCGTCACGGTGACCTTGGGCTCGGGACGGTTCATCTGGTGCCCGCTCCCGGTCGAGATGAACGAGCGCTGGGAGCCGATCCAGGCGCTGTACGCGGAAGCTATCCGCTCCGCAGCCGTTTCGCCTGAGATGGAATGGCCGAAGGGAGGCGAGCTTCCGGGTATTTACGGCCGCAAGCTGACGTTCGGGCAAGGAAGCTTGTACGTCTTCGTCTCCGAGCATGGGGCAAGCGCAGAGGTCGAGGTAAAGGACCCGGCAACCGGAAAGGTCTACGCTTTCGAATTGGAACGGGAGCGGACCGTGATGTTTACGACCGATGCCGGGGGACAAGTGCAGACGGTTTACCGGCCGGAGGAGGTTCGCATCCGGCAGATCCAACCATCTTGAGGCGTGCTCGCCCATGAAAAGGTTGGAAGACGGTTCTAGCCGTTGATCTGGTTTGTCCAGGTGCGGTGCAGCCATTCTGCAGGATACGCATAGTGGGAGGTTCTTCGGCCGATTAGATCGTGCCGGAGAGCCTCTTTCTTCCATCGGAAATTTCGGCAGGGCTGCTGCTTAGCGGTGTGGCGTTGAATCCGATGGGAAGAGCATAAAACCGAAACCCCATAGGATGCGGGAACATTCAACAAACGGTTGCATGAGATCAATAAGAACGAATCTAACAGGAATAGGAAAGGGTGTGCGCCATGGACTACAAGGACGCTGCATGGCCGGTTTCGCGGCGGATCGAGGACTTGCTGAAGCGGATGACGGTCGAGGAGAAAATCGGGCAGCTGATCCAGCCGTTCGGCTGGAAAGCTTACATAAGAAGCGACGACGGTACGATCAAGCTAACCGAGGAGTTCAAGTCGCAGCTTGCGGAGGGAGGAATCGGTTCCTTGTACGGAACGCTGCGGGCCGATCCCTGGACCGGGGTGACGCTGGCGAACGGTCTGTCCCCGCGGGAAGGGGCGGAAGCGGTTAATGCGATTCAGCGTTATGCGATGGAGCACTCGCGGCTGGGGATTCCGATTCTGTTCGGGGAAGAATGCTCCCACGGGCATATGGCGATCGGGGCGACGGTGTTTCCCGTACCGCTTACGATCGGCAGCACCTGGAACACGGAGCTGTTCCGCAGCATAAGCCGCGCCGTTGCCGCCGAGACAAGAGCTCAGGGGGGAGCGGCCACCTATTCGCCGGTGCTGGACGTGGTACGGGATCCCCGCTGGGGCCGTACCGAAGAAACCTTCGGCGAGGATCCCCATTTGGTGGCCGAATTCGCGGTTGCCGCCGTGCAGGGACTGCAAGGCGAGCGCCTGGATTCGCATACCAGCCTGCTGGCTACGCTGAAGCATTTCGCAGGCTACGGCGCTTCCGAAGGGGGACGCAATGGGGCCCCAGTTCACATGGGCCTTCGGGAGCTTCACGAGGTCGATTTGCTGCCGTTCCGCAAGGCCGTTGAAGCGGGTGCCTTGTCGGTCATGACGGCCTATAATGAAATCGACGGAGTCCCTTGCACATCCAGCGGGTACCTGCTGCAAGACGTTCTTCGGGAGGCGTGGGGCTTTGACGGCTTCGTCATTACCGATTGCGGCGCGATCCATATGTTGGCATGCGGTCACAATACGGCCGGATCGGGCGTGGAGGCGGCGGCCCAGTCGCTGAAGGCCGGTGTCGACATGGAGATGTCCGGGACCATGTTCCGGGCACATCTTCACCAAGCGCTGGAGCAAGGGCTGATCACTGAAGACGATCTGAATATGGCAGCCGGACGCGTGTTGCAGCTGAAGTTTCGCCTGGGACTCTTTGATCGGCCTTATGTGGATCCAGCCTGGGCAGAGCAGATCATAGGCTGCAAGGAGCATATCGCTCTGGCCTACCAGGCGGCGGCTGAAGGCATCGTGCTCCTGAAAAACGAGGGGAACCTGCTGCCTCTGGATTCGAGCAGCGGAACCATTGCCGTCATTGGCCCCAACGCCCATGCGCCGTACCATCAGCTTGGCGATTATACCTCCCCCCAGCCGCCGGGGCAGATCGTAACGGTGCTGGACGGCATCCGCCGACGGCTGGGAGACAGCCGCGTGCTGTATGCGCCGGGCTGCCGCATACAAGGCGATTCAAGGGAAGGGTTTCCTCGGGCGCTGGCATGTGCCGAGAAAGCCGACGTCATCGTGATGGTGCTTGGCGGCTCCAGCGCACGGGATTTCGGGGAGGGCACCATCGATCTGAGAACCGGTGCCTCGGTCGTGACCGGACATGCCGAGAGCGATATGGAATGCGGGGAAGGGATTGACCGCTCGACCCTGACGCTGATGGGCGTGCAGCTGGAGCTGCTGCAGGAGCTCCAGAAGCTCGGCAAGCCGGTGATTGTTGTCTATATCAACGGACGGCCGATTACGGAGCCGTGGATCGACGAGTTTATTCCGGCGATCGTCGAAGCTTGGTATCCCGGCCAAGAGGGAGGCAGCGCGATTGCGGACCTGCTGTTTGGCGATATCAACCCGTCCGGCCGTCTGCCGCTGTCCATTCCGAAGGAGGTTGGCCAGCTGCCGGTCTCTTATAATGCCAGACGGACCCGGGGCAAGCGTTACCTGGAGACGGATCTTGCGCCGCGGTATCCGTTCGGCTTCGGCTTAAGCTATACGGAATTCCGTTACGGCCGTCTGACGGTCGAGCCGGCCGTTGTTCCCATAGGCGGCGAAGCCACGGTCCGGATCGACGTGACCAACGCGGGAGCACGGGACGGCGCGGAAGTCGTTCAGCTGTACGTCTCGGATTTGGCCGCCTCCGTGACCCGTCCCGAGAAGGCCTTGAAAGGGTTCCGAAAGGTGTTCCTGAAGGCCGGGGAAACGCAGGAAGTAACGTTCACCATCGGCAGCGAGCAGCTGGAATTGATCGGCCTTGACCTGAAGCCGGTGGTGGAGCCGGGCGAGTTCCGCATTCAGGTCGGTCCCGACTCGACGAGAGGAGTGGTCGCAAGCTTGATGGTGGAAGGCTAACCGGTCCGTCCCTCCCAAACATAATGAATCTTAACGATACAGGTTCAACCCGGCGAAAGCGGATATCCTGAAGTTGTCGGATGTCCTTGCTTTACCCGGGCTAACCGGTCGTGAACAATCGTTTAACCGTTATGGTCCGTTTTCATCCTGTATATCGGTAAGGCGAAGCGATCATGGTAACGAAGTGGAGGAAAACGATGAAGCTGCTGTGGTTCAAATCGATTTATCCCAAAATCGTGGCCGGCTTTTTGTTGGCCATTATGCCGGTTTACGCCGCTGCCCTCTACATGAACGAGTCCGGGCTTGCGAGCGTGGAGCAGGAAATTACCCAGTCCTTGAATGCGAGGACTAATTTTTTCATGCGCACGCTGGAACAGGAGCTGCGATCGACGGTGCTGCTGATGAACGATTTGTCGCAGGACTCCGACCTGCAAAAGCTAAGCACCATCGCGCCTGCCATGAGCCGTTCCGAATATTTTCAGGCGATCAACCGCCTGCAGGGCAAAATGCGGCTGCTGCAAAGCTCCAATCAATACGTTCAGGAAGCCAAAACGTATATTCCGTTGATTGAGAAAACGATTGAGCAGGTGTCGTACGAAGGAGCCATGCCGCCAGAGCAGATGAAGGCGCTTGAGGAGCATCCCGAACGGGTCATTTTCGAATGGAAGAACAAACTTCTGCTGGGTATGGTATACCCGGAACGATTGCGAAACGGCCATCCGCCTAATTTTGCGATTGCGGCGGAGCTCTCCGTTCCGAAAATGCAAACGGCGCTCCTGCAGCTGGCCACGGGGGACGGGGGCGCCGTTCTCATCGGCGTGGACAATAGCTGGGTCCTGACTCAGGAGGACGGAGGCAGCATCGGTCCGCGGTTGGCCGAACACATTGACTTGGAAGCGCTAACAGGCACCGAGTTTTCAAAGCTTCCCTACAACACGAAGGTAAAGGCGGACGGGGCCAACTATTGGGTTAGCGTGGAGCGCTCCGCCTTTTTGAATGCCGACCTGGTGGTGTATGTGCCCGAAGCCGAATTCTTGGGCCCGCTGGGGAAATACCGCATGATCTTTTTCGGGCTGTCTGGCTTCTCCCTGCTGGTGGTTATTCTGTTCTCGGGCTGGATCTACAGCCGAATTCATCAGCCGCTTCAGCGGATGGTGAGGGCATTCCGCAACATCGATTTCGACAGTCCCCGGGTGGAGCTGCGCCATAAGCATCATGACGAGTTCCACTATCTGTACGAGCAGTTTAACCATATGGTGAAGCGCCTGCAGGTACTGATCCACGAAGTGTTTGAGCAGAAAATCCGCTCGCAGCGTTCCGAGCTGAAGCAGCTCCAATCCCAAATCAACCCCCATTTTTTATATAACAGCTTCTTTACGCTCCATCAGATGGGAGAGATGGAGGATTACGAGAATATCGTTCGTTTTACGAGGCATTTGGGGGAATATTTCAGGTTCATCACCCGCAACGCTGCCGACGAAGTTTCGTTGAAGGCGGAAGTGGGGCATGCCAAAGCTTACGTGGACATTCAGTCCATCCGTTTCCATAACCGGATATCGGCTTATTGGGATGGCATCCCCGGTGATTGGGAGCAACTGGACGTTCCGCTGCTCATCCTTCAGCCCTTAATCGAAAATGCATACGAGCACGGACTTGAGGAGAAGGAGGCGGACGGGCAAATCCGGGTTACCATCGCCGCTGAGCGGCATGTCCTGCATATCGTCGTGGAGGATAACGGGGAGACGTTGACGGACGAAAGGCTGCGGAACCTGCAATCCATGACCGCGAATTCGGACGTGAAAGGAGAGATCACCGGTTTATCCAACGTGCACCGACGCCTTCGATTAAAATTCGGGCCTGTGGGCGGATTGACCTTTTCGAGAAGCCGGTTGGGCGGTTTGAGAATCGATATGACACTGCCAAAGCAGGAAAGGAGCGAGACGGATGAAGAGCAGGTTCAGAATACTGATCGTGGATGACGAACCTTTTATCGTGAACGGGCTTGCGGAATTGTGCCTTGGCGCGGAGTTTCTCGAGCTTGAGGTATATAAGGCTTATTCCTCTTCGGAAGCCTTGGGCTGGCTTAAACGGGCGAAAATGGACATCGTTTTGTCGGATATCAAAATGCCGGGGTTAAACGGCCTTGCCCTGCAAAAGGAAATATCCAGGCAGTGGCCCCATTGCAAAGTGATTTTTTTGACCGGATACGACGACTTTTCTTATATCCAGGAGGCCACCCGGCAAGGAAGCGTCGATTACGTTCTCAAGGCCGAGGGAAACGATGCCGTGCTGAGCGCGATCGAGAAGACCGTGGAGCTGCTTGACCAGGAGATGGAAGCAGACATTCTGCTTGCCAAAGCGAGGGACAATATGCGCATGGCGCTGCCTTTTTTACAGCAGCAGTACGTTCTGGAGCTGATGCAAAAAGCCCCTGGTCCTATTCGGCGGGAGGAGCTGGAGCAGCGCTTTGCGGAGCTGGAGATGAAGCTGGATCCCGGCAAGCCATGCCTGCTGCTGTTATGCAGGCTGGACGGCTGGCAAAGGCAAGAAAGTCCATCGGCCCAATCGCTGATGCTGTACGCGGTCCAGAATATCATCGGCGAGCTGCTCGGCCCGATGACCGACGGCATGGCCGTGGAGTTCGGCAGGGCCAAGATGATCTGGATATTGCAGCACAAAGAGGAGGGGGAGGAGCATCCGGAGGAGGTTCGAAGTCCGGCGGCGGAACGGGTCCAGCGTTTTGTCCACGGGATGCTGGAACAAATTCAGGACGTTTGCAAAACGCTTCTGAAATTGAAGACGTCGTTTGCCATGGCTGGCGAGTGGGTCGATTGGGAACGGCTGCCGGACAAGTTCGAAGGACTGAAGCAGCTGCTGGACAGCGGCCTCGGGATCGGCCACGAATCTTTGTTGACCGAAGCCCGTGAGCGCAACCGCCCGGATCGTACGGGGCATTTTCTGGGGCGCTCTCGCTCGCATCTGAAGCGGATGGAGCTGCTGCGCGGCTGTTTAGACAATGGGGACCGGGAGGAATTCATGGAGCTGTTCCATGAGGTGACCGATACCTCTTCCTTCCCGCCGGAGGTTGAATATTTGCTGAAAATGGAGGTATATTACGGCCTGGTGTCCGTGATGATGCCGTCCCTGGTGGATATGGAAGCTCTCTGCCGGAACGTGGAAGGGGAAGGGGCGGTGGATTATATCACATTGACTCATTTGGAGGAGCATGATTCCTGGACGGAGGCGGCCGAATATTTCGAAAGGCTGGCGGACATCATCTTCAACCGGAAAGAGCAGGGGAAGCAGGATCAGCAGCATGAAGTGATTGCCAAAGTTCAGCGGTATATCGAGGATCACTTAAGCGGCGACCTGTCCTTGACGCAAATCGGGGAGGCCGTGGGACACAACCCTTCGTATTTGTCCAGATTGTACAAACAAGTGACCGGTGAGGGCCTATCCGAGTCGATCAATGCGGCACGGCTGGCCAAAGCGAAGCAGCTGCTGAAGGAGACGACGGACAAAATCCATGTCATCGCCGCTGCGGTGGGTTTCAGTTCTCCGCCGTATTTTTACCGCTTTTTCAAAAAAACGACCCATTTGACGCCGCAGGAATACAGAGAACTTCACAACATGTAAAGAGAAGATATCAAAGTAAAGAGCTTGAAGTAGATAGCTCTTTTTTTGTTCCCTTATACTCTATACAAACATCGAATTCAAGGAGGTCGCAAACATGAAGAGAAATAAGATCTTGTCCCTATTGTGGATCAGTATGCTGGCTTTCGTGTTTATTTTAAGCGCTTGCAGCAAAGGGGAAGGAGGCGGAGGCAGCGCGGCTGGTTCATCCACCGATAGCGAAGCCTCGGCCATGGAGCCGGGCGACCCGTTCGGCAAGTATGATCCTCCCATTCAGCTGGATGCCGTCCGGTTTGTGGGAGAAGAAGTGAAGTTCCCGTCCGGACAGGATATTAAAAACAACGTGTGGACCGACCTATATAAGGAAATGGGCATCAACCTCAACTATAAATGGGTGGTAACGGGCCAGGAGCAGTATGAATCCAAAATGAATATCGCGATTGCTTCGAATGACCTCCCGGATATCATGCAGGTGACGCCGGAGCAGCTGCGCCAGCTTGCGGACGCCGGGCAATTGGCGGACTTGACGCCCGCTTTCGAGAATTACGCCAGCGATGACCTGAAGAAGGTCATGGAGATCGAGAAAAACGCGCTCCCTTCCGCGACGTTTGACGGCAAGCTGTTGGCGATCCCGTCCACCCAGCCGGTAATCGGCGGCTCGGCTCCCCTGCTGTGGGTCAGGGAGGATTGGATGGAGAAGCTGAATCTGCCTGAACCGAACACGATGGATGACCTTGTGACCATTGCGGAGGCGTTTGCCCAGCACGATCCGGACGGTAACGGCAAGGCGGATACCTACGGACTTGCGCTGACCAAGGATATCGGATTAAACAGCTCTTCGGTAGGTTTCTTTAACGGCTTCGGCGGTTTCCCGCAAATTTGGATCGAAGACGCGGAGGGGCAACTGCAGTTCGGCAGCATTCAGCCGGAGATGAAGGAAGCGCTGGCCAAGCTGCAGGACATGTTCAAGAACAAGCTGATCGACCCCGAGTTCGGCGTAAAGGATACCGTCAAGGTCTTTGAATCCGTGACCACCCACAAAATCGGCATGCTGATCGGACCAAGCTGGTATCCGGCATGGCCTTTCTGGGACATGGTGAAAGAAGATGAATCGGTGAAATGGAAGTCCTACCCTATCCCGTCTTTGGAGGGCGGTCCGGCGACGGTGCAGATGCCTTTTGCCGTCTCCCAATATTACGTGGTCAAAAAGGGGTACGAGCATCCCGAGGTCATCGTCAAGCTGGCTAACCAGTACTACGAGAAGCTGTACAGCGACAATGCCGAATTTGACAAGTACGGCCAAATCGTCGAAGACGGCGTATCCATCGGGGTCAACAAATATTCGCTGGTCGAGGTCGTCAATCCGAACAAAGACCTGATCCGGCAGGAGGAGCTGGCCAAAGCGCTAGAATCCGAAAGCGACGCGGACATCACCAGCGCCGAAACGAAGATCATGTTCAAGGAATTTCAGGAATATCTCGCAGGCAACAACCCGATGGGCTGGTCCGGCTATGCCGCCAATGGGCCGGAAGGCTCCATGAAGCAGCTTCGCGATTTGAACGATGCGGGCAAAGTCATCTCGAACGGTTATGTCGGCGCTCCGACCGAGACCATGGCCGACAAAAAGGCGACGCTCGACCGGCTGGAACAGGAAACGTTCATCAAAATCATTTTGGGCGAGGCGAGCATCGACGCCTTTGATGAGTTCGTGGCTAATTGGAAGAAGCTCGGCGGCGACAAGATTACGGAAGAAGTTAATGCATGGAAGGCCGCCAGATAAGAAGTTCGGCTAACGGGAACAGGGGAGGGAGGTTTCTGACACCCGCCCCTGTTCTCATTTCACCACCTGCTGAAGGCGAATGGGATACACATTGACAGACAGGAGGATCGCCATGTTAAGCAAAAAATTTCGGCGGCAGTGGCCGCTTCATTTGATGATCTTGCCCGGCATCGTCATCGTACTGATCTACAGCTATTGGCCGATGATCGGCATCGCCATGGCCTTTCAGAAATTCGTTCCGTTCAAAGGCCTATTCGGCTCGGACTGGATCGGGCTGGACAATTTCCGCTATGTGTTCGATCTGCCGGAAACCGGCCAAATCATTTGGAATACGGTGTTTATCGCCTTCATGAAAATCATCGGGGGATTGGTCGTGCCGATCCTGGTTTCGCTGCTGCTGAATGAGCTGAGGAACGAGCTGATCAAACGGGGCGTGCAGACGCTCGTCTATTTGCCGCATTTTTTGTCGTGGGTCATCCTCGGCGGAATCTTTATCGACATTTTGTCGCCGACGAACGGGATCGCGAACCAAATATTGGGCTGGTTCGGCATCGAGCCGATTTTTTTCCTGGGCAGCAACCAATGGTTTCCTTATACCCTCGTCATAACGGACATCTGGAAGGAATTCGGCTTTAGCACCATCGTCTATTTGGCCGCGTTAACCTCCATCAATCCTTCCCTGTATGAGGCGGCTACGGTCGATGGCGCAAACCGCTGGAAACAGACCTGGCACATCACGCTTCCCGGCATGATGCCGATCATCATTTTGCTGGCAACCCTCTCGCTCGGGAACGTGCTGAATGCCGGTTTTGACCAGGTGTTCAACTTGTACAGCCCGCAGGTGTATGAGAGCGGGGACATTCTGGATACGTTTATATACCGGATCGGCATGCAGGGTGCCCAGTATGGGGTAGCCACGGCGATCGGCCTGTTCAAATCCTTGATCTCGTTCGTCTTTATCGTGACGTCCTACGCCCTGGCATCCAAGTTCGCCAATTACAGAATATTTTAGGAAGGAAGGTGTCCCGTATGCATAAACCGTCACTCAGCCGCAAATTTTTTCTTGGCTTCAACTACGCTTTTCTGATCGGTCTGGGGCTGCTCTGCTTTCTTCCCATCGTTCATATCCTGGCGGTTTCTCTCAGCTCCAAAGGCGCGGCGACGGCAGGGATCGTGAAGCTGTTGCCCGTCGATTTTACGCTCAGCTCCTATCAGTACGTGTTGAACAAACCGCAATTTATGGTAGCCATGTGGGTCACCGTGCAGCGCGTCGTTCTTGGGACCGGGATCAGCATGCTGCTGACCCTGCTCATCGCTTATCCGCTGTCGAAGGAATCGCGGGATTTTAAATTCCGCACGCAATATGCCTGGTTCTTCGTGTTCACGACCCTGTTCTCCGGAGGCCTTATTCCAAGGTATATGACGATAAGGGATACCGGACTGATCGATACGATTTGGGCATTGGTCATCCCGGGTGCGGTAGCTGTGTTCAACGTGATTTTGCTGCTCAATTTTTTTCGCGGCCTGCCCAAGGAGCTGGAGGAATCCTGCTTCATTGACGGCGGGAGCTACATCACCAGCCTGTGGAAAATATACGCGCCGCTGTCGCTGCCGGCCATGGCTACCGTAACGCTGTTTACGATCGTCGGCCAATGGAACGAATGGTTTGACGGACTGTTGCTGATGAATTCTCCGGAAAAATACCCGTTGTCGAGTTATCTTCAGACCGTTATCGTGCAGACCAACCTGACGTCGATCAATGCAGACGATGCCGCGGCACTCTCCGAAGTGTCCAACCGAACGTTTAAAGCCGCGCAAATATTCATCGGCTCGCTGCCGATTCTGCTGCTGTATCCCTTCCTCCAGCGTTTTTTCGTCAAAGGCATCGTGCTTGGCAGCGTCAAAGAGTAATACGAAAATAGGCGTTGTGTTTCGTTTGATCTCCGTGCTTTTTCGTTATATATGGTATAATTTTCTAGTGGGCTGCTAGGGGCTAGGTGCTATGGCTAGCATCGTCAATTCAGGCTTACCGATACAGCGATCAAGAGAGGAGAGTGCAACATGAACGGAGCGTATCTTCAATTGTACGATTATCACATTTGGGCGAACGAAAGATTATGGGACCATTTGCAATCCTTGCCGGAAGGCGTGTTTCTCCAGGAAGTGAACCTGGGCTTTACATCCATCGCCGAAGTCTTCGGTCACCTTGCAGCTGCGGAGGAAGTTTGGTTTGCCCGAATCAAGGAGGAAAGACCTCCGTCGCTTGCCGCGAGACCGTTCGCGAATATGGCAGCAGCTCGTCAATACCTGAGCCGGCTCCAAACCGGGCACCATGAATATTTGGCGTCGGTTGGCGATATGGGGAAGGTTGTGACTTATCACAACACTGCGGGTGAGGCATTTCAGAATTCGATTTCGGAGATTCTCCAGCAGGTCGTAAATCATGGAACCTACCATAGAGGCAATATCACGACCATGCTTCGGCATTTGGGACACAAAGGAATCATAACGGATTATATTGCTTTTTTAAGAGTGTAGTTTAAACGCACCACACATAGGGGACTTCCTGCTGCCATGATCACATGAGCCAGGGAGTTCTTTTGCTATTTTTACCAAACGGAAAAGAGGATGTAAAATAGAATAAGAATGCCAGGTTTACAAGAGGGATGATGGGGAGTCGGTTTTGGTAGAGAATGTTTATAAATATCGTTGGTATAGAGCTTCCTGCGGCTCTCTTATATGATGTAAGGAATGCCCTCATAGCTATAGAAATTCATAGGATCAATAGAGCGACGCGGGTGAATCGCTGACACATTCGAGGAATACCAAAACACGAAGCCATATACTGCCTATAATCGGAAGGTGATTCATATGAAAAAGATTCGGAGATCCAAAATCGTTGAAGGTACTTCCATACCGGGAATAATCTGCAACGGAGGTCAGTACTTTTATATTGGCGTAGATATCTATGAAGACGGCATGATCAATTGCTGGGAGCTGGTTGACCTCAAAGGCCTAAAAAACAAGATCGATTCGAACTGGCTGACGCCTGTCGTTCCGCTTGGCGAAAATCTGTCGATCCATGGACTGGGTGCGTTCCGAGTCAAGGAAACGAACTGGAGATTCCATCCAGACAGCTATTATGAACATATTAAGCAGACCATTGGCGTGATGAATCCGGAATTCGTGAATATCTATGAAGTTTCAGAGCGTGAGCAGAAGCAATGGGAGACCAGAAGAGTGGCCCACTCCCCTCGTCCCACTGATTTTTATGTGAAGGATGAAATGTTCTATCAAACGGTGGAGGGCGACGGTTTCCACATTTTCATGAAATATGAGGGTGCGAATTATTTAGTTTATTTGAATGTGTACCAGGACGGTCAAGTCTTGGTACACGACCTGCCCCTTGACGTCCGCAGCCATCTCGATGAGCTAAACGAATGGTTTCAGGACGGGACGCTGTTCACGACATTCGATGGAGCGCTGCCTCTTAGCATAGCGGGACTTGGCGAGGTTACGCTGTCTGAACCGTTGTATGCGGCAGACAAGGAGGAGAAGTTCAAGGAACTTATCGACATCCACAGGAAATTGAACGGGGAGAAATCAGCGCATGAAGAATGCAGGGACGCTTATTATTTATATCTAGAAAATCCCACCGAGTTTTACAGGGAACATTTAAGAGAGAAATATGAACGGGTGCCCGAGCATGAGCGGATGTACTTGGGTGATATGGATTCTAAAGATTGGGACTACCAAAGAATCCTCTATCGGCCGGATGAGAAGCGGGAAGTGTAGTGGGCTATCATATCAGCCGGGTGGATGGGAAACAAAAAACATTTTAAAGAAAGTGAGGCCATTACAATGTATAGTTCGTACGGAGCGCTGTGTACGGAAGTGTATGATCTGAGCAAACCGTTAGGTTTCTCGTTTGGCGACGTGGAATATTATACAGAGCGCCTAAAAGACGTTAAAGGCAAGGTGCTGGAAGTTGGATGCGGATCGGGCCGGGTATTAATCCCGTTGCTCCAAGCAGGCATCAACATCGAAGGCGTGGATAATTCGGCTGCGATGCTGGACTCCTGCAGAAGAAGATTAGCGGAATTGAGCCTTGAGGCGAAGCTGTTTGAAGACGAGATGCATAACTTTTCGTTGGCGGATGCCTATGAAGCCATTATCATTCCAGCAGGATCTTTTCAATTAGTGGAAGGACGCGATCGGGCTGAATCGGCTCTGAAGCACTATGCTTCCAATTTGACCCCTGGGGGCAGGTTGATCGTGGATTTGTATATTCCTACGGATTTCGACGCGAATCACACCTCGACTAGAAGCTGGGAAACTTCCGATAACGAAGTCATCGTTTTGGAGGAAAGACGTACGGAATGCAATCTGCTTGACCAGCGCATCGTATCGATCCTGAAATATGAAAAATGGAAGGAAGGCCATCTGGTTCAGACCGAGCTGCAGCGGTTTCCTCTAAGCTGGTATGGGATGCATGAGTTTGAACTCATGTTAGAGAAGCAGGGATACGATGAGATTACGAAGTCGGCTGACTATCGCTGGATGAATCAACCTGTAAATGCGGGTCAGATGATTACATACGAGGCTAGGAAGGCTTCAAGGGGGCGTTAACAGGCATCAGGGCGTTTATATGTGGTGCCATGGGTACCTTGCGCGATGACGAATAAAAATCAATGAGGTGACGGTATGCCGTATGACTCAGACTTAACTGCTTCAGATGTGGAGCGGTTGCTCCCATACCTCGAATATTTCCAAAATCCCGGGTCCGTTTTTTGCCATGACGTTAATGGATATCGATGTGAAAGCAAAGAAATCGGAAGTTTTCGTAAAGCGTTGGATGAAGTCGGCTTCCTCATGGTATTTAACTGGAGCGAATGGTTAGCGGAGAATGAGGCTTATCGAGATTTAGATAACCCTGTGGGGAGCAGCATTCGCAGCGCCGATCTGGTAACCCTTAGAAAATTGATGACCAGTTATGTTCGCGGTGACCGATTCAATGAAGGGTTATTCCTCAGCGTATGCATGAAAGGATATGTTGCTGAAATTTTAATGCGACTGAGAGAGTTGAAGAGCTCGCTATAATATTTGGAAGGTTGAGCGGGGAAATATCGCATTTTTGAATATATTGATACTCTGAAACTTATAAGAAAGGTGCCTTTATGGAGATCTTTGGAGAGAACGTCATTTTATCAAAAATCACTATACATGATCTGGATTTTATCTGCGGAATGGAATGCGATCGGGATCTATGGCATTTTGAAGAATCGGTTGAGTCAGATCAACAAGTCGTTCGCAGCAAATATATGGCCAGAATCAATGAGGGAGGCGAAGCAACAGCCTATGATTTTATAGTCAGATTAGCTGATGATGAGATGCGGCAACCGATCGGACTGGCTCAAGAATGGAGTTTATTACTCCATTCTTGAAAAAGAGTTTTTTGGTGACGAGGAAGACGGGATTAGGTAAGCTGTGAATTATGAAACGGAACTATATCTATAAGATGGAGGGATTTAATAATGACTCATACCCCAATGCCCATTCAGAAAAGGATAGCGTCTGTATTTATTCATGTTAACGATATGGAAAAAGCTGTAGAATGGTATGCAAGGCTTCTGGGTGTGCCTTTCAGATCCGGTCCCTATGAGGAGATGTACAGCATCCAGCTGGACAATCTGTTGATCCTGCTGGACAGCCACCGATCCGGTCGGTTTACGCCTGCAGAGCAGGCTTTATTCGCACTGCCAACGGATGACATTGACCAAACCTACGAATATCTAAAATCCATTGACGTGACGATCATCGGAGAGATTGAGCGGTTTCCGGATATTTCGTTTGTTTCGATTCAAGATCCCGACGGGAATCTCATGATGATCGTGCAGGAGGATAACTAGAAACGAATATTGAAGACTAGCTGCATACTCAACCTTAAGGAGCTGGAAGGACATGATACAATCCATTGTTCATATCGCGTTAGTCGTGAAGGACTATGACGAGGCCATTGCATTTTATACCGAGAAGCTGAATTTTACTTTGATCGAAGATACATATCAGCCCGAACAAGACAAACGCTGGGTGGTTGTTGCTCCTCCCGGGTCGGTCGGCACGACGATATTGCTTGCCAAAGCATCCAAGCCGGAACAAGAGCCGTTTATAGGCAACCAGTCGGGCGGCCGAGTGTTTCTGTTCCTGAATACCGATGACTTCTGGAGAGATTATCGCGAAATGTCGTCGCGGGGAATCGAGTTTGTAAGAGAGCCGAAAGAGCAGGATTACGGCATGGTAGCGGTATTCAAGGATTTGTACGGGAACCTGTGGGATTTGCTGGAGCTGAAAGAAGATCATCCATTGATGAAACGTTTGAAGTAATCGATACATCGATCGTTTATTGAAGAAACGATAAGGAGGAAGCAATAGATGTCCACTATTCTCAATGTGATTGTCATTGCAGCGCATCCCGATGAGCCCGAAATCTATGCAGGAGCGATCTCCGCAGCCTACGCAGAGATGGGCCATCGGGTGAAGTTCGTTACGTTAACCGATGGATGCTGCGGTCATCATGAAATGAGCGGGCAGGACCTGATCGACCGTCGTATACGGGAAGCCCATGAGGCTGCCCGGCATCTTGGGGTTCTGGAATATGTCGTTTTGCCCATACCCGATGGCGAATTGATGCCGACACCGGACGTACGCAAGGAAGTGATCCGTCAAATCCGCGGCTGGGAGGCAGATATCGTCATCACGTTCCATCCGGACGGTCCCGGCCATGTGGATAACCGAAATGCCGGGAAGGTCGTGCGGGATGCCGCAGATTTTGTGGCGAATGTACCTAATGCCGTGCCCGAAGTACCGTCATTAAAAAAATCCCCGATATACCTGCTGATGCCGGATTACGCGGCACGGGCGTCATATCAGCCGGATATGGTCATCGATGCCGGAGGCGTCATCGAGAAGAAATTGCTGGCCTGCGATGCCCATGCTTCCCAGTTTTACGAGTTTGCCCCTTGGCAGGGCGGTTTCTTGCATGCCGTACCGGATACGTGGGAAGAGAAGCGGGATTTTATTCTGAAGTTTTGGAATCGGTTTCTGCGCGTGTCGGACGAAATGCTGCCTACGCTTGCCAAGCTGTATGGTCAAGAGTATGCAGCCGGCGTACAATATGCCGAGCCTTTCGAAATTGCGGATTATGGCCGAAGACCGAATGACGCTGAAATGAAGGTATTGTTCCCGATGCTAACGGGTACTCGCGTGTAATCGATTCTCGGTTGAGCCATAAAAGAGCGGATTTCCTCTTCAGGGAAATCCGCTTTCTTTATATGACCCTCCAGATAAGCTTACACCTTCTCTATTGGTAATTCTGTGACGGGACAGAATCCGGGATTCGCCGAATTTAAAAGCTCGGCAAATGGCGGCTGGAGCTTGGCAAGCTCCGCATAATAACTGCTGATTACATGATTGCCGCTAACCGACCCATTCTGGAAGTTCAATGGCCAATGAGTATGGACGTGACTGTAATAGTATTTCTTTTCCCGTTTCGGCAGTTTGTAGATACTGGGCGGTGCATGAGTGACGACATCGAACAGGTTGGCTATACGAAAGCTGCTTCGAACATATTTGGCAAAGGCCTTGGCAAAATCGGGATCCCCTACGCGCGGTGATCCATAAGTGAATACATGGGGGGATTGGTGATCCGTGTTCGCGGCAACATCCACGGCGCACAAGGTGGCAAGTGCCCCTCCGAGACTATGGCCTGTAATGAACAAGGTCTTATCGACAGGCAATCTTGCAAGCGCCGACATGATCTGCCCGCGGGCGGAAGCGTAGATGCTGGTGAAGCCGCGGTGCGTGAGCGCGGGATCTTTGATGTATTTGAAGTTCTTTTGGGAGGCTATGGCATCCGTGATCCAATCCGTGGAGGACATGGTACCCCGAAAGGCGATTATAATCTCCTCCGGCGATTCAAGGATAAACCCGAAGCGTTCCGACACGCGGATCAAGGAATTCGCTTCAATGGTGTCGAACAGCGAGAAGTTTAGCGGAAGGACAAATGAGCCGTCCGTGCTGGTGAATTGTGTATAGGTTTGTCCGCAGATCGCCGCCAGGAAAATGGCCCATTGTTCTTGCTCCGTGCTCGCACCCATGTACATCCCGCCCTTCTGTTCTCCTACACTATATTAGGGAGAGGAAGGAAAGGTGCCTATTGCCCGTTGGTTTGTCAAACGGTTATCAACCGAAGGGAGTCCGCGGGATTTCCTGACTTTGAGGGTTTGGGAAGAACCAAGTTATATGGTACCATTCTATAGACATGGATTGGTCTTTGGTCTAACCGTGTAAAGGCATTCGAGGTTTCAGATTGTACTTATACGATACATAGAGAGCAGGGTTAAATAGAAATGACGGATAATAATCAACAACGCTTCCGTTTCAGTGAAGCACCCATCTGGGAACTACAGCGGACATATTATGAAGAACTGGGGATGAAGGCGTGGAATAATGATCAGGTCCCGCAGTATATTACGAGCAACCCCATGATTGCTACGGCTTACGCCGAAATGATATTCGGATTCCTTCGAGATCGCGCGGGTCGGGGCGATATCTTCGAACCCGTGACGATTCTGGAATTGGGCGCCGGAGCCGGACGCCTCGGTTACCATGTGCTGCACAAGCTGTGCGAGCTGAGAGATGATTCGGGGATAGCGCTGCCTCCTTTCCGCTATGTCATGACGGATTTGCCGATGAAAAATGTGACGGCATGGCAGCAGCATCCTGCCATGCAATCGTATATTGAGCAGGGACTGCTGGATTTCGGGAGGTTCGATGCCGTGCATGATACGGAATTGAACTTGGTAGTGTCGAAGACCACGATTCGTCCCGGAGACTTGAAGCAGCCGCTGCTGATCGTCGCCAATTATTTTTTTGACGGCATTCCGCAAGAATTGATCTACGTCGGGGAAGGCCAGATTTATGAGAGCGATGTGGTCATCGAATTTCCGGAGCAGCACCATAAGCTCAAGCCCGCTGAAGCGCTGGAACGCATGAAGCTGGCCTACGAGCACCGCCGGGAACCAAGATACGAAGAAGATACTTACCCTTATCGCGATGTGATTGCTCATTACCAGCAAGAACTGGAGGATTCGCATATCCTGTTTCCGGAGGTGGGCTTGACCTGCTTGGAACGTCTGAATCGGTTATCCACGTCAGGTTTCATGCTCCTCACGGCGGATAAAGGAGATCATCGCATCGATAATTGGAAATTCGCCGAGCCGCCGCAATTAATTTACCATGGCAGCTTTTCGCTAACGGCTAATTATCACGCGCTGCAGCATGTGTTCGAACAGCGAGGCGCACTGGCCATGTTCCCTACGCAGCATTATAAGAATATTAACGTCGGCTGCATTCTCATGCTGGAAGCACCGGCGAGTTATGCCAATACCCGGCTCGCTTACCGTCAATTCATCGAACGCTTCGGACCGGATGAATTCTTCAGTATGAAGGAATGGGTCGACCGGAATATTGAAAGCATGGGCTTGCAGCAAATTTTGTCCTTCTGGCGATTAGGCGGGTATGACGCCGAGTTCTTCATTCAGAGCGCGAAGCGCATCTCGAATCTGCTGCCGGAGGCCAATGACGAAGAAATGCTGGATATCCGTGCAGGCATCTTCAAGATGAGGTCATCGTATTATGTGATGGAACAGCGTTATGATCTGGCTCTGGACGCGGGACTGGTGCTGTTTGAGATGGATATGTACGAGGAGGCCAAGTTCTTCCTGAAGGAATCCGTGGACACGGATGAAGACGAGCCGGTGCCAACGGTATTATACTGTTTGGCGATCTGTTGTTACGAGCTTGGCCTGGACGAGGAGGCTCTGGAATATACGCGCGAGGCGCTCGTTCTGGAGCCCGATCATGAAGAGGCTTTGGCTTTGCTGAAATGCTTTGAGTAAATGGATTGCGTTTTTTTCATGATCATGAAGGAAGTTAATCATTCTTCCCTATGCAAAAGAACAACACATCAGACCCGGCCTCCCGAGATTCTTACTTGGCCGGGTCTGTTTATTTTGAAACGCTTAATGCTCAGATGGCTCTGCGCGTTTCCGGGAAGTGGAGTATAATGTATAAGGACATCGATTGCAATGATACGGACAGACCAACATATAACGACAGGTGAAAAACAATGAGAATAGCTTTTTTTGATTCAGGTTTAGGCGGTTTAACCGTGTTAAGGGCGGCTATGAAAAAGCTGCCCCATGAAGACTTTTTATTTTTTGCGGACACCCTCCATGTGCCATATGGCACCAAAGCTAAGGAAGACGTGAAAGCTTACATACATCAAGCGATGGAAACCATCATGCAGGAAGAGGTCAAAGCCATCGTCGTTGCGTGCAACACGGCTACAAGCATGGCGATCTCCGATTTAAGGAAGGCCTATCCGATTCCGGTTATCGGGATGGAGCCTGCCGTAAAGCCGGCTGTTGAAATTAACCGTGCCAGCGGGAAGCGAATCCTGGTGCTTGCCACGCCACTGACCCTGAAGGAGTCGAAGTATAAGGACCTGGTCCGGCGAGTCGATAGCATGCATATCGTGGATTCCCTGCCTTTACCGGAGCTGGTCGAGCACTGTGAGGCTTTGAATTTCGACCCCGAGATCATGAACGCATACTTCACGAAGAAGTTTGAAGCCTTTGATCTGAATGAGTATGGAACGATCGTTTTGGGCTGTACGCACTATCCTTTTTACAAAAGGATTTTGTCGGATCTGCTGCCGGATCATATCCGAATTATCGATGGCAGCGAAGGTACCGTGAACAGACTCATCCAAGTATTGAGCGGCCAGGATCTGCTCAGCTCCAGCGGGAGTCAGGATGTTAAGCTGCTAAATTCAAGCCAATCCGCGGAGTATACTCAGAAGATGGAGAAAGCGCTCAGCATATACAGGGAGATTGAGGGATAGGGAAACTGGAGGCCGACCGTTGAGTATAAGAAAAGATAAGCAGCGGAGGTGTTATAGTGACGACGATACCGGAAGATTTCACCTACTTAGAGCCCTGGGAAGACGAGACTTCGGATCGATTCGCGGATGAGTTATCTAAGGAAATTTCGAGCGAGCATATATTGTTTGGAGTACAAGTGAAGACACTAGCAAGAAGATGCGATCGGGATGATTTTTTGTTTTCTCTAATAGAACAACCGGGTACGTATGTGCAGGTGCATTTAACTTGGAAGCATGAAGAGTCGGCTGATTGGCCGAAGACCTTGTTATTCAGCAGCTTCGAAGACTGGGTGAATACATCGATGTTACCCGATAACAGGGATTATTAGTTCAATCATAAAATGGAAAGGATGCACGCTATCTATGATCGGTTTCATTGTGATTATCTTGATTGTCGGCTTGGCCGGGATTATCAGCAATCAATATTCTGCCCTGAGAAGAATGGAGCGCATGCAGCGTTCTCTGGATGAGCTTAATATGAGAATACGTGAAATGAATAATGATGAATCCAAGCGATAACCTATCAAACGGCAGGTGTATGATATGAACTCTTTTAATCAATCAAAAAAAGAAATCAGAACAACGTTTGAGATCGACTTGCTGCGCTTTGCCCAAGCGAAAGAACCTACAAAACCGCCTCGCCCCTGGACGGCTGAGGTCATCATTCCGGCTTCCGGATGCATCGCTTGCGGTTGGGATGCCGATGAGAATCTGGTTCTGATCAGCAGCTCCGGTTACAGTTTGACGCAGGCCATAACCGGAACCGTCATTCACAGAGACCGGGATTCCGACCTAACGGAAGATCATATGAGCGGAGACCACTTAAGTTTTCGTATTCCGCTCAGCGGACAGGACATTTCGATTTTTGGATTTGAGTCGGGGGATGGGATTCACGCAACAAACGATGGCTGGATGCTGGAAGTCATTCATCCTTGGTGGCCAAGGGCTTCCGTTATTTTGGACCAGGTGTTCGTCCCTAATTATGAGTATCTGAAGCAAGCCACGATGATTGATTTGAACCGGCTGGACGGAAAAATAAAATGTGGTTTTTCACCGTCGGGCAAACACTTCGTTATTTTGGGGTCTGGCGGTGCGCTTTTGTATTCGAGGGAATAAATGAGATCCATTACCTGACGTTCTTGTATCCAATTTACATAGTGACGGATTGCTGATCCGCTCAAGGAGAAATGAAATGACAAAGCCGCAAATAACCTATGGCATGTATACAATGTGCATGATTCGGAATGACGACAAGGTTTTGCTTATTAATCGTCCGGACCAGCTCGGTTTTCCCGGTTACCTTGGGCCTGGAGGAAAAGTGGAGTTCCCGGAGAGCCTATCGGAAGGTGCAATTCGTGAGGTTTATGAAGAAACCGGGCTGATTGTTAACAACCTGGAGTATAAAGGCATAGATGAGTATGTGGTTCCCCAGACGAATTATCGTTACATGGTATTTAACTATTTGACAGATTCTTACGAAGGTGAACTCTTAGCGAATCCGCCAGAAGGGGAGCTCGTTTGGGTACCGATTCAAGAAGCGATGGATTTACCTATGCAGCCCTGGTTCAAACGAAGATTCCCCCTTTACTTTGAAGAGGGGACTTTTGAAATCTCCATTGTCTGGGATGAAGATGGACAGAAGCCGATCGAAGAGAAAATCAGAAATTTACGATGATATGATGGATTGCGGTGTAACCAGAATGGGAGAAAACAATCGATGATGAAATACAATATTTGTTTCGTTCGACGCGGTGATGGGATTTTATTATTAAACCGTGATAGAGCACCATGGATGGGATGTTGGAATGGAGTGGGGGGCAAGCTTGAATATAACGAGGCGCCCAGAGACTCCATGATACGTGAGCTGTATGAGGAGACGAACATTCGGGATAAGGATTGCCGATTAACCTTCAAAGGCCTTGTCACTTGGACATCGGAAGGCAAGAGCTTGGGAGGAATGTACCTTTATCTTGCCGAAGTACCTGAGGACTACATTTATGAGACCCCAATAAAGACGGACGAGGGCATTTTGGATTGGAAATCCACGCAATGGATTCTGACTGCAGGAAATGCCGGAATCGCAGCCAATATCCCTAAGTCGCTCGAGCTGATATTGGATGATCCGAATTGTTACGAACATCATTGTACGTATAAGGATGGTAAACTACTGCAGCACACATCGGTTGAGATAAGTTCTATGGTTGAAACGAACGAGGAGATAAGAGCCGAATTATTTAAGAAATATCTAGAAGAACAGGTTAGGTATTAACCTGGCATAAATCTATCACACCACATGACCCGACTCAGATTGGAATGATCTTAGGCGGGTTTTGTTGTTATATGCGGGAGGAATCATGCGAATTAAAAATATGTTTTTACTCGTTTTACTGCTTCTGGTTGCATGCTCTCCGGTCGAAGAATCCGTCTCGGCTAAAGCTTCGACACCCACAAACGAACAAGCGGACGCTGTAGACCTTCAGGCTAAGATATTAAAAGTATCTACAGATTTGCCATATGATTCGAATTGGTGGGTTGTATCTAGGGATACCCATAGGATGACCATCCATGTTGAGGCAGAACATATAGAGTCGGTTCTGTTCTGGGTAGCGCCAACGGGTACAGAAACTTGGAAGGAAAGGGAGCTTATCGGTTATGACATCGACGGATCGGATGGGTGGTCGTTATCCTGGGAGTTTGGCAACCGGAAATTCCACGATCATATCGCTGTTCAAGCTTTAGGCATGGACGGCCGTACGCTGGCTAACGAGAGCATCAATGTACATACACTCGAAGAATGAAAAAATTTTGAAGGTGCTGAATGGTTTGAAAAAATGGATCGTTCCAACCATCATGGTTTTCTCGATTTTTTTGATTTTGTCTTATAAGTGGTATACACATCCGAGACAAATTGTTCAAAACATAGAAGCAGTAGAGTTTCAATTAGGAAAGAATGCGGACCAGGCGATCATGCCGGTTCGTATCGAGATCGATGGTTATCTGGCACGGTCCATCACTGGAGAGAAGCGTTTTGACGGCTCAATCAAACTATTTAGCGATGACAAACGACTTACAGACGAGAAAAGTTATACCCAAATCGTATTTAATCTAAGTGGGGGAGGAGTCCTGGTCTATGATGAAACAGCCAATGGAGTTCCTAAACTGAATTCATATGGATTGATTTTTATCGATAAGGATTTTAGCAGCGTAGCTATAGCCAAACATGTAACCGAGAATGGAGAAACAAATACAAAGTCGTGGGAGGCCACACGTGGGATGATGATTGCCGGACCGGCTAGCAGCAGAGAGGAGGGGCTGCGTGTATCCAATACTTTGATGGCTGACTTTTTAAAGGTGGTAACATTAGATTGAGGTTTACCAGGTGGATCCAGCTTACCGAGGGAGGAGTAAAGTGGATACGATACAATTCAAATCCTATATCCATGAGCTTTTCGGCACGTTATTGAATGATTTTGAGGAAGACGACGAGTATGGCTACCATCTTTTTTCATCGAACCACTATCTACGGATAGGCTACGCCACCAATCTGACACCGGAGGTTGTCCAACAAGCGGCAGTCGAAAAGGTCGATCTGATTATCACGCATCATGATGCATGGAGCTTCGTGTACGGGATGAAGGAACGGTGTTTAGAGTTGCTGCAGGATCATGACATCGCTCATTTCTATATCCATCTTCCCTTGGATTATGCCGAGTTCGGAACCTGCAATTCGTTGCTGCGTGAATTGGGGGCGGAACATATTGTCCAATCATCCCGGCATATGGAGGGGAATAGCTCGATAGGTATCGGAGAACTGGAGTCTCCGGTCTCGATGGAAGAGCTTGTAGAAACCATGTCCTCCGCTTTGGGCGAACACGTGTTTTATCAGCAGAATAGCAATAAACCTGTTCAAAGGATCGGCATGATAACCGGAGCAGGTAACGGCACGAATCAATTGAAAGAGGCCTTGGACCATGGCTGCGATGTTTACATTACCGGGGAAAAAACGCTCTATACGGTTCAATATGCCAGGTTCGTCGGATTGAATCTCATCGTGGGCAGTCATACGTTTACCGAAATTTTCGGCGTACGATCGCTCGCCCAGAAGCTGCAGGAAAGGTATCCAGATGTGGAAGTTATCCAGTTGTACGAGGAGCATATGGAAGTAGTGAACTAAAAAGCGCATCGGAGGGATAACGGTTGAAGGACTCCAGCTTTGATTTTTACGAAGAACTTGCGGATACGTATCATTTGATTTTTGAGGATTGGCATGAAGCGGTAAGATGGCAGGGTGAATTCTTCAATCGGTTTATTCGTTCGTTACATGACGAGAACCCTGAGGCTCGGTTCCATCTCCTGGACGCATCATGCGGAATAGGGACGCAGGCTTTGGGATTGGCACGGCATGATTTTGTCGTAACGGCTACGGATTTGAGTCCCAAGTCGGTGGAGCGGGCCAGAAAGGAAGCCGAGAAGCTGGGGATTCCCATTGATTTTGGAATCGCCGATTTTCGGTCTCTAGAGCAAGATATTGCTGGGCAATTCGATGTCGTTTGTCTGCTGACAATGCGATCCCTCATTTATTGTCAGATGAGGAGCTAAGACAGGCATGCCGCAACCTGTATGCCAAACTTCGTAACGAGGGTCTGCTTGTAGTGTCCATTCGGGACTACGACGCTATTATTCAGAACCGCCAGTGTGCAACGGTTCCACGAATCTTGGATGAAGGAAAACGTATGGTTTTTCAAGTTTGGGACTGGGCGGAAGGTGGATATCACTATGTGACGAACCAATTTATTATGCAAGAAATCGATGGAGCATGGCATACCCAAGTCAACAGCACATCCTATAGAGCATTATTGCGATCAGAATTAAGCAGTTTGCTGGCGGAAGCGGGACTCATCGATATCCAGTGGCACATGCCTTCAGATTCGGGCTTTTATCAGCCGATCGTTACGGCAAGGAAGCCAGGAGCATAGACCAATAAGGCAGGATGAGTTAATCCAGTATATAAGGAGGCGTTAAGGATGGCACAATTGCGGGGTCAAGAACAAGTCGAGGAGTATCTTCATCAACTTGAGCATCCCTTGAAAAAAGAAATCGAGGAGGTCCGAAGCTTCATCCTGAGTGTTGATGATCGAATCACGGAACATATCAAATGGAATGCACCCAGCTTTTGCGTTCAGGGCGAAGACCGGATCACCTTGAATTTGCAGGGGAAGGGTTTCATTCGGTTGATTTTTCATTGTGGAGCCAAGGTAAAGGACCATGATATAAAGGGAACACTGACTGAGGATGCGGCGGGGTTATTGGAATGGGCGTCGCATGATCGGGCCATCGTGAAAATCGTTGATACAGACGATTTGGAGCAAAAGAAGGAACAGTTAAAAGCCGTTATTGCTAGATGGATTGAAGTGACGAGTGGATGACTAGTAGAGTGTCGAAGTTTACTCTGGAAATTGAGTTCGAATCTAAAGCGAATGAGGCCATTTATAACAGATGGTTGTCAAAGGAACATGGAATTACGTGCGTAAATACTGGAATTGAACATACAGTCGAAAGGCTCAAGAGGGAGATTAAACAACATGATCATTCATGAAGTTACCGATCTCCGTGCCGTAAATCTTACCGAACTCTTGACTGAAAGCCAGGAAGAAGGATTCAGGAATATCCATCGATTAGTGCATGAGTATCATAAGGGTATCAATACCTTTCATCATGAGAATGAAGCCTTGTTTGAATGTCGAGTTGGCCATAGAGTCATCGGCATCTGCGGGTTAAATCGGGATCCGTATGCGAACGGAAGCATAGGCAGGATCCGCCGATTATATGTACTAAAGGAATTCCGGAGTCAAAGAGTCGGGAGAAGGCTGGTTGAAGCTGTGATTCGTATGGCGAGCAGCCATTATACGAAACTCGTATTAAAAACAGACAATCCCAAGGCGTCTGCATTTTATAAGAATCTAGGTTTTCGGGAAATTGCCGACGGTGGATTGGTCACGCATGAACTTGTGCTATGATGTAATCATGGTTGCCCCGTCTCAAATGGATATAACATTCAAGCATAAAAAAGGCTGCCATGAAGGCAGCCTTCCCTATCCTTCATAGGCTTGCTGTAGCGTTTGCATATCGATTTTTGATTTCGTTTGGAGTAAGGCCTTCATGACGCGTTCCGATTTAGCCGGATCGGGATCGGTTATCATTTCGTTTAAGTTAGCCGGAACGATCTGCCACGATACGCCGAACTTGTCCTTCAGCCAACCGCATACTTGCGCTTTTTCGTCACCGCCTTCGGCCAGTTTCTCCCAATAGTAGTCAATTTCTTCTTGCGAATCGCAATGCACAATAAACGAAATAGCTTCGTTGAATTTGAAATGCGGACCGCCGTTGAGCGCAACAAAATGTTGTCCCTCTAATTGAAATTCCACCGTCATTATAGCTCCTTCGGCGAATGGCGAGTGATCGTTGCGTTCTGCGCCGTATCGCGTAAATCGTTCGATCCCCGAGTTTTTGAAAATCGAAACGTAATGCTGCGCTGCCTCCTCGGCTTGGTGATCAAACCACAAGTTAGGGGATATCTTCTGGACTCTATTCTTCATCATCCCAACTCCTTCATCACAGTTACTAGAATGTAATGTCATTGTATCAAATCACTCGGATCATGATTTCTTACCGATTGCGATCTATTCCTGCCGATCATGAATTTCGGATAACAACGGGCAGATTTGCGTTCGGGGAAAAATAGTCCTTTTCCATTTGGAGGAAGATAAAGGTAAAGCTCATGCCCGTGGTGAAGAAGTAGCAGTATATATTTATGAAGCTATCTTTCTAGGATACGCTAACGAATTCTAACGGGTCTTGTCATAGTTTGTGGGATATCTTATCTATCGGAGGCTGTTGTCATGATGATGCCAACGCATATTGTTGCCGTAGGCGGCGTGGTTGAGAATGAACGCGGAGAAATTCTATTGGTGAAGGATCGTAACGGATGGGTGTTTCCGGGAGGACAGGTGGAGGCCGGAGAGAATCTCGTGGATGCGCTGATTAGGGAGATCAAAGAAGAGAGCGGGATCGAGACCATTATATCTCATCTGATCGGCGTCTATTCCAATACTTCAACCTATCCGGGACACAGCGGAGTTGCCGTGGTTCCAACGAAAGTGATGATGGATTTCGTGTGTAAGCCTACGGGCGGCGAGCTGAGGACTTCGGAAGAAACGACGGACTGTCGTTGGATCCATAAGGATGAAGTGCTTCAATACATTACGGCCCCGGCCATTCGTACGCGTTTCCAGGCTTATTTGGATTTTAACCGAGCCCTTGTCTATATGGAATATATCACGAAACCGGAGTTTGAAATTAAACTGAGACGGAATATATAAGCATTCGAGGTTTGCTATCTGCTATCGAAAGGAAACGTCCCATGGAAGAAGTGATTGTCACACCATACAACCCGGACTGGAAAGATGAGTACAACCTGGAAAAAGCGAAAATTGAGTCGGCACTGAAAGGCCTCGACGTTCACATGGAACATATCGGGAGCACGTCCGTTTCGGGTTTAGGGTCCAAACCGACCATCGATATGATGGCTGGCGTTCTTAGCCTAGAGGAAGTCGATGAGCATTACATTGAGAATCTGGCTGGGATCGGCTACGAATATGTTGTTAAACCGGAGTTCCCGGAGCGGCTGTTCTTTCGAAGAGGGCAATGGCGGGCAGGAACGCATCATCTGCATATTTACAAGTACCAGGGCCAACAGTGGATTGGCCAGATTTTATTCAGGGAGTATTTAAAGAAACATCCGGAAATAAAGGATCGATATTATGCTTTGAAAAAAGCACTCGAAAATCAATATAAACACGACCGCGTAGCCTATACGAACGGCAAGGCTGATTTCATTCGTGAAGTGATCCGTAAGGCAAGGCTGGAACAGAGTTAGAATCCTGATGCAGAGAGGACGTAAAGAGGATGTCCGAATATTACTGGGATTCCAAAATCGAATACCTGAGGAATACCAGATGGTTATATTACAATGACGACTATCTGGAGTTTTTGGTTAAGAACGTCTGGAAAATGAATACGCCCATTAACATGGTGGATTACGGTTGTGGTTATGGGTATCTAGCATTAAAGCTTCTCCCGCTTTTACCCGATGGGTCAACCTACACAGGTATAGACAAAGGTGAAGATTTGATCAAGGAAGCAAGGGGAATCTTTGACAAGCTGCCATATTCCGTTGAATTGATTCAAGGGGATATCGAAGAAATCCAGGTGCATCGGCAGTACGACATTGCGCTCTGTCACGCGTTTCTATTACATATGAAGAATCCCCGAGATATCCTTCAAAAAATGATCGGCAGTGTGCGGAACGGCGGCCGGGTCATTTGTTTTGAGCCCCATTGGATCGCCAATGCGGCGAATTTTGGCTTCGATGATGGATTGTTGCATTCCGAAGTGGTCCGTCTAGGCGTATTACAGAAGCTGTATGAGGGGGACGCCAGCCGCAGCGGCAAAGACGGGAACATCGGCATGAAGCTCCCTATTCTTCTAAGTCAGCTGGGGTTACGGAATGTTGAATGTCGAGTAAGCGATAAAGTGAATTTTTTGGATCGGCATATGGACGATGCTAGCAAAGAACGGCTGTATCAATCCCTAAGAGAAGAGGGGATTGGGCAAGAGCCCGATGAACCTTCAATGACAATGGAGCAACTGGTACGGAGAGGTTTAACAGCGGAGGAAGCACAAGCCCAATATGCTGCTGAACTCAAGCTGTTCCAGAAGTTTGATAGCGATTCGTGGCTGACTTACGCGCCGAATATGAAGATTTCTTTTGGCACGGTTAGTCGAGAATAAACGTACGTAAGGAGCCCTATGAAAATGGGATGGGTAAGACATCACAACGACTGCCTCCAATAATAGATCGCCAATTGGGTTCTGTCCCGGAGCTCCAGCTTATCCAGAATGATCGAGAGGGTATTGCGCACGGTTCCTTCGCTGATAAACAATTGCTCGGCAATTTCCCGATTCGAGCAGCCTAAGGCTACCAGCTCAAGAATATCGTTTTCCCGCGGGGTAAGGTCGGAACGATTCTCTTTTTCGGGCAGCATCAAGGTCTTCAGCACATTGGCATCCACAACGGAACTGCCGGAGGCCAAAGCACGAAGCTGTTGTGCCATACTGGAGACCTGCGTCGACTTCAGCATATACCCTTCGGCTCCGGCTAGCAGCGCCAGGCGGATACTATGCTCATCTTGAAACGTGGTCAGCATCATAATCTGCACTTGGGGCCATTTTTGCTTGATTTGCCTTGCCGCTTGGATTCCGTCCATACCAGGCATCCGAATATCCATGAGGACGATGTCCGGCAGGACCTCTTCACAGCATTGAATGGCTGCTGCGCCGTCATTCGCAGTCGCCGTCACTTCCATATCCGCTTCTCTGGATAGAAGCAGCCGGAGACTCTGACATACTAATGGATCATCATCCACAATGAGAATGTTCATCGAATGCCCTCCTTTTCCATAGGTAATACGCAGACCAATTGAAAGCCGCTGGATGTATTGGTGGAGATGCTCCCGCCTGCCGCCTGGGCTCTTTGCCTTAGGTTGCGGAGTCCGGTTCCAGGCAGCGAGGAGGAATCCAAAACGCCGTCATTTTGGACGCTTAACCGCACGATATGTTCATTGACGTCCAACGATACTTCAACGTGTTTGGCTTTGGAATGACGCACCGCATTGGTCAAGGCTTCCTTGAGGCAAGCATTCAGGATGACCCACAGATGGGCAGCTATACGGGATGTATCTCCATAAATTTGCAGCTGTACAGGCATCGCTTTGAAATTG
Source organism: Priestia sp. BR_2 (assembly GCF_041954005.1). Classification (NCBI taxonomy): domain Bacteria; kingdom Bacillati; phylum Bacillota; class Bacilli; order Caryophanales; family Bacillaceae; genus Priestia; species Priestia sp. BR_2. The sequence continues at coordinate 32,421 of NZ_JAVFHM010000182.1, read as the reverse complement.
CGGCAGATCTCCTCCAGGCTCCGAATGCCGATCGCTTGGACAGGCTGCATATTATGGACCGTTTCCCGCAGCTCCAGGGCACTGCTCGACAAACGCATCTGGGCTTGAGCAAACATGTCTTCCGCTTGCGGGTCATTCTCCCTCCATAATGTTTCAAAAGCTTGAAAGGCTAACAACGCGGCTGTTAATTCATGGCCGACCTCATCGTGCAGCTTCTGGGAGATTCGATGACGCTCTCTCAGCTCTGCAAGCTGAGCCGTTTGGACATTGGCCATGAGCAGCTCACCTTTCAATATTTCCAATTCGTAGCGATCGCGACGCTCCTGATCTGCCTCCAATCGATACTGATGGATTTGCTTGGACCAACAAAAAACGATCCACCCCGCAAATGAAGCTTGAACGAGCATGAGAAGAAGCGGGAGGTCCGGATCGACATAGCCGATGACAAGCGCTGCCAGGATGGGCAGGGAAAACAGCGGTTTACCGGCAAGCATGGTTTCAAATAGCGGCAGAGCCAGTCCGAAGCCGGCCTCCGGCCAGTATGGAATGATGGACATGCATAGAATCTGGTCGACCAGTGTTGTCCATGAAGGAAGGGAAAACCGCCATCGGGCTATTGCCAGGATCGCTAAGGCGAAGACCAGGACGAACCCTTCGGTCCCGGCATCTCCCATAAACCACAGAGCGGCCAGAAGCAGCAGGGCAAACATTCTCCAAATCACGACCGCTATGCTTGGGGACCACGAATCGGTATAGCTTCTCATGAAAACCTCCCATGGCATACGTACTCTTTTCCCCATATCGTAACATATTTTTCAAGCCAGTTTCCTTCGGCTGCCAACCAGCATAAAAGCGATCGCAAACAACAGCAGGATCCCGAGCGGAGTGAGTTGTTCCGCGAACAAGCCTCCGTTCTTAGCAAGCATGATTCCCTCATGGAACCAATAGGTAGGGGATAACATGGCGATTTTCTGCAGGGATGCAGGCATAGCCTGAATGGGAAATAAGGTTCCTCCGAGCACGGCCATGATCAAGATGATTCCCAGCATAACGGCTGTAGAAGATTCAGGCTGGCGGAACATGGAGCACCACGCGAGAGAGAAGCTAATCGCGGTGACCGAGAACACGCTGAACATGCAGAAGAGTTGAATCAGACTGCCAAAAACATCGGCATGCAGCAACCAGGCGCTGAATGTGACCACGGCGCTTTGTCCTACGAGCAGCAGAGCGAAAGCAAGCAGATTCTGCGATAAATACTTGAAGTGGGTCACAGGTGCAACGCCGATCCGGGTCATCATTTTATTCTTCCGATCCTCCATGATCATATGAACGAGTTTGGAGGCACAGAATAACAGCAGGATTCCATAGAAGTGATACCCCAGCGGTAAGCCATGCCAACCGCCCACCGGGAGGACAACGACGGCTGCGGGAAGGCCTAACAGCAAGATAAGGTTGGGCAAGCTGCGTACGCTCCGGATGAGCGCGAAGTTAAATATCGTCAAGCGAGCTTCCTCCTCCCAAGCCATGCGCTGATCATCATGCATATCACGGTTAAGGCTAACAGCAATAGTATGCTTAGGTACGCTGTCCCTTGCCCGCCATCGACAAGCATCTCCAGGACGGCCATCTTTCCGAGGGATACCGGATTCCCATAGGACGACATGAACTCAAAGAAACGGTGATCCGGGAGAGGAAACATTAATCCGGTTAAGATGATGAAGCCGATTCCAAGGACTTCAGATATCCTTTCAGCCAATTTTATGTTATGGATGGATAATGTCAGCAGCAGATGTACGGACTGCGCAAAGAAGGAAAAAATAATTAATACCAGTAAGACCCAGCCCAGCGATCCCCACGCTATCCCGAACACCCAGGTTGTGAATAGCACTAAGACCAACCCTTGCAAAGTGCTGAAGAGCGTGCAGGCAAGAATAAGAGAGCTTGAATACACCGTTACGTTAATAGGGAGCGAATAGATTCTCCATTTCCGGGTTTTAAGTAAATCGATATCCAAATAACTCATCAAATACGTGCCGCCAAAAAACTGAACGCCCATAATGGTCGTAACGGCCATCAAGTCCAGCGGAGGAACCCCCTTCATGCCTTCATAGGGTCCAATAACGACACCCAGCACGGTAATGACGACCAGTGGCAGGCCCACCAGAAGCAGCTGCCCGATGGGTTCGCGTATCAGGCGCAGCAAGGAGAAGTACGTCATTCTGAATATAAGCATGTTAAGTTCCCTCCGCGTCACGTAGTTGCTTGCCGGTAAGCGTAAGGAATACGTCTTCAAGCGTAGGTTTCTCCGCATGGATGGATAGGACGCCGCCCGCGCTTTTGGCCAACGACAGGATGCGATCCAGATTTCCTGCACCTGCTCGTGATATGATCTGAATTTGCGTTCCATTCAAAACCACGTGCTTGACTCCATCCAGCTGTTTGATGTTATCGATCAGATCCTTCGTCAGCTCCACGACTTCCAGCTTGATCTTCTCTTCATGGTGGATGTTCTTTACCAACTCATCGATCGTCCCCTGCGCGATGACGTGGCCTTGATCCATAATCACGACGCGGGATGCGAGGGACTGCACTTCTTCCATGTAATGGGTAGTGTAGAGAATGGTCGTCCCCCTTTTTTGCAGCTCGCGGACCGATTCCAGGATGTGATTTCTGGATTGGGGGTCGATTCCAACCGTAGGTTCGTCCATGATCAGGAGCCTGGGTCTGTGAATAATAGAGCAGGCGATATTCAGTCTCCGCTTCATTCCTCCGGAAAATTTGGAAGGACGTTTATGGGCTTGATCCGTTAGTCCGACGAACTGGAGCGTTTCCGTGATTTGTCTTCTCAATTCCGTGCCTCTTAACCCATAGATTCCGCCAAAAAAGGCGAGATTCTCGTGAGCGGTTAAATCCTCAAACACGGTGATATCCTGCGTAACCAGTCCGATCTTTCGTTTAACCTCCAGCATAGGGCCGCTTGGCCGTTCCCCAAACAGCTCGATGTTTCCGGAATCGATGCCAATTAAGCCGGATAACGCATGGATCAATGTGGTTTTACCTGCACCATTCGGCCCAAGAAGGCCGAGTATTTCTCCCTGCCTGATTTCTAAATGGACATGGTCCAGGACAAGCTGATGCCCATAGCGCTTAATGATATGGTTCATGGTAGCGATTGTCATCCGAATCCTCCTTTGCTTGAGTGCTTAGCTTTATTATGGCCACCGGACGAAAGCGTTCATAGTTACAATTGTAATGAAATCGGCAGGGGACCGCTGTTGAAATATGATGCCGGATACGTTACCATCATGGAATTAGCAAATGTGTAATCGGCCAGTAAAGGAGTCGTATCTGCGATGACGAAGGTACTTGTTGTAGATGATGAGATCAGTATCTCAAGCGCAGTTGCTTATGCGCTGCGAAGGGAAGGATATACGGTAGAGACCGCAGGGGACGGGCAGGAAGCGCTGGAGCGCGTGGAATCGTTTGATCCTGACGTGATGGTGCTCGATGTCATGATGCCGAAGCTTAGCGGGTACGATGTTTGTCGCAGGCTCGGGGATCGGCAGCGTCCTGCCATTCTGCTGTTGACGGTGAAGGACGATATTGTGGATAAGGTGCTCGGGCTGGAGCTTGGTGCCGATGATTATATGACAAAGCCCTTTGACATGCGGGAGATCATCGCCAGGGTAAAGGCATTGTCCCGAAGAAGCCGTACTCCTGAGGCAGCCGGGAAGCAAGCCCCCGAAACGCATGTGATCCGGATAGCCGGACTTACCATTAACCTGTTAAATCGAACCATTCATGCCGAAGGCAAGCCTCTTGAACTGACGCCGAAAGAGTTTGACCTCATGGCTCTCCTGGCCCGGAATCCGGAGCGGGTATATTCGCGAGAGGCCTTGCTTGAACAGGTATGGGACATGGATTTTGCCGGCGGCACGCGTACGGTAGATATTCACGTCCAGCGATTGCGCAAAAAGCTGGGAAACCAGCATGAAGTGATCCAGACCGTGTATGGCATCGGGTATAAAAGCACGGAGATTCCATCATGAACAAAGGAAAAGTGCGTTTCGGCTTAAAGTGGAAAGTCGCACTGCTTCTCGCTCTGCTGCTGATCGCCGTTGTGGTTGTTCTAAGCACGTTGGTTCTTGCCGGGATACGGGAGGACCAGCGGGTGCGCCTGGAGCAAACCTTCGCCCAGGAAGCAGAAGCAGCCAATCTCAGGATTCATCAGGAATTACTGACGAATCCTCAAACGCAGCCGGATGATTTTATGGAAAATGTCGGCCAACGTCTGGCCGTCGATCTCGGAACCCAGAGCGGTATGCCGGTGACCCTGTATAAGATAGATGGTACATTCACGGGGACTTCTCTTCCGTTCCAGCCGAAAATGGATGTACAGGACGCGCTTGCTCACACGGCGCAAGGGCGTTCCGCCTATATTACCGAGGGCGACCAGCTGTTATATCTTGCCCCGCTTCGGAATATGGAGCAGCCGATCGGAACGATTCAATTCCACGCCTCCCTGGCCGAGCAGCATGCGTTCTATGACCGGATCCAGACAATGTTTATCGTGACGGGTCTTGCGGTGCTGGCCGCCGGGTTCCTTATCGGTTTTCTGTACGTGTGGCGGCAGGTGCATGTCATCAGCAGATTGAACCAGGCTGCGCAGAGGATCGGCGAAGGCGTCTATCTTCGTGAGCCGACGGTGAAGCGAAACGATGAGCTCGGCGAGCTGGCGCAAGGGATATATGAAATGAGCGGGCGAATTTCCTTGTCGGTGAACCAGCTCACGGAAGAGAAACAGAAGCTGCTGGATGCCATTGATCGGCTGCGGGAGCTGGAACAGCAGCAGAAGCAGTTTATCGGGAATATCAGCCATGAGTTGAAAACGCCGCTGACCTCCATACTGGCCTACGCGGACCTGCTTGAGATGTATCGCGACGATCCCGCGCTGCTCGAGGAAGCCCGAGGACAGATCAGCCGGGAAGCACAGCGGCTATATCGCCTGGTAGAAAAGGCGCTTCAGTTATCGTCCATGGATATATATGAATTCGAAACCCACGCGGAACACGTAAACCTCATGCCGATTCTGCAAGAGGCGGCAGCCCGGCTGGAGGCCAAAGCAGAGCAATCGGGCATAACGCTGCGATCCTCATTATCCGAAGGCAAGGTATGGGCCGATCCGGAGAATCTGATGCATATGATTTTGAATCTGCTGGATAACGCCATTAAATATAACAGGCCCGGTGGGACCGTTACGCTATCGAATGAAGTGGACCGGGATCCACAAGGCAATGATCGCATGGTCATTAAGGTAAGCGATACCGGAATCGGAATTCCAGACGAAGCCCGGGAACGGATCTTTGATCCGTTTTATACGGTGAGCAGCGACCGCTCCCGGGTACATGGCGGTACCGGCTTAGGATTATCCCTGGTTCGCAATTTGGCGGAGAAGCAGCGCGGTTATGTGGAGGTTGCGGAATCCAGCCCAAACGGTTCTACGTTTGTGGTCACCTTGCCGATGGAACGGCCGCAATCCCAGGAGGTTCATTCGGTGGAAGAAAGCTCAGACTTGGAATAGGTCTGGGCTCTTTTTAAAATGTACATCTTTGTTTACAAGTTCGTTACAAGCTCGATATCGTATCGAGATATTCGCATTCTATACTGAGTTCAACAGGGAAAGAGGCGGCATGACAAGTCACATGAGTTGCAGCTGCCGAAGCTCCTTGGGGGAGAAGCATTGGAGGAAACCTGTTATGAAACACAAATTTGGGAAGCATGGGATCAAGTTGCTGTCTATCGTTGCTGTGGCTGCAGCCCTTGCGGCCTGCCAGTCCCAGGATCGGTTGACGATCGTGGAACCGGGCAGCCAAACCAGCCAGCCGCCTGTATCGAATGCCAGAGGAGGTAAGACACCGGGAGAGCGCAAGCTCACGGTCGTTGACGGGGCGAGCGGGCAGGCCGGTTGGGAAGTGGTCGTGAATCAGACGCACCGGATTGCCTCGTCCAACATCGAGACGTGGATATCGGAGGATATGGTCAGGGTCACTACCACCAAAATGGTCAAGGAAGCAACCGCAACGGAAGAACCGAAATATGCGTACGCCACCGAAGAGGTGAACGTAAGCACGGGCGAGCGGCGTGAGCTCACGAATCATGAAGCGTCGCATCCAGGCCAACATCTGGTCAAGGAAGAAGTCTCGCCGGACGGTAAATATAGCTTTGTACAGAAATGGAGGGATAAGTACACGGCAGACAATTTCATGAAGGATCTTAATACCGGCAAGAGCATTCCGGTAAAAGGGGACAACTACATGGAAATTGGCGGTTGGCTCGATGCGGATACCTATGTTCTTGCGGCAGGCTCCATGAGCGGCAAGGGAGAGATTCGTCTCATTTCCACGGACGGTACTTACACCACCACCGCCATTGAGGATGAGGACGTTGAAGTTTACAACCAATTCGGAGCGAGTAAAGGCCGGATCTATTATACCGATGTGAATCAGGTGCTTAAGGTGGTTGAACCGGGGCAGTCGAAGCCGGTACAGCTCATCGAAAATGTATGGAGCTTCACCATCTCCCCGGATGGAGAGTACATTGCCGTCTCCACAGCAACCAACACGGAAGGGAACTCAGGCAGCAATTTACTGATCTATGACGCAGCCGGCAGCTTGCAAGGATCGCTAATCGGAAAAGGCAATCTGATTTCTTACCCGTCCTGGTCGCCGGATTCTGCCAGATTAGCCTTTGATGTGTACTCGGAGAATGAAAGCGGAATGAACGGCGTGTATGTGTTTGATACGGCTTCCGGGAAAGTAAGCTGGATGGCGCCCTATTATTCAGCGGTGCATCCTGCGGCCCATCCGGTCTACCCGCTGACTTGGAGTCCATCTGGAAAAAGACTGGGAATTACGATTGACGATAAAGAAGCTTTAATTGCGACGCATGTCATTGATTTTCAATAAAGTTATTGCGCTTCATACTATGACTCATCGACTTGGAAGGTTGGTGAGACAAACGAGAGGGATGAATGAAATGAAACAGTTGAAAAAATCAATCGCGGCGGTTGCCGTGCTGGGAATGACCTTAACGGGAGCGGCAGGTGTTTATGCGGGAGCCAACCTGGAGAAAATCTCGGCTTACCTGAATCACAGCATCGGCATCAAAGTGGACGGTACCGTCTATAACACGGGCAAGAAATTGACTCCGATCACGTATCAGAATACAACGTACTTGCCGGTACGCGCGATTGCCGATGTGCTGGAAGTTCCTGTGAGATACGATGCGAAGAATAACCAGGTGTTAATCGGAAGTAATCCTGGAAAGGGTCAGACGATCGAGCTGACCAACGTGAAATACAGCGATACCCAACTAAAAGAGATCAAAAGCGCATTCGCCAAATTTGATGGTTTCCAAACACCGTACGCTCCAAGTCAGATGGTAAAAGGCGATGTGTATCAAAAGACGGGCGCATCGGCAGATGGCGTGAACATGGTCTTCAAACATATGACGGTGTACATCTCTCCAAGAGACTACTCTCATGGATATGACAGCAAACCGGTTACATTGTCCAATGGGGTTAAAGCGAAATGGTATACACCGGATGACACGGATATGCTGGGATTTCAGATCAATGACCGCTTCGTGACGATCAGCTCTCCGGATCATTCCTTAAGCAAAGCGCAGCTGGAGAAGGTTGCAGTAAGCGTTGCCCAATTGAAATAAAGATAGAGATAATTCTAAGGTGATAGAGATATATTTCAGATATGAAAAAGGAAATAGAGGTTCTTACGAGGAAGCTTGCAGGGTGAACGGAATAGCCTGCGAGCTTTTTCATATTAGAAACTCGTAGATAAAAAAGAAGCAGCAAGACGCTGCTCCTCCCATCGTTTCATTAGTTGCGCTGCAATAACAGGTAACCGCTAATGTTGGATGTTCTTTGACGAAATACGATTTTGAAACCTACATCATGATCCTGCAAGCAGGCCAAGGCGGTTCTAAGCAATGCATTCGGCGTCAAATCAGCCCGGCAAGGTGAAGCATTGCCGATGACGCGGGCAGCAACAATTCTGCGAGGAGAACCCGCAACCAGAGGATTTCTTGACCAGCTGATTAATACTAAATCCGGTTGAGGAACAGCAGTGATACGACCCATTCAAATCACCTCTTATACTATAGTAGAGTCCGTATATTAAATGACAAGTTGATGAGAAATGTGCAAAGCGAAAGGCGGAGTTTTTCAAAAACAGGGTTGACGCCCAACAAGGGACGAAAGGGGAAAATCGTATGAATCCTATGAAAATGAGGGACATGGTTGAGAAGTATGTAGAAGCCTATAATTCGTTTGATATTAACGGGATGATAGCTCTTCTGCATGAGGAGATCGAATTCAGAAATAGTTCTAGCGGATCGGTGGACGTGGAGACAAAAGGCATTGAGGAATTTCGGGAAATAGCCGAACAGTCCAAGTCGTTATTCTCCCACCGTTGTCAGACTATCGTTGGTTCTTCGTTTGAAGATGGCAAGCTTCAGATTGAGATTGACTACGAGGGTATCCTCGCTAAGGATCTACCTAACGGTATGAAGGCCGGGGAGAAGATTCATATGAAGGGAAAGTCCGTATTTGCGTTTAAAAACGATAGGATCGCCGTGATAGAAGATTATAGTTGATAAGGTTAGAAGTATTTAGGAAAAGTTTATCTAAAGTCGTTTAATCCCGGAAGTAGGGTTCTTTATGTGGTATTATTTGGGTTAATGTATGCTTGCTTGGGGGGGGCCATGATATGGACATGGAGTTGAAGCCGGTTAACCGAAAGAACTGGGAAGAAGCATTGGCAATGCAGGTTTCGGTCCAACAGCAGGGGTTTGTGCCGGCGGTAGCCGTATCTCTCGCCAAGATCTACATCAAACCGGACGGTGATGAAGTCGAATACCTTCCCTTTGCGATATACGTGAGGAACCGAATGGTTGGATTTATCATGCATGCCTATGTGATGAATTCATCCGATATGTATTGGATTAACGGCTTTTTAATAGATGCGGGGGAACAGGGTAAGGGATATGGCAAAGCAGCTTTACTCCAGATGATTACATGGATCCAAAGCCAATTTCCGCAATGCGAGGAAATACGCCTGACCGTGCATAAGGATAACCGGACAGCGAAAAATTTGTACAGCAATCTAGGTTTTGTTGAAACGGGGAACTGGTTCGGCGATGAGGAAGTTATGAAGCTGAATGTTCAATCCAAGCAAGAGGTTAAGAGAAGGGGGAGTGACCCATTGTCGCAAATCAACATCAATCGAAGCAGCCCGGAAGAAGCGCTTGCGGTACGGACGAACCTGATTCAATTTAATGCACGGTTTATCGCAGAAGATTTGCAGCAGAATTACGAGGAGATCAACTTACATATAAAAGATGAGCATGGAGAGATCGCAGGCGGCATCAACAGTGTATTTTGCTGGAATTGGATTGAGGTCGATATTCTGTGGATCGATGATCGATATCGAGGGCGGGGATATGGCTCAAGATTACTACAAGAGATTGAGACGATCGCAAAAGAAAAGCAATGCACCTTCATCAAGCTCAATACCTTCAGCTTTCAAGCGCCGGTATTCTACCGTAAACATGGATTTCAAGAGATAACTCGCATTGAGGATGCCCCAAGGGGTCATCAGCAATATTATTTTATTAAACATTTGGCGTAAACCAGTGTGAACATCAACAACGATTCGAAGGAGCTTGACATGATTAGACTGCAGCCCGTAAATAAGGATAATTGGACCGAATGCATTAAACTGAAAGCGAAACCGGAGCAAGAAGGCTTCATTGCCTCCAATCTGTATTCGATTGCCCAGTATCAATTTCTTGAACAATTTGAAGCGATGGCCATTTATGATGATCAGACGATGGTCGGGTTCGCGTTATATGGCTTGGACGCCGATGACGGCAACTATTGGATTTACCGTTTCATGATCGACGGGAATTTCCAAGGAAAGGGCTACGGGAAAGAGGCTTTGCGATACATCGTTGAAGAAATCCGAAACAAGCATGACCGGACAGATGTCCTTATGCTAAGTTTTGATCCGAAGAACGAACGGGCCAGACAGTTGTACATCAGAGCGGGTTTTGAGGAAATCGGCGTTATGCCGTGGTCGGGTGGTGAATCCGTAGCGAAGCTGGGGCTATAAACCCTCAGCCTTCAAGTATGGAGAGAGGATAATGCTGAAATGAAAATCATAGTGACAGGCGGCGCCATTATCCGGGATCATCGAGGGCGGATATTGCTCCAACGACGCTCGGACTACGGCAATTGGGGTCTTCCCGGTGGCGGTATGGAGGCAGGGGAATCCGTTGAAGAGACGATGAGACGGGAAGTGCTCGAAGAAACGGGGCTGGTCGTACGCGATAGTGAACTCTATGGGGTCTATAGCGGATCCAGAATGCAGTATCGATATCCGGACGGAAACGAAGTCGTGTTTGTCATGTTTGTTTTTAACGCCACGGTGGATTTACAAGGAAAGACGGAGGAGACAGGCAGAATACTGATTTATCACGATGAGAACAACGAGTCGTTGCAGTTGGAATTCAAAGCATTGCATGAGATCGATCTAGAGGATATCAGCTCTGTACAAAGACCGGTATTTGAGGATCTGCGTAATGGTAAGGCAAACATTTTAAGAACTTGATATGTTTGTACCATGACAAAAAAGGGAGTGCATACTGTATGCAACAGTTATGCACTCCCTTGTGTCATTTTAATTGGAGATTGGGTTCATACCATACGGCTTGGGTAAAGTCCTGGAACGTATCAGCGTAATAATACATAACTTCAATGTTGTTATTTTCGCCGGTTGCTTTTTGACCCTTGCTTCGGATAATGGGGATGAATTCCGCATAGTATGCGCCATTCAAGGGGATTCGAACAGGCTGCTTAGGGTTGCTCAACTGCTCGTAAGTATAATAGGATGGCTCCCCGTTCACGTTGATCTGCAGGTCGATTTTCTCCGAAGCCTTCAAAGCCAGATAGAATTCCGGCAGGGCATCGGAATTCACCAAAGCAAAGTCATAAACCGGACTTTGTCCGTGTCCTGATGGGGAACCCGCATAGATAAAGTTTCTTGTGCCATTCGGAATGAGATCATCCGGCGATGGTTCCCGAACATAGCTGCCGCCATCAAAATAGTCGTAAATTCGATGCAGGACGACCGCCGTTTCGGCTAACGTTACCTTTTGATTCGGGCGAAAATAGCCTTTGGCGTCGGGTTTCATGATGTCGGCCTCGTCAAAGCCGAGCAGTGCATAGGCTTTGACGTAATCCAGATCGGAGGCTAAGGAAGGCCCGTATTTTTTGTCTTGCATCAATCCGATTTCGGGTGCCAGTGGCTGATAGGCATACTTCCATTTGTCATAATGCTTGTAGGAATTGAAATATCTTTTGGGCAGGTCTTTAATCGCCCGCAATCTCGCCATTTCCTCAGCGTCCGATAACTCCAAGGAATAACCAATATCATCGAACAGCGTATTCAGCGTAATCAACAAGTCCCAGCGTGTTAACACTTTCTCCGGTATATACTTGAAGGTTTCATCGTTGTAATTGATTCTGTCTGCGGCTCCGATTAATCCGTTCGGCGCTGAAGGTATGCTGCCGTAAACATCCTTAAAAATCTGGTAGGATGGGTGCCCGTTAGGGACGCCGGGAATGTTGAACTTCTTATCAGCATCGACTCGAAAATCGGTAAACAGCCGGTGAACCATAAGGGTAAGATCGGCTTTGGTCACCATCCTGCCTAACGTTTTTGTCCGATACTCCATGTTCTCAAAAACTCCATGGGATCTAAGGAAGTCAATGGACTCATTAGCCCATGCATACTTGGCTTGACCAGATTCCGCCGCACTTGCCACGGATGTCATGCAAAACGATAAAATAAGGGTTAAAGATAATAATTGACGCCACCTTTTTAAAAACATGAAATCCTCCTGTATGTATCGATAGATTGGATGAATATTCCTCCATTGTAGACGACAAATTATGACAATAGCAATGCTTTTTTAGTCCTCCTTACCTATTGAAAAAAAAGAGTCGGTTTGCATTGTTTTTGATCCGAAGCGTATTGGACGCGAAGACGAATGCCGGGGAAATCGATTGAAAGTGGATGATTTTCGACGGGTAATTTAAATGTAACCGTTGACATTGCGGAACAAAATGGTAATATTTTAAGACATTAGCAATAGCGGTTGATTCGTTGATTCGGTACCTGTTGGCATGCACAAGATCATGTAACGACAGGGTTGTGCCATCTTGGATTGTGAATGCAGTACAGCCTATCACGGAGGGGGAACGCATGGGAATCGACTGGTATGACATGATCGCGCGCAGGAATGGCGGTTATAGAGGAAGAGCGGTGTGTACCGTAGTCGGAAGATCGGCGGAAGAAGTGTTTGAGGAGCGGCTGGTGGAGATGCTGCCGCAGTATCATTCCGTGCTGGACGCAGGCTGCGGGCATGGTGAGTTCACGCTTCGGATGTCCAGACATGCTGAGAAAATCATTGGCTTTGACAATTCCGCGGAGATGATTCGAATCTCCCAATACTTGCTCGAGAGCAGCGGAACCCGGAATGTGGAATTCGTGTTTGCCACGACGAAGACACAGATGCCTTTTCAAGACGGGCAATTCGACCTTATCTATGACCGCAGAGGACCTACCTCCATCCTGGAACATCCCAGGATATTAGCTTCAGGCGGCACCATCTTCGGGATACATACCGATGTGACTCACGTTCGAAGGCGATTGTCGGAGAATGGCTACATGAATGTCGAGATTGAGGAGTATAATGAAGCGATTATTTACTTCCCGAATGCCCACGAATTTGCATTAAACCTGTCGGATACGCCAGGCAATCCCGATTATACTTTACCGGAAATGAAGGGTGAGCTCGAGGCCAGGATACGGGAGAACCAGATCGACGGCCAGCTTGGAGTTCGCGAGCACAAATATATCTGGAAAGCGATGAAGGCGTGAATCAAGGATCTTTTATCATACCGAATAAGGAGTGTGCGATATGGATCATGAGTTCAACCGGAAGTGGCTGGAGGACAAATTTGAAAACATCCGCAGCCGTATCTTGAAAGCGTTGGTGCAGTTAAACGATGAGCAAGTGAATTGGCGGCCCAATCATTCCAGTCTGAGCATATCTACGTTGATCAGGCACATCGAAGGCAACATTCAAGAACGGGTCACAAAAGGGATATTGCAACAAGACGTTGCCCCGCGAAACCGGGAGCAGGAGTTGACCCAGGTATTTGTCAGCCGGGATGATCTGATCCAGATTGTGAAGAATCGGTTCCAGTTCCTGATCGATACGGTAAAATCCATGTCGAGTCAGGACTTTGAACAGGTTCAATCGGTCCGGGGAAAAGAACGGAGCAATCTCGACATCCTGCATCAGTGCGCTACGCATTATTCGGAGCATATGGGTCAAATTTTTTATATCGCCAAGCAGTGTTTGACGGTTCAATATAAAACCACATCGATCTAATGAACGAGCCCCCTTAGATGGCGTTTCCAGCTAAAGGGGCCTTTTTTCGGTACAATTATATAGACAAGTGCACAAGATTAATTCAGGGAAGGCGTTACGCTGGCTTTCAGCACATTCCCGCTGGTGGTCCAGTTCACATGGGCTCCGAACAGAGCAGGGATTGTTTTGATGGGAATCATGGTTATGCCATTCTTCATGATGGCCGCTTCGCTGTTGTACACCGCCTTGCCATCCATTTCATAGATTGACTGTCCGATCGGGACGGTTAAGTTTTTGCCCGGGGCGGTTGCTAAGGCCGCATGCCGTTTAGGGTCCCACTCCACTTCATATCCCAAACCTTCAGCGAGCGGACGGAGGGGAACATAGAACTCATCCCCGATGATGGAGGAGCCTAGTGCCGAGCCGTTGATGGCGATCGACAGCTTAAGATTGTTGATAAAATGCCGCTTATGAATCAGCGCATGTATACCTTTGGTTTTGTCCACTACTTGGGAGACCTCGTAGTCCGTAGCCGCACTCATGTAGGCGTAGGCCGTTGCGCGATCCATGCCCAGCTTCTCATTCAAGAAGCCAAGGGCTTCGCGCACCGCTTCCTTCATGGCCTCATCCAGATCGGGGTCGAGACCGACGGGAATCCAGTAATCCTCCGTTTCGGCAAAAGGCTGCTTGAGCTCTGCACGCGGCAAGGATGGATCGCCAGCTTTCAGCACCGTCAACCGGAAGGTACCGCGAAGGGAGGCCTCCATTGCGGTCAAGGCAACCTCGCCGTCTCCCTGTGCAAAATGAGGATCGCCGGTATAGAAGAGCCCGCCTTTTACCTGAATCGGAAGATACAGTGTAGATCCGACGCCAAGCTCATTGATATCGATATTGCCTCCGGTTTCGATCGGCGGGACGCTGCTAACTTTTTCACTGGTATCCGGTGCGACGCCCATAAGTCCCATAAAAGGCTTGAGCGGGAAGCGGACATGCCCGCCCTGTTCAACGGGAAGCACGCCATAGAGTTTACCGTTGATTTCTTCTACCGGCGTGAATTTGGAAATATTTTGGTATAACTCCGGATTTGCTGCGCTTGCTCCTTCCTTGCGCCCTTCATTCTCGGGATATTCGCCGGGAAGGGCACCCTTATAATGCCGGTTGGATATGACGCCGTAGGGAACCCGGGGGGTGAGAGAAAGAACCTCGACCTTCAACACGTCTCCAGGTTCTGCTCCCTGGATTCCGATCGGTCCCGTTACGACATGCGGTCCATCGTTGTCAAAATCATGCTGCAGCTCAGAGGCAGCAACCGCTTTAGCGTCATCTAGCACTTGATCCGGCCGGATGCCGAAGGAAGCAAAGTACTTCTCCGGATCCCTTCCCTGGTCTTCAAGGATGCCTTCATGGGATATCGTATCAAACGTGACGGTGCTGCCGGAGGTGACGGTCATGATGGATTTGCTGTCCCGATTCGGTAGATGCCCCCAACTGATATTCTCTACGGTGCTGGGGACATAATAATCGGCTCCGAGTTGCTCATTGCTGGTGGATTGCAGGATGGGAAACGAATCGAGGGCAGCGGCTTGCGCGGGTACAGCGGCGAACAAGGAAATCGTACATAAAGCTGCGGTGATGGAATGAAAGCGATTATTTCTTTTCCTTGATGACATATTATCTCCCCCATATCCTGTGCATATTATCAATCTAGCAGCATTATACATGGAGAAGGATAAGTTTAACAATATTTATGTTATGTTATATGACATGAAAAGATGAAATTAATTACATAGAACTAGATTTCTGAGGGTGAATACCTAAAAAACCTTCCACGCACCATGAGCCTGAGTCATGGCATGTGGAAGGTTTATCTGTTTTTTTTGGAGTATGAAGCTTACGGCTGACCAGGGGAAGGGCGCTGAAATGTGTCTTTTTTCTGCATAATGCTCATCAGCGGCGCAGGCTCCTGATAGGTGATCGATTCGTTCACACCGGCATCCAGCTGTCCGTTATTAAACTGGACCCCTACGAGATGCGTGCCGGATGGCGATGAAATACCCAAGGAACGTCCGCTGGTGGAGGTTCCGTTCAGGCCCTGATTGTTGCCCGGCGTGAAGACGGCAAGCATCTGAGACGGTAAGAGCTCATCCCCATCGGCATGATAGTTGGCAAGGAACTGCTCCAAGCTCAGGTCATAACAGCAAGGCTGCTTCTTGATCCAGACCACCTTGGTTTCATTCGGGCCGATAAGGGTGTTGGTGCTGTAGCGATCCTTCGTAATGGTCCAGCGGTTGGACTTGGATTTGTCGAACGGAAGGGCAGGGTCGTAATAATAGTAGATTTGATACCCTTCCAGGTCGATTTCCCGGTTCGTGGGGTTATAGATCTCCACATAATTGTAATTCCCTTGCTCGTTCGAGTTGGCGACCACTTCGGTGATATGCAGAGCCGTGGTCAAGGGCTGCTTGGGCACCGTTTCTCCGGTGGTTTTGTTGGATTGTTGCAGGGTGCCCTCCATCATGACGGGATAATGATCGCTAGGGTATTGGTCGTCTTCCTTGTAGTTGATAATCTCGCTGTGCAGGACATTCCAACCTTGGCCGTGCAGAATCCAGTCGATCCGGTTTCCGCTGCCGCCGCCCGTAGGGTCCTTGTAGTTATGGAAGGTTCCCAGATCATCGTTGGTTCGCTTCTTGGCCGTGACATGCGCATCCGACAACCCGTTGCTTGTAAAAATCGAATACGTATCGCTCCCCGGAAGCGTGTTGAAATCGCCGGTGATTACAACGGGGATATCCGGGTCAAATGCCTTCATCTTATCAACGATAAGTGCCGCACTCTTCTGCCGGGAAACCTCGGATTGATGATCCAGATGCGTGTTCACCATATAGAAGGTTTTGCCGTTTCGAAGATCCTGAAAGCGAACCCAGGTTGCCATCCGCGGAATTTGGTTGCCCCAGCTGGCCGAGCTGATCGTCTGGGGCGTATCGGACAGCCAAAAGTGAGACTGCTCCAGTGGCCTCAGCCGTTCCGTATTGTAAAAAATCGCCATATATTCCCCTAGGCTCCCGCCTTCACGTCCGACTCCGATCCGATCATATCCCGGCAGATCATTCTCCAGATCCACGATTTGCCGGTGAAGTCCTTCCTGCGTTCCAATGACGTCCGGCTGATGCTCCAGGATGAGGTTTCTGGTGACTGGGCGGCGGTTCTCCCATGGCTGACTGTCATTGGCGGCATACCGCAAGTTGAAGCTCATAACCTTTAAAGGACCGGACGATGCTTCCGCGGTGCTTCCCATTTCGCCGGAAGCGGATAGCGATGCCGTCGTCAGAAATGTAAGCATCATGAACAGGCTGGTGATTTTGGGGATTCTCATTAAAATTCCTCCTTTATCATGTGCAAGAATATGTTCCTAATGGATGCTAAGCAGGTCACTTGTCCTCCCTTCCTGATTTGCCCATATCATATCGTATTTTTAGCGGGCTGCGTATTTACATTTTTTTAGGTTTTTGCTTTTGTTTTGGTTATTCTTTGGAAAGCCACCTGTGATCCCTCGCGGGTTGATCCATGAAAAGTCCATCAGGCTGCTCGTAATATGTAAACCTAGCTCCGCCTCTCCGGTTGTTTCCGGCTCCGCGGTGGTACGGCACAAGAAAGAGGCCAAGAAGACCATTGTAGCTGCAGGCCCCTGTGACCTCAATACCGTCATGAACGTAAATAACGCCTCAAGAAGCACAGGCTCCCGAGTTTTTTGTAACCACCCATTTCAGGTTTTTAAGAATACGCCGAGTTCCCTTACTTTCCCTGTGCCCGATGTGGCCGCCAGCTTTACATACCGGGTGAAATGCGTATTTTGCAGCAGCAACGATTTTTCCGTTTCCGGCTCGCCGCCTGATTCCCAGAAGAGCATATCGGTAATGCATTGATTGATTTTCCGCATAAAAGCGTTACGGATATCTTGGTCTCCCATATGATGATAAAAAACGGTTAACAGGAGGCCGATCTCATACCGCTGAAGTCTTGATGAAGATTCGAAGCGGTCCGGAAGCAGGTCAAAGTTCACCCTTTCCAGCCGATTCAGCTGCAAAGCCAGATCATAATGCTCAGCCAGCGGCTCCAGTCCGGTCACGTGCGCACCTTGGCGGGCGAAATGCCGCGCGTAATATCCGATATTGCAGCCGATATCGATCACTTTCGTGCCGAGAAGAGAACGTGTACCCAAGAAATCCATAATGACATCAAGTCTTGTCGGATAGGCTTGATCGCGCTCGCTCTTCAAATGAAGATAGGAAGGGTGCAGTATGGGGGTATAAATAAGGCTCCGTTGATATCTCTGAAAAGAATCGGCAACCTCTGACAGCCCTTCGATATTCATCCAGTCCATATAATCTTCGCTGGACATTTTGACTTTCATGCTCCGTTTACCTTGGCAATACAAAAAAGTCGACCTGTGATGTCCGTCCCTCAGGTTAAAATAACCTCCTGCGCGATTAAATTTCACCAAAGGCGGGTCTTGGTGAAAAAAAGCGCTATTGGACGACAGATCCACCTTCATCATGTGATACTGATTTTTCCTAAAGGAGAGGACCTCTTCATCCTGTAAAGGCGGGTCGATTCCCCTGGTGAGAAAGATATTCTTATACCAATCCAGGTACGCGGACGGGCTGGCTTGTTCGTTCATGAAATATCGGTACAGGCTCTTGTGCGAATCAAAACGCATGATCGGCATATCAGCGGAAAGCTTATGATGTTCGTACCAGCTATCGGTGTAGTTGGGAATATCTTTTTTTCTTTCCTCCGTAATCAGATCCGTGAACAGCAGTTCGATCGGGACATCAACATTTACATACCCGGACATCGCTCAACCTCCAATTTATCGTAGTTCCCTTATTTCAAAGAAAATAAATAGGTAGAAAAATCTCCGATGGGAATGTTCTGTAGAACATGCTTGCTTCTTGCAATACTGGTATTCAGAAGGGTAACCGGAGAATTTGACATCATGATCATGGGGCGATGTTCTGGAGCATTCAGTATTCAATAATATACTCTCTGCCTTATTAGCTTGACCCGACGCGTGACTCTATCTTTAAAAAAAGACTTCTAGCAGCGGTGGGCCAAATGCTTGGGAAGGAGAGGCATTCGAGTTGAAGGTTCAACAACGTCGTGCGATTGCGTGTTATGTGCGTTAACGGTAGAATAAAGGGAGTTACCAGATATTTCATCCAAGAACCCTCCTCGTGGTTAACGCCAAAGGAGGGTTCTGTTTATGTAGATCATGTGCAAAGGATTGTGGATATGACGGAAAATGGGATCGTGCTTGTGGTCAGCGTTACCCTCGTACAGGGAGATCAAGTGCTTATTATCCAAGAAAATAAACCTTCGGTTCGGGATACCTGGAACTTCCCGGGAGGGCGCATCGAGCCTGGAGAAACGATGTTGGAGGCGGCTATTAGAGAAGTGAAGGAAGAAACAGGGTATGAAGTACAACTGACGGGCACAACAGGGGTTTATCAGTTCATCAGCAGTTTGAATTACCATGTCGTCATGTTTCATTTTACCGGAATCGTGACCGGGGGCTCGCTTGAGTTGGGTGCTGACGAGATCAAGGATTGCCGCTGGGTCACGCTGCCTGATCTCTTCGCGGATGACAGCATGATATTCCGGGATGCCGAAGTTATGAGGCGGATTGTGGAGAGCCTCGAAAAAGGCGTACAGCACCCGCTTGCGCTGTTTCATCCGTCTTAACGCTTCTAACTTCGGGGGCATCGCATAATCATAATTCTTAGCGGATATTTCGTATTATTTTTTCGAATAAAGGAGCGAAAGAGGGATGATCCAACCTAAAAAAATGGCTTTTGGCGGATTTGTTGTGATCGGTATGGTCATGCTGCTCTACCTGATGACAGAAACTCATAATGAAATTCAAAGGGCCTATACAGATTTATCTCCCCAGCAATTCTCGTTATTAAAGATGAGTTTATACGGATTCCTGTTCGGAGTTTTAATAGAGTGGAGAGCACTGGGTAGTTTAATTCAGGGGCAAGTTCGATTAAGGTGGCTGTTATTGCCCGCTGCTATACTTACAGTTATCATCTTTATTCCTGGTGTTTATTGGATCGAGTGGTTTGGACTTGGAAGGCTGTTTGTTATTGAGATGTTCGGGAAACCGGAAATACACATGCTGCTTTCCGTATTATCCGGTGTATTGTTTATTCGATCTATCTGCGACTAGAAACATATGAAGGGTACGATGATGTATTGAGGAGGTAAGGAAGTGGTGGTCAGCATCCGTTATCCCCTGGGCTCCTTTGAGCCATTGGTGGAGCCAACTTTGGAGGACAGACAGAAGTTTATGCAGCAGATCCCTTCAATCGTACCGACGCTTCGGCAAATCATCATGAAGTGTCCTCTTTCCCAGCTGCACATGCCATACCGTGAAGGTGGCTGGAGCATTCAGCAAATCGTGCACCACCTCGCCGATAACGACATGAACGCTTACTTGCGATTCAAACGGGCATTGACCGAGGATGAGCCGCTGGCAAGCTCGTACCGGGAGGATTTATGGGCTGAGCTGAGCGATTACACGGAAGTTCCCGTGGAGAACTCGCTCTCGCTTCTGGAAACACTCCATTTTCGTTTTCTTATCCTGCTTAAGGATCTACATCCCGAGGATTTCAAAAGAACCATGAGAACCCAAGTGCTCGGCAGCTTTACCCTGGACATCGCCTTGCAGCGATTCGTATGGCACAACCAGCATCATATCGCACAGATTAGATCCATAGCGAACCTCGAAACTGTGAAGTTACATAAGGAGTGAGCCCATTTGAGCTGGAGATCCAGGCAGAAGAAGGTAGATTCCAAGCCTTCCATGTCAGCATGAAGAACAAAACCAAAGGAGCGTAAAGCCATGGGAATGTCGGATTACTATAAAGATTTGAGAGACAAGATCGGAGATCAGCTGATATTCATGCCGTCCGTTGCAGGCATTATCCGAAATGATCAGGATGATATTTTGTTCGGAAGAAAGCATCAGGAAGAATTATGGGGCCTTGTAGCAGGTGCCATCGAGCTGGGTGAGTCGCCGGCGGAGGCGATGATTCGCGAGGCGAAGGAAGAGACGGGGCTTGATATCAATCCTGAGCGAATCATTGGGGTGTATGGCGGAAAAGAACGCCGATATACATACAGCAATGGGCACCAAGTGGAGTACCTGACCATTGTGTTCGAGTGCAGCGTTGTGAGCGGTGAGCTGGACCCGGAGAATGACGAGTTTGCGGAGCTGGCGTTCTATCCGGAGGATCAGCGGCCACAGACGGCTTTGAAATATCCGGAACCTATCTTCATCAAGGGAAATGGAGAGAGAGCCCATTTTTAATAGAAAGCAGGCGCCTATGACAGTAAAAGCGATCATCTTCGATCTGGATGAGACATTAACGGACAGAAGGGCAGCGATTAACACGTTCATCAAGCGATTGATTGCCAGGTACTTTCCCGACTCCGATGAAGCTGCCCAAATGATGATAGCCAAGCGATTCAAGGAAGCGGATCATAACGGCTATCGGGATAAGCGCGAAGTATATGAGATGCTGGTCGAGCAGCTTCCGTGGGTGAATCCCCCGAAGGCGGAGGAATACCTGTCATTTTTCAGACGGGAAATCGCCAGTTGTATCCAGCCGATGGATCAGCTGGTTTCCGTCCTGCGCGAGTTGAAGACTTGGGGACTTAAGCTTGGCATTATCACCAATGGAACCGTTCAAGTCCAAGAGGGCAAGATCCATCAGCTGGGGATTCGCGAATACTTCGATTCTATCGTGATCTCCGAAGAGGCTGGCGTCAAAAAGCCGGAGCCGGCAATCTTTACGAGGGCTCTGAACCAACTTCACGTGACGCCATCAGAAACATGGTACGTCGGAGACCAACCGCATAACGATATAATCGGGGCCGCACAATGCGGTATCAAAGCCATCTGGTATACAAGAGACGGGAGATGGGACGACTCTTTGGACGTGAAGCCATACAGGACCATACATAAGCTGGAACAATTGATCCCTATATATGCCGAACACCATGAAGGCAAGTGCATAAGATAAATTTTATGTCATTGGAGGTGCAGGCATTGAAGCGATTCAAAAGCAATCATGGACAAAAGCTCGTCTATGCATCCTACGACCGCCTGCTGTCAGCGTGGACGGTACCGTATGAGCAGCATAATATTTCTACTTCCTACGGTATGA
Source organism: Priestia sp. BR_2 (assembly GCF_041954005.1). Lineage (NCBI taxonomy): Bacteria > Bacillati > Bacillota > Bacilli > Caryophanales > Bacillaceae > Priestia > Priestia sp. BR_2. The sequence goes on along the minus strand of NZ_JAVFHM010000182.1, from coordinate 10,672 downwards.
CCCACGTTATAACAGTAGGTTCTTCGGATCTTCCTCCGCTGCTGCTACTGCATGGAACGGGCGATAACGTCGCCATGATGTGGATATATAACGTGGAGGAGCTATCCCGTAACTTTCATATCATCGCGGTGGATAATATCGGAGGGTCCGGGAAGAGCGAGCCGAACGACAAGTATGCACGCGAATTCAATCAGGCAACATGGTTGGACGAGGTCCTTGAGGCAATGAACGTGGACGCTGTTTATATCGCGGGCGTATCCTATGGAGCTTATCTGGCTTACCATTACGCCATCGTTAGACCGGATCGGGTGAGCAAGATCGTATGTTTGGCCGGGAGCATTGCCGGAAGCCAGTTTGAAGTGATGAGCAAAATGATGCGGGCTTTTCTGCCGGAAGCCTTATTCCCTTCGGAACGGAATGTGCGTTCATTGCTTCGTAAGCTGTGCGGTACCCATGCAGATGCATTTGAGAACAACCCGGAGCTTATGCAGCACTGGTTCTACTTGCTGAAGTACTTCAACAATCGCTCCATGATGAAGCATGCGATTACGATCCATTCGCCTGCCGACATTCAGGCTATTCGCAGCAAGTCCTTGTTCGTCATTGGCGAGCGGGATTTGCTTAGTCATTATCCGAAAGCGGTTGCCAGATTGGAGACGAACGGGATGCGCTACCGCATCGTTAACAGGGCGGGTCACGCCATTAACCATGAGATGCCGGAGCTCGTTCATGAAGAGATTATAGGCTTTTGCAAGGAAGCTTGAGCGAGGTGTGCCGATATGAAAATGAGACGTTTTGCCGCTTTAATCATCATTGCGCTTGCCTTGCTAGGCGTGGTTCTATTCGGCAATATGATGACGCCTCGACCTGGCAGCAGCTCCGGAAACGGCAATCCTGCCATCCTGCTGCTCATCCCTTTAAGCATTCTTTTTCTTATGTTGGTCTATCAATGGATTCGTATTTTTAAAGACCTGAAGATGCCTCTCAGCTGGTTAAGCCTCGTGATCTTAGCTCTGGCTGGCTATATCACAGCGGGTTATGCATATCAGCTTCATCGACTCGAAATCTATAGAGAAATCCTAGCCGAGGCTTTCCAATTGAGGTGGGGCCAAACGGACTGGGATCACATCGAATCGATAACGTCCGGCGGACTCCTTTCGATACATATGAACAATCAATTTTTCAATTGGAACACGTATTTCATGATGATTGCCTTCTCGCTGCTGCTGTGCTTCATGTACAAACTGATACAGCACATCATGAACAGAAGACAAGGAACATCCGCGGAGAATTAATTCCGTAAGCGGGCTGGATAGGGGGACAAATTGTGTCTATTGATGAAATTTACGACAAGCAGGCTCAAGCCTATGAGGCCATGGTTAGCAGACAGCCTGATTTATCTGAACTTATCCATAGGGTCAAACCGTACGAAGGACTGGATGTCCTTGATTTGGGGGCAGGATCAGGCCGATTATCCATGCTGCTTGCCGCCGACGCTAGATCATTGATCTGTACCGACATATCGCAACCCATGCTCGATATTTTGGACGAAAAATGCTCTGAAGCTTTAGATGCTCGCAATTGGATCACAATGGTTGCTGATCATCGAAATCTCCCGGTTGCTTCATCGAGTGTAGATCTGATTGTATCGGGCTGGAGCATTAGTTATCTGGTCGATTCCAGCCACGAGGAATGGCGTGAGAATCTTGAACTTGTGATGTCGGAGCTGCATCGAGTTTTGAGACCCGGGGGGACGATCTTGATACTGGAAACGATGGGAACCGGAACGGAGACGCCGAATCCTCCCGATTTCCTAACCGGTTATTACGCTCAATTGGAGCAGCAATACGGATTCAGCCATCAGTGGATTCGGACCGATTATGTTTTTGATACGGTAGAGGAGGCATTGCTAAACACAGGCTTCTTTTTCGGTGACGAGTTAACGGACAAGATCATAGCGAACCAATGGTCAACGGTGCCGGAGTGCGCGGGGGTCTGGTGGAAGCATGTTTAACTAGGAGGTGACGCGGCCACGTGGAGCTTCTAATCTATGTCGCGTTGTTCATCCTGAATATTCCGATCTATAAGTGGATCTTTAGACGGATATTCGATGACGTGGATGATCTGAAGCAGTCGGTGAAGTATTCGTTAACGCCGGATATTATCTCCTTGTTCCGCAGACGTTTTTGGAAGGATCAGTTCGGGGAGCTCAAGCTGTCCGTTTTCTATTTTTGTTGTTTACTGATCTTCGTCATAGAGTGCGTGGTCGTGGCGAAGGTGATTGACGTGATCACTCAATGATTCAGTAAAGGCTATGAATATGTGATCTACGGCGGCATCATACCAACCGTCTAATGATAGGATCTAGCGTGAGAGCTATAGTTTCTCCATCATAAAGCATAATCGTATGAACTTGTAATGACCGTTGTGGATCATTTTGAAATACATGCCTTACCATGGTATTCTACACATATGAATTAAATATCAATTAGCGCACCAGCGCACATTCCTTGGGAGGAGTGTGCGCTTTTTTGTGTTTGGAGGAGGATGTTCGATGAGACCTGTGCAAACGGCGGGCCAATTGGCCTGGGTGGACTTAAAGACGCCGAGTATCGACAAGACAAAAACATTTTACGGAGAGTTGTTCGACTGGACATTTAAGGAGGAAGTGCTGCCGGGAAGGGTCATGACCAAGATGTATTCGAGCGAGAAAGAATGGGGCAGCATGACTTCCCTTGACTCCCCGGTTATTCCGAAGGGAGCTAAACCCCATACCAGCTTGTATTTCCATGTTGAGCATGTGGATGCTTCAGTTGCCAAGGTTAAGGCTTTAGGTGGAAGTGTAATGGTAGAACCTTTTGATGTCATGAACTTGCGTTTATCCACCATTCAGGATCCCATGGGCGCCGTGATCACTTTGCAATCAACTAAGGATGCCAATCCCTTAATTTCGGGCATGGCAGCCGAAGGGCTGCCCGGCTGGCTGGAGCTTACATCAACCAATCTGGAAGTTTCGGAAGAGTTCTATTCGAAGTTATTCGATTGGAAGTTTGAGTACCGAAATCAGGATTCAGCCATTCTATTTCACGAAAAGGGTCCATATGAGAGTGGCGTGGCGATCGTTGCATCTGAACAAGGATCTGCTCTGTCTGAATGGAATGTTTATTATGCCGTTCAAGACTGTGATCGAGTGTCAGCCAAAGCCCAGTCACTTGGCGCGCATGCCATCATCGAACCTCAGGAAAAGCTCGGCGTCGGTCGGTTTGCCAGCTTTACGGGGCCTGACGGCATGGATTGTTTTATCATAGCTCGCGATCAAATGTTGTGACTAAATACAAAGGCTATCCCAAGAGCGATGTATGGCTCACGGTTAGCCTTTTTTAATGGTTCTTTTCATCGCAGGAAACTCCATATTGCATTTTAACAAATGGGTCGCTCCAGATGCGTTATATCCCGATATGGATCGGAAGATCGTTGTATAGTAAGCGCTTTACCCGCGCTTCTATAATGATAGCAAGCTGTAAAAGGGGCTTGATGCGATAGCGTCCTGAATGCAGCACAGATGCACGCAGAAGGAGGCAATCCACAGATGTTAGGAAGCAGCGATACGGCGGTGAACGCGGGGGTGAATGCCGAAACTCACATTCGCTTGGCGAATGGTCTGGTGGCCATCGAGGTGGATTTGGAAAAAGGCGGTTACGCCTACGCAGGCAGCAGGGGATTCGCTCTGCAAGAAGTACGAAGCGGTTTTCGATGGCAGGGTCGGGAATACCATACGGGACATTACGACCGCCACTATATGATGGGGCAGCCGGAGAAGATCCAAGATTCGTTCGGAACCGGAATCCATGCCGTGATTAAACATGAATCCGATCTGCTCCCAGGCCTGGAACAGCATTTTTATGTCTATGAGGGGGCTTCATCTTTCATCACGCGGGTCATCATAGTCGGCCAAGAGGAATTGAAGGTAAACCGCATCGCGGTGGTGAAAACCGATAGCGTATCGAGCGGGAGCGAGACGGTTCCGGGAGAAGCGCTGCATGTGCTGCGCGTGCCATATGACAATGACAAATGGGTTCGCTACCTCACGGAGACAGCCCCGCTGGAAACGGAAAGCTACGAAGTGACGGCCTTGTTCCAGCCGGATAGCCGCAATGGATTGATTCTGGGATCGATCAGTCATGACGTGTGGAAGACCGGCATTCGCGCCAAAGGGGAAACCGCAGGCAAGCTGGATGAACTGGAACTGTACGCTGGCGCGGCCGACACCATGACCCGAGATTCCCAGCCGCATGGCTACGTAAGAGGAACGCGCGTCGCATCTCCGCTGGTTATGGTAGGGGATTACGACGATTACCGGACAGGACTCGAAGCGTATGGGGAAGCGAATGCGAAGGTAGCGCCTGCACTGAGCTGGGACGGCGGCGTCCCGATCGGTTGGAACAGCTGGTCGGCCGCCATGAGCACGCTGGATTACGATCTCTATGTGGCGACGAGCGATTTTCTGAAGCGGGAGGTTCAGCCGCAGGGCTTTCACAACGAGGATACCCTGTACATGAATTTCGATGCGTTCTGGGATCGCCTGACGCCTGCCGAGATGGAGGATGCCTTGAAAAGGGTCCGCGAAAACGGGCACAAACCCGGTACATACTGGACGCCGTTTGCGTTCTGGGGAAGTCCGGCTGGGTTCGGCAGCCCCGTGGAGGGCACCGATGGGAAGTACACCTATGGCGATATCCTGCTTCGCGACCAGGATGGCGAGATTTTGCCGGATGTTGACGGCGGACTTGCGATTGATCCTACGCATCCCGGGAACCTGGCGCGAATCGATTGGTTCATGGATAAATTCGTCTCCGAGGGATTTGAGTATATCAAGCTGGATTTCATGGCTCACGGGGCTCTGGAAGGCAAGCATTACGACCCGGATATTACGACGGGGATCGCTGCATACAATTACGGATTGTCGTATCTGACGGATAAACTCTCCCCGGAGCGGATCGGCAGACCGTTCTTCATCAACCTGTCGATTGCCCCGCTGTTCCCTTATTCCTATGCGCACAGCCGCAGAATTTCCTGCGATGTGTTCGGAACGATCCAGGATACGGAATATTTGCTGAACTCGCTGACGCACGGGTGGTGGATGAACGATACGCTGTACCGTTTTAACGATCCGGACCATGCCGTGATCTATAAAAGCTTCAACCAGGATTCGACGACCCGCCATGAAGGGCGAAGCCGTCTGACCGCGTCCGTGATCTCGGGAACGGTGCTGCTGCTGGGCGATGACTTCCGGCATGAGGAAGCGGCATGGCGCGCCAAGAACTGGCTGGGAAATGAGGCGATCATCGAGATTGCGAGACTGGGCAGAACCTTTGTGCCCGTAGAGGGGAATCTCGGGAAACAGGCTGCGGATACGTTTGTGCTGACCCATCCGAGCGAAGCGGGAACGACGTATATTGCCGTGTTTAACTTTGACGGGGCCGAGTCCGTGCTGAAGACGGTTTCCTTGGGACGCTGCGGCCTCGAGGCGCACGCATCTTATACGGTTCTGGATGTGTGGGAAGGAACGGCAGGTCAATCGGAAGGCACGCTTGTGGTCGAGCTGGCGCCAGCCGAATCGAAAATCTTGAAATTAATTCGAAATCAATAAAAGGAGGAGAGGTTCAGTGCGTATTCATCCGTTCAAATTCTTCCAAAAGCCATTCATGCTCTTCTTATCGATTCTGTTAGCGGGGTCTGTGCTAGGCAGCTCCTTGGCTTCGGCAGAACAGCAGCCGAGTCAGGCGGCCGGAGGCATCTTTTCCTACGAGGCCGAGGCATCTCAGAACACGTTTACCGGCAATGCAGGAGCGGTCGATTGCAGCTTCTGTTCAGGCGGGCAAAAAGCCGGCAATCTATACGGCGGTTCCACGCTGACGTTCAACGGGATTCAGGTCGATAAGGCCGGTATCTACAATATGAACATGTTCTACATCTCAGGGGATTCCCGCGCGGCTTCGATCTCCGTGAACGGAGCGGAGAAGGAGAATTTCAGTTTTCCGAAAACAGCGGATTGGAACACGATCGGCACCTACCAGATTCAAATTTACTTGAATCAGGGCAGCAACACGATTCTGTTCGATGATGCAGGCGGATACTCGCCCGATTTTGACAAAATTGAGCTGACCTTTGATTCAGCCGGCGAAAACGGATCAGGCCCGGATGGCAGCATTGGCGATTTAGGCAAACAAAAGAAAGCCACGAGCTATGGCTCCATCACCTTAACCGAATATGCCAACGGCTTCAAGGTATCCAATCCGACGTATGAGCTGCTGTACAACACCTCGACCGGATTGTCGCAATACAATTGGAACGGCAAACCGGTTGCCAAGGGGTTATACAGCGAGATCCAGCTCGACCGGATGGTTGCAAGTACAGATTATAAACATCATAAATTCTATAAAAATCAAGTGGTCCCATTCCAGGATGCCACCGGCAAGGGCATCAAGGTGACGGTCGTGAATGAGGATGGGGGAATGCCATCGCTCAGCCAAATCTATTACGTCTATGAAGACGGGCCGTATCTGCTTACGGAAACGGTCGCTTCCCATCATTCCGCAATTTCTACGGGGAACATCGCACCTATCGCGATGGAAGCGAGAGGCGGCATCGACATCGGCAGCTATGACGATAACCGGGTCCTCGTCGTTCCTTTCGACAACGATGCTTGGTCCAGATACCAAGCGAAGTCGATGAATACCGGCCTCAACAACGGGCTGTATATCAGCTCGGAGCTGACGGCCATCTATGACAATACGAGCCGGAACGGTCTCGTCATCGGATCGGTGACGCATGACACGTGGAAGACCGGCATCTATTGGAGCGGCTCGAATGACAAATTGAACAATCTGCGCGTATATGGCGGATTTACGTCATCCACCTCCACGTGGGACACGATTCCGCATGGAAAGGTAACGGGCAAACAGATTGCTTCGCCGAAAATCATGGTCGGCTTTTTCGAGGATTACCGGACCGGACTGGAAGCGTTTGGCCAGGTGAATGCAGCGATCCAGCCTCCGTTAGCCTTTGGCGAGGACATTCCTGAAGGCGTTCCGGTCGGCTGGAACAGCTGGGGAGCGTATGCCAGCGATTTAAGCTTTGACAAGGCGGTTTCGGTCTCGAATTATGTTAAAGACCATATTCAGAACCATTCCTTCAACAATGAAGGCGATATCTACATCAATCTCGATTCCTATTGGGATAACATGACGGATCAGCAGCTGACGGATTTGGTTCAGCTCATTCACAGCAATGGACAGAAGGCCGGCATCTATTATTCGCCGTTCGTGTACTGGGGCAACAATATGGAGCAGGAAGTCGAAGGGACGAACGGCAAATATAAATACGGCGATATCGTGCTGCGCGATATGGACGGCAACGTGCTGCCGACGCTGGATGGCGCTTATGCCGTGGATCCGACGCATCCGGGCGTGAAGCAGCGGATCGATTATTACATGAATAAGTTCAAGAGCAAGGGCTTTGAATATATCAAAATCGATTTTCTGAGCCATGGGGCAATGGAAGGCAAGCATTATGATGCCAACGTTCAAACCGGCATCCAGGCCTATAACCAAGGGATGGCTTACGTGAATGAAGTGCTGGACGGCTCCATGTTCATCAGCGCTTCCATCGCGCCGCTGTTCCCTAGCCAATATGCGCACAGCCGCCGCATCTCCTGCGATATCGACGGCAGCATCGGCAGCACGGAATACCAGCTGAACAATCTCACATACGGCTGGTGGCAGAACGGAACGATCTACCATTATACCGATCCGGACTATATGCACTTAACCAAAGGCGGATCGATGGAAGGCGCGCAGTCGCGCGTCAATGCGGCCGCGATCTCCGGTACGGTCTTCCTGAATTCGGATGACGTCACGGATGCGACGGCACGGCAGTACATGGAAACGCTGCTGACCAACCCGGAAGTAAACGGGCTGGCGATGAAGGGCAAGGCGTTCCGGCCGGTAGAAGGCAACACGGGCACCCAGGCAGCAAACGTATTCGTGCTGGACGATCAGGGAACCCACTACGTAGCTGTGTTTAACTATACACAAAATGCGGCACAGCACACCGTGGATCTCGTTCGTGCCGGTATCGCTTCGGAAGGGGCGGCGTCCTATACGGTGACGGATGTTTGGAGCGGCCAATCTCAGACGGCGTCTGGCTCTTCGCTGGATGTGACGCTAAAAGCGGCCGAATCCAAGCTTTATAAAATCGTCCCTAATCCATAACAAGAAATCATCTATTCATCATGTACATCTGCAAGTTCATCGCGGTTCCCGGCTTCATCCGGGGATCGCGATTTCTTGCTTTTGCTGTAAGGGTAGTGCTTGTCGCGATATTGGAAAATCAAATGAAGAGGAGAAAACAACATGTCAGATATGAAGCTTTGGTATACGAAACCGGCTCAGGGCTGGTCGCAAGGGCTGCCGATCGGCAATGGCCGGATGGGGAATGTGGTGGTATCCACTCCAAACAGAGAAATATGGAATATCACCGAAACCACCTATTGGTCCGGCCAGCCGGAGCCGGCTCAAGGACGAAGCAACAGCAAAGCGGATTTGGAGCAGATGCGGAAACACTTCTTCCAGGGCGATTATCGCGAAGGCGATCGACTAGCCAAGAAGCACCTGGAGCCGGAAAAATTGAATTTTGGCACCAATCTGGGACTATGCCAAGTCGTTCTGGAGTTTGATCACAACATGAAGTCACCCGAAGGCGGGAGACAAGATGCAGCAGCTGAGCCGCTGTTCCATCGGGAACTGGATCTGGAGGAGGCGGTGGCACGTTCTTTTTACGAGATCGATGGAGCCGAGATGACGCGAGAGGTATTTGCTTCCCATGCCGATCAGGTGATCGTTTCCCGGATCCGTAGCAGCCATGGCTCGTTAGGCGTGTCATTCCGCATTTCGATTCGAGGCGAGAATGGTCCTTTTCATGCTGTCGTTACTAGTAAGGATACGATCGAATTCCAGGGACAGGCGCTGGAAAGCGTACATAGCAATGGGGAGTGCGGGGTGTCCTGCCAAGGCCAGCTGCGCGTCGTAACGGAAGGCGGGCAGGTGAGCTGCACGGATGACACCATAAACGTATCCGGAGCGGATGAGGCGGCGATTTATTTTGCGGTGAATACGGATTACCGTCAAGAAGGTGAGAGCTGGCGGGAGAAAAGCGCGTTGCAGCTAGAACAGGCTGTGCTGCTGGGATATGACGCGCTGAGAGCCAAGCATCTGGCGGATTACCAGCCGCTGTATGCCCGTGTACGATTGGAGCTGGGAAGCTCCGAGCATTCCAGTCTGCCTACGGACGAGCGGATCGGCAGGTTTAAGCAGGGCAACGGGGACGATCCGGCGTTGTTTGCGTTGTTTTATCAATACGGCCGGTACTTGACGATTAGCGGGTCACGACAAGACTCCATCCTGCCCATGCATTTGCAAGGCATATGGAATGACGGCGAAGCCAACAAAATGGCCTGGAGCTGCGATTATCACCTGGATGTGAACACCCAGATGAACTATTTTCCGACGGAGGCCGCGAATCTGAGCGAGAGCCATGAGCCGCTCATGCGGTATATCCAGCAGCTATCGGTGGAAGGACGCTCGGCGGCGCGCCATTATTATGATGCCGAAGGCTGGGTGGCCCATGTATTCTCCAATGCCTGGGGATTTGCGTCACCGGGGTGGGGGACTTCCTGGGGGCTGAACGTGACGGGCGGATTGTGGATCGCGACGCATATGATGGAGCATCACGCGTACAACCGCGATCAGGCTTTTCTGGAGGAGCTGGCTTATCCCGTCCTGAAGGAGGCCGCAGCCTTTTTCATGGATTACATGACCGTGCATCCAAAGTATGGCTGGCTGGTGACGGGTCCGTCGAATTCGCCGGAGAACAGCTTTTATACCAGCAATCCGGAGGATGGGCACCAGCAGCTGTCCATGGGCCCGACCATGGATCAGGTCCTGGTCCGGGATCTGCTGGCATTCTGCGTGAAGGCGGCACAGACGCTGGGCGTGGATGAGGAGCTTCAGCAGAAGTGGCAGACGGCGCTGGATCAATTGCCTCCGCTGATGATCGGCAAGAAGGGGCAGCTGCAGGAATGGCTGGAGGACTATGAGGAGGCGCAACCGGAGCACCGCCATCTGTCGCATCTATATGCCCTGTATCCCGGCAGCCAAATCACGCCGCATCATACGCCGGAACTAGCTGCGGCAGCCCGAGTGACATTGGAGAACCGGAACAGCCGAGCCGACCTGGAGGATATCGAATTTACCGCGGCGCTGTTCGGACTCTTCTATGCCCGATTGCATGACGGAGATCAAGCCGTCCAGCATATCGCCCACTTGATCGGGGAACTGTGCTTCGACAACATGCTCACCTACTCCAAACCCGGCGTAGCCGGAGCCAAAGCCAACATCTTTGTCATCGACGGCAACTTCGGCGGCACCGCCGCCATTGCGGAAATGCTGCTGCAGAGCCACGAAGACGAAATTCATCTTCTGCCTGCACTGCCGACGATATGGCCGAAAGGCAGCGTGAAAGGGCTGAAGGCGAAAGGGAATATTGAGGTGGATATGAGCTGGGAGAACGGGAAGTTGGTTGAGGCGAGGGTGAAGGGGAATGAGAGTGGGAG